>JBDQJI010000036.1:0-33701 GCA_040263875.1 Alphaproteobacteria bacterium
AACACGACAAAGCAGGCTCAGATCGTCATCAACCAGTGGCTCAGACAGTACAATCACATCCGCCCACACCAGGCCCTCAACATGCGCCCTCCTGTTCCAGAAACTCTAATCAGGAATGGCCCAGAACTTGGGGGCTAGACAGGGTTGGCGCAATTACGAACGCCGCTGGCAGACCCTAGCCTTCCTAGACCAAACCCGGCCACACAAGCACCCACGCTGGGATGGTTCGGACCTCAGGGGCAAGAAAATCCTCGTCTACGCAGAGCAAGGCGTTGGCGACGAAATCATGTTTGCGGGCTACCTGCAGGCGCTAATTGACCAAGGTGCAGCTGTATTCCTCGAACTCACCAATCGGCTTGCGGCTTTGATGCAACGTTCACTCCCCGGCATTCAAGTCGGTGTAAGCCAGAACCCGCCGCTATCAGCGTTCAGTTCGCCGGACTTCGACTGGCAGATTCCTGGCGGCGCACTCCCCTCATTCTTAACGCCCACCTTTGAGGATTTCCGTCCGCGCGGGGCGTATCTTAAAGCAGACCCGGTCGAAGTCGAAACCTTGCGCGCGCGGTATAAAGCGAGCGCTCCGGGTGAAGCACCGCCGCTCGTTGTCGGTATATCCTGGCGCAGCGGCAATCCAACGGGCGGCAAACGACGCAGCGCATCGCTAGAACAATGGGCACCGATTTTGCAAACGCCGGGCGTGCGCTTCGTCAACCTGCAATACGGCGAATGCGACCAAGAAATCGCTGAAGCACGCGCTAAGTTCGGTGCCGATATTATTGAAGATCCTGCGGTTGATTCCAGCGGCATGCTCGATATGTTCGCTGCCCAAGTCCGCGCCATGGACCTTGTCGTCTCAATCGATAATTCTACCGTTCACTTCGCTGGCGCTCTTGGTGTACCCACATTCATGATGCTGAACTATGAGCCTGATTGGCGGTGGTTTGGCGGGGATGAAGGTAATCCCTGGTACGAATCTGTCGCTCATGTACGCCAGCAAGACTTCGATGATTGGGAACCTGTCATTGAAGCTGCGGCTGCAGTCGTAACCGAAGCCGCCAACACAGGTGCCGTTCCTGCCTCATCCCATCCCTTGTATCCAGCGATGGTCAATCATGGCGCTAAGCCGAAAGCCTTACTCGCGAACGATACGACGGCTTGGAATCATTGGGGCTGTACCGCAACGAGCTTAGCCATTCGTGACCAGATCCGCGCCAGTGGATACGACCTGGCCGACGCGCCGATCCGCTCGCTCTATATGGCGCGGCCGGCACCGCTCACGCTTCAGGATTTCGACAATCCAGCATTCTTTGACGCATTCACTGCCGCTAATCCACATCTCATGCGCCAAGCCGTTGATGCAGACCTCATCGTCGTCAATGGCGAAGGGACGTTGCATGGCGTTAGCGATAATGTGCGGGGCCTTTTGTATTTCGCCTATGCGGCCGCACAGCGGCTCGGCAAGCGTGTGCAAATCATCAACCACTCCTGTTATCCAGAAGACACTGCGACGCTGACGGACCCGGTCGCGAACGGCCTCTACAAACGTGTTTATGAGACGCTGGAATACGCAGCGTTCCGTGAACACATCAGCTATGGCTTGATGCGTCAGATCGGAATTGAAGGCGCTTTAGCGTTCGACAGCCTGCCGCTGACAGCGAAAGCCATGGCCGAAGAGCTGCCGAAAACACGTGAACGGCGTGTCGTCATCGCGGGATCGGCCAGCGCCGATGACCGGACAGCTGCAGCCTTCGCTGAATACGCACGTTGGGTCGCATCAGAGGGCTGGGACGTTGCAGTGTTGACGGGTGCGCGGGCATTTCCTGCAGGCGACGAGGCTGCATTCACCCGCGCCCTCACCCGCTATGGGCTACCTGCTGGCGCGGAGATTGTACAGGCGCAGAGCTTGCAGCAATGGCTTAGTGAGATCGCACGGGCCGGGATCGTTACGACCGGGCGGTTCCATCATTCTATCGCAGCTTTTGCAACGGGTGCACCATTCGTCGCGGCATCATCCAACACCGCGAAAACCTATGCCATCATGCAGCTTCTGGAAAAACCGGAACCCTTACCCATCCGCGCACCTGACTTAGCCGCCCAGTTAATCGAAGCGCATCATTCAGCGCTGGATACCCAGGAACATCCGTCAGAACACGCGGCACGGCTGGAAGCCGTTATCACCTTGGCAAAGGAAAATTACGCGGCACTTTAGGCCTGCTCTTCAAGGCCGTCGCGAAAGCGTTTCCAGTTCTTCTGATAGGAGTCTGCGTTCTTCAACAGGTTGGCCGCTTCTTCCGGCGTGAATGTCCGCACGACTTTGCCAGGGGCACCCATAACCAGGGAGTAGTCCGGAATTTCCTTGCCTTCGGTGATCAAGGCCTTAGCACCGATAAGGCAGCCTTTGCCGATCTTGGCGCCATTCAGAACGACGGACCCGATGCCGATCAGCGAGCCTTCGCCGATGGTGCAGCCATGCAGCATCACCATATGGCCAATGGTTACGTTTTTGCCGATCTCCATCGGATAGCCGGGGTCCGTGTGCAGAACAGAACCATCCTGGATATTGGCGCCCTCGCCCACGGTGATGAGATCGTTATCGCCGCGAATAACCGCCCCCCACCAAACACTGGCATTCTTTTCCAGCTTCACATTCCCCATCACGGACGCTGTGGGCGCAACCCAACTTTCCGGGTGCGCGTCTACCTTCTGGCCATCGAGCGAATACATCATGTCGCGAAACTTCCTTCATGAGAGCAATACTGATTGCCCCCACAGTAACGCCCCGCGCGCTTGATGGCGATGCAGAACGTGCTATCTGCGAACACCGATCATTGCAGTGCTGCCAGGGCGATGTAGGCTGCGCCATATCCAGGGGAGAAAGCACATGTTCCATAAAGGCCAGCGCGCGCTGCAGGATAAGTATGGCGGCCGGAAGGTGGCGGACAAAATCACTGAAGTCCGTCGCCATGATGAATTCACAGACGACGACCGCGATATCATCGAAACGGCGCCAGTCTTCTTTCTGGCAACGTCGTTCGAAGACTCCGTCGATTGCTCAATGAAGGGCGGCGAGCCAGGCTTTATCCGTGTTATCGGCCCCTCCACGCTGGCATTCCCGGACTATGACGGCAATCGGATGTACCGAAGCCTTGGCAATATCCTGAACAACCCAAATGTCGGCCTGCTATTCGTCCGCTTTGATGGTGTCAGCACCCGCCTTCGCGTTAATGGCGTGGCGGAGATTGATGACAGTCCAGAAGCGATTGCAGGCCTTCCCGGTGCCAAGCGCCTGATCCGCGTAACCGCGCGCGACATCTTTCCAAACTGCCCACGATATGTGCCCGCGATGGATGGCGCAAAGCCGTCAATCTATGCGCCAAAGGCGGGCTACACGCCGCCAGAACCTGAATGGAAAAGCCGGGATTACATCAAAGACCTGATTAAGGAGAGCTAACTGCGCGGCTCAACGACCAATGTAGCGCCATCAACGGCGACAACCCGCATCATAGCCCCGTCGGCAATGTCTTCGGTAGCATCCGGTGCTAGCCGTGCGAGCCAATCGGTATCACCGACCCGGACACGCCCCCTGCCGCCGGTCATAGCGCCTACGAGCGGGAAGCTTTGGCCGACAAACCGATCGCCGCGGCGGTTGAGCGATGTGTGATCCTCTGCCTCGGACATGCGGCCATAGACGCGGCGCCCAATGAAAATCAGCGCGACCGCCAAGCCAGCAAATATCACCAACTGCAAGCGCCAATCCAGCCCAGTAATAGCCAAAAGCACGACACCAACCGTCGCCGACGCTATCCCAAGGAAAATCAGGAATACGCCGGGAACAACGATCTCCAACGCCACGAATGCAGCCGCCAACGCTAGCCAGTGCCAGTAGACCACTGCATCGAAGAGACCACCTTCCATTGCTTAGTCTCCATCGCGTGGGGCTGAGGCTGAGACATAGCTGGATGGCACGGAGCCACTTTGTTGTGGCTGCCGGGGTGCTGCTGGTGGAGGTGTCGGTGGAGAGTTGTTGGCCCCGCCGCCAAGCGACTCTTTAGCAATTTCAGCAATGCCGGCAATTGAACCGATCACGCCGCTTGCTTCCAGCGGCATCATAATCAGCTTCTGGTTTGGCGCGCTTGCGACTGCTTCCAGTGCTTCCACATACCGCTGGGCGATGAAGTAATTGATCGCCTGCGGGTTGCCATTCAGGATCGCTTCAGAGACGAGACGGGTCGCCTTCGCCTCAGCTTCAGCTTCACGCTCGCGCGCTTCAGCATCGCGGAATGCGGCTTCGCGGCGGCCCTCAGCCTCAAGGATTTGCGACTGCTTTTCGCCCTCCGCGCGCAGCACTTCGGACTGCCGGGAGCCTTCGGCCTCAAGCACCTGGGCGCGCTTATCACGCTCTGCTTTCATCTGGCGGTTCATCGCGGCGACAAGATCGGCTGGCGGTGAAATATCCTTCACTTCAACACGGGTGATCTTAACGCCCCAGGAATTGGTTGCTTCATCCAACACCACGAGCAACTGACTGTTGATCCGATCACGCTGAGACAGGAGTTCGTCCAGGTCCATAGACCCCATAACCGTTCGCAGATTGGTCATTGTAATGTTGACGATCGCGAGCGTTAGCTGGCGGACCTCATAGGCAGCAGCGACCGAGTCCATGACCTGATAGAAAACAACTCCATCAACCTGAACGCTGGCATTATCGCGGGTGATAACTTCCTGCGTTGGAATATCAAGAACCTGCTCCATCACATTCAAACGCCTGCCAATTTTGTCAAAAAATGGCACGATAATGTGGAGGCCAGGCCGCAGCGTGCGGGTGTATCGACCAAAGCGCTCTACAGTGTATTCATGGCCCTGGCTGACCACGACTACACCTTTGAAAATAACCAAAATCGCCAATACGACGAGTATGATCGCGACAAGCCCAGCGGGATCGATACCAAAGTCCATATTCAAAAATCCTCTCCAAAAAAACGTGCTGCTTTATACGGCAACCTGGCGGCTGAACTTCGGCGCTAAGCGCAGCAGCTCTTTAGTATATGGATGCTGTGGGTCCGCAAACAAAGTCTCACTGTCCGCAACCTCACAGAGCTTGCCGTAGCGCATAACGGCGACCCGGTCACACATCTGGCGAATGACGGCGAGGTCATGGCTAATGAACAGCATCGTCAGCCCAAGCTCCTCCTGCAGGTCCTTCAGCAAGTTCAGCAGTGACGCCTGGATCGACACATCAAGTGCCGATGTCGGCTCATCACAGATGAGCATGCGCGGACGCATAACCAGCGCACGGGCGATGCAGATGCGCTGACGTTGGCCGCCAGAAAATTGGTGTGGGTATTTGTCCCCAGCCGCTTTGTCCAAGCCAACGCGCACCAGCAGTTCATCCGCAACTGCGTTCGCCTCATTCTTCTCCGCCAGGCTGTTATAAACCATTGGCTCAGAGATGATCTGGCGCACACGCATGCGCGGGTTCAAGCTGGAGAATGGGTCCTGGAAGATAATCTGCATGTCGGTGCAGTTCGCCCGCAGGCCTGCATCGGTAGATAATGCTGAAATATCAACGCCCTTGTAGCGCACCTTGCCTTGATATGGCGGCTCTAAACCAACAACGGTTTTAGCAACGGTAGACTTGCCCGACCCACTTTCACCAACAAGGCCGAAAGTCTCGCCGCGCCGAACTTCAAGCGTCACATCATCGACGGCATTGAAATATGTGTGCCACCGCGCCAGTAGCCCGCGGGATTTAATGAACCGGACAGTCAGGTTCTCCACCTCAATCATGGGCGGTGCGGCCGCCTCTGCCTGCTCAGATATCGCAGCGCGCAGCCATGCTACTTCCTTGCCCATCGCTTCAACAGCACTCTCACCACCGGCCGTCGCATCGACCATTTGGAAGCGATCGAGCTTCACATCCGTTCGCGGTACGGCTGAAATAAGGCTCTGGGTGTAGGGATGCTCCGGCGCGTCAATGATTTTGCGGGTGTCGTTTATTTCAACGATATGCCCGCGCAGCATGACAGCCACCCGGTCCGTCACTTCGTTAATGACCGCCATATCATGGGTAATCAAAATAACGCCAAGGTTACGGTCCCGGCATAAACCACGGATCAGATCCAGGATTTCGGATTGGATTGAGACATCGAGCGCTGTTGTCGGCTCATCTGCCACCAACAGTTCAGGCTCGCCCGAGAGCGCAATAGCGATCACAACGCGCTGGCGCATGCCGCCAGAAAATTGGTGCGGATACTGCGACAACCGGCGTTCAGGCTCTGGGATGCCGACCTGGGTTAAAAGCTCAACGGCGCGGGCGTCAACGGCATCACCGGTCAACTTAGTGTGCTTGCGGATTGTCTCCCGGATTTGCGTACCGATGGTCAGTACTGGGTTAAGTGCTGTCAGCGGATCCTGGAAGATCATCCCGATCCGGCGACCACGCGCCGCTGTCATTTCCTGATCCGAAAGAGACGCCAGGTCGAGGCCAGACAAAACAATCTTGCCGGATCGAATGAAGCCCGGATAATCAATCAGCCGCATAATCGCTGCACCTACAGTAGATTTGCCAGCGCCAGATTCGCCGACAACGCCAAGAATTTCACCTGCGGCAACGTGGAAGGAAACATCCTCAATCGCAGTAAATACGCCACGGCGTATTGGGTAATCGACTGTCAGGCCTTCGACTTCAAGCAGGTGATTCATAATCGTGCCTCAGGGCAAGGAAATCGGAATGCAGATAATCCCACAGGCGCAGCCTTTTGGCGAGCCATTTGGCGAAACCGAACGCCTCATTCTCCGCCCCTGGCGCACGACAGACCGTAAACCGTTCGCGGCTATGAGCGCCGACGCAGACGTCATGCGCTACTTTCCCGCAACATTGGACGAAGCCGCCAGCAATGCACTCGTTGACCTGCTCGAAGCGCGCTGGGCCAAAAACGGTTTCGCTTTCGCCGCCGTTGAACGAAAGGCTGACCGCACATTCCTAGGCTTCATTGGTCTTTCGCGCGTGCCATATGAAACGCCGTTCACACCGGCTGTCGAGATTGGCTGGCGGCTGGCTCGACATGCCTGGGGCCAAGGATATGCGAGCGAAGGTGCGCGCCAAGCACTGCATTGGGGCTTCAGCGCGCTAAACCTCGATGAGGTGGTTTCATTTACCGCAGAACAGAACGCACCATCCCGCAGAGTGATGGAGCGGATTGGCATTACACGCGACGAAGCGGGTGACTTTGACCATCCATTGCTGGACGAAACATCTCCGCTTCAGCGCCACGTGCTCTACCGGATCAAGCGACCCGTGGATTAGTCTTCCATCGGCGCTGGCTTCATAACCCCAAGAAATGCGCCCTCTTTGGACATCGTCACGCCAATACGGCCGACGCCTGTAACATCAAAAGGCTCTTTCACCACCATGCCGCCACCAGCTTTAACCGCCGTGCATGCTGCATCAGGATCCTTGACCGAGACATAACCGACCCATTGGACGGGCGCTTTATCGAACTCTGGATCATCGCCCATATCGAACATGCCGCCGACTGGCTGCTCACCATCCATGATGAGCGTATAGGTCATGCCGTCGACTTCCATCACCTCATAGGTCCAGCCACACACCGCACCATAAAATGCTTTGGCAGCCGCCAAATCGCGGGTCATAAGTTCGTTCCAATGAAAGTGCCCTGGTTGCGTTTCCATAATTCTCTCCTGTTGCTGTTTGCGTATAGAACATAACAAAAACAAAAAACTTGTGCAAATTTTCCGACGGAAATGCGCGGGTCCGCCGTTTAAGGATCAGAACTTGGTCGCGCCCTGTTTCATCTAATCGGCCCCCACACACTCCACCAAAAGGACGTACTCCCATGAAGACCCGCACAATCATCCTGGCTGCCGCAATCCTTAGCCTGCCATTCGCAGGCGTCGCTATTGCTAAGGCCGGCAAGTCCCACCATGCGCAAGAGAAGTTTGCGGAAATCGACACCAATAGCGATGGCAAGATCACACGTACTGAAGGCCAAGCCCACAGCGACGCCCGCTTCGCCAAAACGGACGCCAATGCGGATGGTTCCGTGACCGCAACTGAAATGAAAGCGGCGATGATGGAGCGTATGAGCAAACGTTTCGACAAGCGCATCGCTAAACACATGGAACGTGCCGATACCAACAAAGATGGCGTGATCTCCAACGCCGAAGCCCGTATCGCCGGCGACGCCCGGTTCGAGCGGATGGATAAAAACAAAGATGGCGTTATCGAGCTTGCTCAGATTAAGCGTAAGCACGGCCACCATCGTCGCGACAAGGACATGGGTGCGCCTAAGCAGTAATTCCGCCCCGTTTCACTGCTGAAGCGTTTCCCATAGGGTCGCGGCGTCGCCAATATTGGCGACGCCGCGTTTCATTTCGGGAGGGCAAGATGGCTGAACCTAGCGATATCCATGAGTTCTGGTTCGGAAAAGAACCCTATGAGCGCCGTGATGTTTGGTTCCAAGGCGGACCAGAATTCGATAACGCCTGCCGCCAGTTCCAGCCAGACTGGGAAAAAGCTAATGCAGGGCAGCTTGATCATTGGCTTGAAACACCAGAATCCTTGCTCGCCTTCGTCATTCTGACTGACCAGATTCCCCGCAACATCTTCCGTGAGGACGCCCGTTCGTTCGCAACGGATGCCCGCGCACTCGCTGCCGCCCAACATGCTGTCGCTAAAGGCTGGGACAAGGCGATGCATGAATTTGAGGCCGTATTTCTATATCTGCCCTATGAACACGCCGAAGACCTCGACGTTCAAAATGAATGCGTCCGCCTGTACACCGCACTTGGCGGTGCTGGATGGATGGAATTCGTGATCAAGCATCAGGAAATCATTCAGCAGTTCGGCCGTTTCCCCCACAGAAACGCCGTGTTGGGCCGTCAATCCACGCCAGAAGAGATTGCCTTTATGGAAGCGCATGGACGCGGTTTCTGAAGTGCTTCGAATGTCCAGCCAATACTGCTAAGTCTATCTGCAAAGCAACATCTGTCGGAGCCGAAGCGCCATGTCTGCCGCCATCGCCGTTGATCTTTATAGTGATACCATCACACGCCCTTCCCCCGGCATGCGCAAAGCCATGGCAGAGGCCGAAGTCGGCAATGAGCAGGCCGGCGAAGACCCAACGGTCAACAAGCTGTGTGAGATTGCGGCAGAGCTGACGGGCCATGAAGCCGCCGTATATGTGCCATCCGGTACCATGTGTAACGCCATCGCCTACCGGGTCTATTGCCGACAAGGCGATAGCGTAATCATGGACCAGCTCGCCCACCCGATTCACGCTGAGGCAGGCGGTCCAGCAGCGCTTTCAGGCTGCATGATCACCCAGCTAGATGGCGGTCGTCGCGGCGTATTCTCAGGCGATGCCGTCGATAAAGCGATGAAGCCTTATAAGCACAACAGGCCCGTGCCGAAGGTTGTATCCGTAGAGCAGACCAGCAATTTCGGTGGCGGCGCTTGCTGGACGTTGGATGAAATGAAGGACGTATCCGACGCTGCAAAGCGCAATAACCTGGCCATGCACATGGATGGTGCGCGCCTGTTGAACGCAGTCGCGGCGACAGGAACCTCCGCCAAGGCTTTCGCACAGCAATGCGACTCAGCCTGGATTGACCTCTCCAAAGGTCTAGGCTGCCCCGTGGGCGCCGTGCTTGTTGGTTCCAAAGAATTTATTGATGAAAGCTGGCGCTGGAAGCATCAGTTCGGCGGGGCGATGCGCCAGTCTGGGATTATTGCTGCGGCTGGCGTCTACGCCTTCCAAAACAATGTTGAGCGGATGGCGGATGATCATCAGAACGCCAAGCGCCTGGCCCAAGGCTTGATGCAAATTCCTGGCATTGAGGTTGATCCTGAAGAGCCTGAAACCAATATGGTGTTCTTCGATTGCGCCGGGCTTGGAATGGATAATTACGATGTGTCTGCAAAACTCCTCGCCAAGGGCGTTCGGATCGGTGCCGGCTATGGCCCCCGCGATCTGATGCGTGCCGTGACCCATCTGGATGTCGACAGCGCCGGAATTGATCGGGCGTTAGAAGCGGTGCGCGATGTGGCCGCTGGACGGGATTAGCACACTCGGTATTCCGGGCTTTCTCCTACTTTGGGCAGTTTCTTACGCTGTTCATCTAGCGCTTTATTTTGGCCTGGGCAGTCTTCTGCTCTGGGTCAACCAATACTTCCCTGAACGCCAGATACCCGCCATTTCGGGCCGTGAACGGAAAGCCCGCCGCTCACCTGGCGCTGAAATCCGCCAAAGCCTGAAATCGCTGATCGGAACATCGTTTTGTTTGGCGGTCGGCGTCTATGCGCAAACAACAGGATGGACGCAGACGCCGCTCGCCCTGTCCCCTATCAATGTTCTATGGACCTTCGTCGCAGCGCTCATCTTGCATGATGCCTGGTTCTATTTCGGCCATCGGCTGATGCACACCAAGCCGTTGTATCGCTGGCACAAAACCCATCATCTAAGCGTGACACCAACAGTATGGAACAATGACAGCTTCTCCGTCCCCGATGCATTATCGGTGCAAAGCTTCTTTATTCTACTGCCATTTGTGCTGCCAATACCGACCGCTGCGTTGATCGCGCTCCGTTTGTTTGATCAAACCAAGGGCATGATTGGCCATTCCGGCTATGAACACTTTGCTGGCCGCCTCGCCCGCTGGCCGTTCCCTTTGGTGGCGACGGTGCATCATGATCAACACCACCAGCGCTTCACCTATAATTTGGCCAACCAGTTCACGTGGTGGGATCGCCTTTTCGGCACGCTTGACCCATCCTACGATGAACAGGTTCGAGTTCTGTCCAATCCGAAGGAGAATCCGCGTGCAATCGACTGATATCATTCAAGACTGGCACATCCACGTCTATTATGACGACGGCTCGAAATCGACCGCTGAGGCCGTCCGCGCCGAAGTTGAGACGGGCCTACCAGGCCTCACAATTGGGCGCATGCACGACAAGACCATCGGCCCGCACCCCCAAGGCAGCTTCCAGGTGCTTGTGCCGAATGAAAGACTTGCTGAGGTTACTGCATGGGTTGCCCTAAATCGCCAAGGCCTAACCGTACTACTGCATCCCAACACCGCAGACGACCTGAAAGACCACCGGGACTACCCGATCTGGTACGGGTCCGCACCCAAGCTGAACTACGAGATGTTTGAGGATTGAGCATGACCTATGTCCCCCCCGCTGGCGCCGCATGGGCGCTTGAAGCTGACCAACGCTTCGCTGCCGCAGCCGCCTTCGCGGAGGCGAATGAGACGCCCTGGGATCGGGACTTAGGCAAAGTCATTGGTCAAGGTCATTTCGAACCACCGCCCTGGAACGAAATTATAGGCCATGTCCGCCCGCGTGGCGGCCCTGCCGGGGTGATTGTTAAAGAAGGCCGGATCGTGGCTGAATGGGGCGATGCGAACCGCCCGGACATGACATTCTCTTGCGCCAAAAGCAGTATTTCCATGTGTATTGGCTTGGCCATGGATGACGGCCTGATCAAAGACCCGAACGCTCCTATCCGGGACTTGGTTGATGATGGCGGTTTTGATTCTGACCAGAACAGCGAGATCACTTGGGCGCAGATGCTGCAGCTCACGAGCGAATGGGAAGGTGAGCTTTTCAGTAAGCCGGACCTTGTTGACCGCAATCGCTCTCTCGCCACCGAGGGCAGAAATGCGGACAAAGGCAAGGCGCGCCCTCTGCAAAAGCCCGGAGCGCACTGGGAATACAACGATGTCCGCGTAAACCGCTTGGCACTTGCCGCATTGCGGGTTCTGAAGCGCCCATTACCAGAAGTATTTGCTGAAAGGATCATGCAGCCCATTGATGCCAGCGGAACCTGGGAATGGCACGGCTATCTTAATAGCTGGGTCGACGTTGACGGCCAGATGATGCAATCCGTCAGCGGCGGTGCGCATTGGGGCGGAGGCATGTTCATTTCCGCCCGGGACCAGGCCCGTATTGGCGTGCTAATGGCGCGCGGCGGCGAATGGGATGGCCAGCAATTAATCTCTGAAAGCTATATCAAGAATGCGACAACGCCCTGCCCCATTAATGCTGATTACGGCTGGCTTTGGTGGCTCAATGCAGTCCAAACACGCCTACCCTCTGCTCCGGCACATGGCTTCCAGGCAGTTGGTGCAGGGGGCAATTCCATTTGGATAGACCCAGAAGCTGACCTGGTCGTTGCTTCACGCTGGCTCGACCCAGCTGCAATCGATCAGTTCCTAGGAAAGATCTATGCAGCTCTTTAGAAGGAGCTAACGCTCATTCTTCTAGCTTTGACGCATCAACGCGATCGGCCGCTTTCGCCTTGGCTGCTGCATCCACAGCCTTCTGTGCTTTCGTGCGGCCAAACTTCACGCGGTTTGCGGCTGCTTGTTCCGTTTTCTCAATCTTCTGCTTGGCTTTGCGGAAGCGGTTGAGGTTGATCGGTTGGGTCATTCGGGCCTGCCATCTTTGGTGACGCCTGCTGCGATCAGGGCTTCAATCTCTGTTCTGTTTAGCCCGATCTCCTCCAGTATTGGCACGCTGCTTTGGCCAAGGTGATCTGCGTGATGCCGAAGGCCGCCTGGCGTCTTCGACAGATGCACCGGCGCTTCGATATACCGAACCTTGCCTTCGGTTGGATGGTCGTGTTCTGAAAACAAGCCAATGGCTTGGATGTGCGGATCATCGATCACACTCTCCACATCATGCATCGGCATCGCGGCGATATCGGCTTCAGCCAGCGCTTCAAGCCACTCAGCCGTGGTGCGCGCAGTCAGTGAATCCGCCACAATTGCATACAGCGCATCGATGTGAACGGTCCGATTTGCGATCGTGGCAAAGCGCTCATCTGCCGCCAGTTCCGGGCGACCGACAATGCGGAAGAATGAGCGCCAATGGCGATCCGTATAAGGCACCACACATACGTAGCTGTCCGCCGTTTTGTAGGGCCGACGGTGGGTCGTCAGCAGGCGCGAATATCCGGCAGGCCCGATTGACGGTTCAAAGGCGCGCCCCTGCAAGTGTTCTTGCATCAAGAAAGCCGTGAATGCCTCAAACATCCCCACATCAACCCTTTGCCCCTCCCCGGTGCGTTCCCGATGAAAGAGAGCCATCATCACTGCATAGCTCGCAAACAGGCCTGAAACTTTGTCGACAATCACGCTTGGCGCATAACGCGGCTCACCACCCGACACCTTCCCGTTCAATGCCGCAAAGCCAGAGAGGCCTTGGATCAAATCATCATACGCCGCCTTGTCTGCATAAGGGCCCTCGGGCCGGAACCCGGTTGCGGCGCAGTAGACGATCTCCTTGTTGATCGCCTGCACCGTTTCATAGTCGATCCCGATCCGCGCTGCGGGCTTAGGGCGAATATTGTGGACAAAGGCATCCGCACCCTCGATCAGCTTTGCAAAAACCGGCTTTGCAGCATCCTGCTTCAGGTCCAGCATGATTGAGCGTTTATTGCGGGCCTTTGTGAGATATCCGCCAGCCATGCCTAGACTTCGCCCCGGCCCAACATGGCGTGATGTATCACCCGCAGGCTGCTCAATCTTGATAACGTCAGCGCCCATCTCCGCCAAAATCTGGGTGCAATAGGGGCCGAACATCACTGTTGTCAGGTCAATGATGCGGACGCCATCTAACGGGCCTTTTGGCGGCGTTGCGGACATAATCGATAAGTCTCCGAAGGGAAGCAGGAAATTAATTTACAGCGATGATACAATCTCACAGCATCTGCGCCATATTAGTAAAGTAACCCACCCAAGGCTCAATATTTAGGAGACGCCAGCGATGACCGTGCTTGAGGCTTTGCTCAACCGCAAATCAACGCCGCCCCGCTTGATGGATGATCAAGGCCCCTCACCCGCTGATGTGCAGGATATGATGTGCGCGGCGATGACAGCCCCCGATCATGGTGCCATCCGCCCTTGGCGCTTCGTCATTATTGAAGGCGATGACCGGGCGACGCTTGGCCAAGTCTTCGCTGAAGCGCTTCGACGCCGGGACCCGAATGCGACCGAAGAAGCGATCGCCAAGGAAGTCGGCAGGCCTCTACGTGCGCCGACAATCATCGCCATTCTGGCGCGTGTGACGCTTGATCGCCCAAACGTGCCGCCGGTCGAACAGATCGTCGCCGCTGGGTGCGCGGCACAGAACATGCTGCTCGCAGCAGAGGCAAAAGGCTTCGGTGCTATTCTGCTGACGGGCAAGAACGCCCAGGACAGCCATGTGAAAGCGTTCTTCGACATGAAGGAGGAGGACGAGATCATCGGCTTCCTCTATTTCGGCCGTGCCGCTGGCCCCGTTCCTGACAAAGAACGCATGGCACCCGAAGGTTATATCGAACCCTTTGGCAAAGGTGCCGCCGCTTGAGCGATCCCCATGACGATCTGATGACGGAGACGCGGCTTGCGAGCAAAGCAACCCGCCCATTTTGGTTTGCGCTTGGGTGGCTTGCGGTAGCGCTTGCGGCTGCCGGCGCTATCTTGCCCATCTTACCAACGGTGCCGTTCCTTTTGGTTGCCGCATGGGCATTCGGCAAGAGCTCCAAGCGCTGGCGGGCTTGGATTTATAGCCAGCCGACATTTGGCCCGATGCTCATCGCCTGGGAACGCCATGGCGTTATTCCGCCGATAGCGAAGTTTGCAGCAGTGCTGACAATGATCAGCAGCTTTGCGGCACTCACAGTCGTTGGACAACCGCCTATTTATGTTTCGGTGATCGTTGGTGGCGTCCTGGCCACTGTCGGATGGTTTATTCTGACCCGGCCAAGCTACCCGCCAGTCGAGCCCGCACCGACGCCAGCAATAGAGGATTCTCCATGAGCGAAGCGCGCGCTGAAGCGCTGGCAAGCACGATTGATCTTGATCCGCACAAGCCGCTTTTGATCGTCGATGCCGACGAAGTGCTGTTTCACTTCATGGCGACATTCCAGGATTTCATTGAAAGCCGTGGCCATGCCTTTCAGTTCAAAAGCTATGCGCTGAATGGCAATGTGCTTGATGCCCCCGGCGGCACTGCCTCCAGCAAGGAGACCGTAGGCGCGCTGATCCAAGCCTTTTTCGGCGAGCGCACGCGCACAATGCCAGCCGACCCAGATGCCGCACCAGCCATTGCTCGTTTACAAGCTGATGGCGTGCAAGCCGTCGTTCTCAGCAATGTGCCTTCGAAAGCCGCCGGTGACCGCCGCCACGCGCTGGAAGCATCTGCCTTCAAGATGGCGCTGGCCCCCTGGTCCGGCCCTAAGGGAACCGCTGTTGCCGCCCTTGCTGCCAAGACCAGAGGCCCGTGCGCTTTCGTCGATGACATAGCGCATCATCATGTAAGCGTTGCGGAAATTGCCCCTGACGTGCACCGCCTGCACTACGTCACCCATCCAACGCTCAGGAGGCTGCTTGGTCCTGTCGAAGCCGCGCACGAGCAAGCGGATAGTTGGCCAAACCTAGAAAGCATTATCCGCGCGCGATTGCTCAGTTAAAACCAAGCATTCAGCCAACTGGCTGCTGTTGTGTGGCGCAGTGGATGCCACCGCCGGTCTCGCCAATTGGATCAACGTTTAGACTGACAATTTCGCGGTCAGGATAAAGCGCAGCAAGCACGTGAGCGGCTTCCTTATCAGTTTCTCTATCGCCGAAATTGGCTGAGATCACAGCACCATTGCAGACGTAATAATTGACATATGAAGCGACGAAATCAGTGCTCTTAATCCGGGTATCATATGGTTCTGGAAGCGTAGTTAACTGCAGTGAACGGCCCGTAGCATCCGTTGCACCGGCCAGGATATCGTAGGTTTCAAATGCGGCTGCGCTCCATGGATCCTCGGGATCAATGCCTTCTGGCAGTTGGATCAAGACCTTGCTGGGCGCGGTGAATCGGGCCAGCGCGTCGATATGATAATCCGTAATGTCACCGCCTTTAACGCCCGGCGCCCATATTACCTTTTCGACACCAAATGCTTGCTTCATCTGCGCTTCGACAGCGGCTTTTGAACCAACATTGCGGTTGCTGTTTACCCAGCTACTGGCATGGGCGATCAATGTACCCTGGCCATCTACCTCAGCGCCGCCCGCCTCGCCGACGAGGCCATTATCAAGCAATGGCAGGTCCAAGCGCTCAGCCACCCTACGCGCAATCTGGGCGTCATTGGCGTGGACTTGCTTGCCGCCCCATCCATTGAAATTCAGATGCGAGATTGCAAGCGCACCATCATCATTCCTGACGAATAACGGCCCCGCATCCCGGCACCAAAGATCATCTGTTGGGATGTCCCATATATCGACCTCGCCTGAGAGCTTGCGCCGTGCTTTTCCAGCGAACCGCTGGTCCATCAGCACGACAACCGGCTCGAACTCGGCAATGACATTGGCCACCGTCGCAATCGCATCCTGGAGCATATCTAGGAAGAATGGATCTGGGTGAACCTTCCGGCTTACCGGCCATTGCATAAAAGTCCGCGCGTGTGGCTCGCTTTCCTCCGGCAGGTAGAACCCGGCGTTCTTTGCATCTCGCATTTTCGCCACTGCCCCCCGGCTACAAGTGAGCGCCAGGGCCGCCGCCCCGCCGCCCATCTGTATTATGCGTCTACGCGAGAAGCCTCTGCTCACGAACCAGCGCAGTCCGCATCAATGAACGCCTTATAGAGCCCTTGCAGTCGTTCTGTGACAACGCCCCGTTGCCCAGTACCGATGGTCCGACCATCGATAATGCCAACCGGCGCTACCCCAGCGAACGTGCCAGTTACGAAGGCTTCCTCGGCGCTATACACGTCCGTCAAGCTGAAGCGCCGCTCGTGCGTTGGAATACAAGCTTTACGGGCGACATCCAGGATATTGGCGCGGGTTATACCTGCCAGGCAGTAATCGCCCGTAGATGTCCAAATTTCACCCTTCTTCACGATGAAGAAGTGAACGGAATTACAGGTCGCAACAAACCCATCAGGGTCCAGCATAAGCCCTTCATCTGCGCCCGCCTTATCCGCCTGGATGCAGGCCAAAATGCAGTTCAGCTTGGAATGACTGTTGAGCTTCGGGTCCTGCACATCCGCAGCGCCTCGGCGCACATGCACCGTAAAGAGTGTGAGCGGACGCACAGCCGTTTCCGGTGTCGGTGATTTCCATTCCGGAATGATGACAATGGTCGGCCCTGAAATCGTGACCCGTGGATGCTGGTAGGGCGTTGATTTAATGCCCCGCGTCACCATCAATCGAATATGCACGTCGGTCGTCATGCCATTAGCGGCGCAAACGGCCTCAATCCGGTCCGTCAGCTCAGCTTTGGTGAGGCCAAGGTCCATATCAATGGCCGTCGCCCCTTCCCACAACCGCTCCATATGAGCGTCCATGAACGCGAGCGATCCGTTGTGCAGGCGAATGCCTTCCCACACACCATCCCCCAGAATGAAGCCCGAATCGAAGACGGAGACCATGGCCTCCGCACGGCGTTTATGTTCGCCGTTAATATCGATCAGGATGTCCGCGTTGCGGGGGTCGTCTAAATAATCGTGCGTACCCAAAGCCTTAGCGCCCTCTCATTGTGGGCGCGCAGAGCTACAGCGCTGAGTCGCCCGTCTCGCCCGTGCGGATCCGCACGGCACTTGCAATATCGTAGACGAAAATCTTGCCGTCGCCGATCTGTCCAGATTGCGCAGACTTCTGGATGGCCTCAACCGCAGCTTCGACCTGATTATCAGCTACGACCACTTCAATCTTCACCTTCGGCACGAAGCTGACAGTGTATTCCGCACCACGATAAATTTCTGTATGGCCGCGCTGACGACCGAAGCCTTTGACTTCACCCGCCGTTAGGCCTGCGACCCCAACGCCGGTCAGTGCTTCACGAACATCATCCAGCTTATGCGGCTTGATTACCGCCATGACCATCTTCATCGGATTATCTCCTTCAGCGGCAAGCGCCTTTTACAGTTCATAACCGCGTTCGCCATGGGACGGCAGATCAAGGCCGGTGTTTTCATCCTCAGGATCAACACGGAGCCCAAACAAGCCTTGCGTCACTTTGATGATCACATAGCTAACAGCAAGCGACCAAACGATGACAATGGCGACACAAAGCGCTTGCACGCCAAGCTGATCCATCATCGATACGCCATCAGCCTGCCCACCACCGCCAAGCGAAACGGCGGCAAGCGGAGCGAGGAGCAACGTTCCAAGGATACCACCGACGCCATGAACAGCGAACACGTCCAAGGAATCGTCGATATTGAAGCGGTTCTTGACCAGGCCGACGAGATAGAAACAGATGATCCCAGCCGCAGCGCCAATAATCAACGCACCGATTGGGCCAACAAACCCACTTGCCGGCGTAATCGTCGCCAGGCCCGCAATCACGCCCGTTACAGCGCCAACAAGGCTTGGTTTGCCGAACTTCACCCATTCAATGACGGACCATGTGATGGCTGCTGTCGCTGCTGAGATATGCGTGACAGCAATTGCCATACCCGCACCACCGTCTGCCGCGAGCTGACTACCGCCATTGAAACCAAACCAACCAACCCAGAGCATCGCAGCACCAGTTGCCGTCATGCCAGGGTTATGTGGCGGGCGCAGATGGTTCGGGAAATCCTTACGGGGTCCAAGCATTTTCGCCAGCATCAGCGCTGAAACGCCTGCTGTCGCATGGACCACAATGCCACCTGCGAAATCGCGCACACCCATCGCCGCCATCCATCCGCCGCCCCAAACCCAGTGGGCAACCGGTGCGTAGACGAGCAGCAGCCATGCAGCACTAAACGCGAGAATGGCCGAGAACTTCATGCGTTCTGGATAAGCGCCAACAATCAGCGCCGGTGTGATAATTGCGAACGTCATCTGGAACATGGCAAAGACGATTTCAGGGATTGTCCCGTTGACCGAGTCTGTCCCAACACCTTGGAAGAACATTTTGTCCAGGCCGCCGACCCAGCCGCCGACGCTGTCACCAAATGCCAGCGAATAGCCAACGACCATCCAGAGCACAGATGCGATGCATGCGATCATCACGCATTGCATAATCACAGACAGGACGGACCCTGCACGCACGAGGCCTGCATAGAACAATGCAAGACCTGGCAGCGTCATAAACAGCACCAGGGCTGTCGCGACGATGATCCAAGCTGTATCGCCACTATTGATCTCTGCCGCCATTGCGGGAACAGCCGTAAACAGCGTCAACGCCCCCATACCCAGGCCGATCGTCCTTGCTCTCAACATCGGAATTCTCCGTTAAACTCACATATTTGAATACAAGGTGCCCGCGATACCGCCCAATTCGCAAGCATTTATCGCCTGATTTCAGAGCAAACTCTATATCTGCACAATTTTTAAGCATGAAGCCTGAAATAGAGGCGCCCGATGCCTAGCGGACGTGCTGGTAAATATTCATCGGCTCATCTCCATAGCCAAAGTTCTTCTGTAGTCGCTCCCCCATCGCCCAAGCATAAGGCGCACCTTCGCCGAGCAATCCAAACAGGCGCTCATCCAACTTGAAGCCTGCGGCGGCTGCGATAGCGACGATCCTGGCACCATCTTCAGCACTGATCTCCACAACAGGCGCAGGCAATGTCGGGTTTGATTCTTTTGGGGCCGGCCCAGGTTCAACATCAGGACGCATAGATTTCAGGTCAAGTGACGCCTCCAGCGCCGCGCCTACGTTTAATATCCTAGCATCATCAAAAGGACGGCCAACCAGCTGCACACCCAGCGGCAGGCCAGAACCTGAAAAGCCGCCATTGACGCTTAACGCCGGACCAGAAGTGACATTGAAAGGGGTTAGAACATTCGGGTATCGCCAGAAATTGGCCGTGTTATGGGCATCAAGCCTTGGTGCCGGTCCTGTTGCGGCCGGTGCCAGCAACACATCAAACTGCTCATATACGGGCTGCATCTCATGGATAAGCTGCCGCCTACGACGCTGCGCCGCCACATAATCCTGTCCTGTGAATAGAAGCGCACCTAAGCTGCGGGCTAGAAAATCCGTGCCAAAATCATGGGGTTTGATCAGAAGGTCCTGTCGGTGGACGTTGAACAATTCCGACTCGGCAATAACAATTTTGACATCGTAGTAATCCTGGACTGGCGCAATCCGAGCCTCAGCTACGTCCGCGCCGAGGTCAGCCAGCACCGCAGCGGCATTCTCCACAA
The DNA here is from genome assembly GCA_040263875.1 of Alphaproteobacteria bacterium. GTDB lineage: Bacteria > Pseudomonadota > Alphaproteobacteria > Bin95 > Bin95 > VMCJ01. The sequence continues at coordinate 20,140 of JBDQJI010000036.1, forward strand.
CATCGATCATCTCGGGCGACACGGTAACGTCCTCCTCCCAGAAATGGCGGAGGACGCCCACCTTGAGACCTTTAAGCGAGCTGCCGAGCTGGGCAAAGGCGTTTGGCGATGGCGCGTTTGCACTTGCAGGATCTGCTTGGTCCGGTCCAGCGAGCGCATCCAGCATCAGCGCACAATCGCGCGCAGTCCAGGCCAGCGGGCCGCAATGGTCAAACGTAAAAGAATTGGGGATGACACCGGCACGGCTCACCAAGCCATAGGTTGGTTTTAGGCCCGCAACGCCGCAATAGGTTGCTGGTCCGCGAATCGATCCGCCAGTGTCAGAACCCATAGCACCTGCGACTATGCCTGCGGCGACTGCAGCGCCAGAACCACTTGACGACCCACCCGTAAAATGGTCCCGATTCCAAGGGTTTCTTGCTGGCGGCCACGGTAGATCAAAGCTCGGACCACCATGCGCAAACTCATGGGTCGTCAGCTTAGCAGCGATGACCGCACCGGCCTCTTTTAGCTTCGTGACAGACATCGCATCGCGATTCGGAATACGCGATTCCTGGGTTATGGACCCACCAGCCGTTAGTACGCCCGCCGTATCAAAGATATCTTTTAGACCGATTGGAAGCCCGTGGAGCAAGCCCATTGAAGCACTGGTCTGTTGCGTTTTAGTTGCGACATCGGCAGCTTCGCAGGCACTCTCCGCCATCACCGTCACGGTGGTATTAAGCCTTTCATCTAGCGCATCAATTCGGGAAAATGCTGCTTCTAAAAGATCGGTAGGCGAGAGTAGCTTATGCTCAATCGCTTTTGCTTGCTCTTCTAGTGATAAGCGCCAGATATCTGCCAACCGATTAACCCTTCTTACTATTTCATTAATTTTTGCTTGCCGACCGATATGTCGAAGGCTAGTTTATCCACAGCCGTACAGCAAATGGGCGGCAACGGTTGGTGCTGGTTAATTTTGCGGGTTTTATATTCGTAAGATCAACGCAGCACTAACGATGACCATGCAGGTCGTTGAGACCAGCATGGGCGACCACTAAGGCGCCGTACATCAGGTAGGTGTGCGAGGAATGGGTCAGAGGGTAGCGCGAACTATCCGATGGCAATAGCCGGTTGGGGGATTGGGAGGCCGGGCGGCAAATCGCGTAAACCGCCCGGCGCCAATCTCCCCTACTTGCCCCCCCTGAACGCGTAAGCATTCAAAGAAAAATCAGGCAGAAAATTCACGTTTGATGCTGTCTGTATGTTCACCAACCTCAGGTGGCGAACCATATTCCGGGGTCTCAGCCGTGGAATTGCGAATGGGCGGCGCTGGCATTGAGAAAACGCCCTTCCCTGTTTCCACTTCAATGCGCCGGAGCGCTGGATGATCCACAAGATCAGCTACTTCATTCACGCTTGAGTAAGCAATGTCCGCTTCTTGCAATCGTGCCTGAAGGTCTGCCTGGGTTAGATGGCTGAATATCTCCTCCATCAGATCTTCCAGCCATACACGGTTTTCCAAACGTGCCTGGTTTGGCGTGCAACGCGGATCAGCCTTCAAATATGGACGCTGCAAGACGATTTCAGCAAACCGGGCCCATTCCCGTTCATTCTGGATCGCAATCATCGTCAAGCGATCATCGCCGGTTGGGTATGCCCCATATGGAACCAAGGCATTATGCCGGAGCCCCGTGCGTGGCCAATCCTTGCCGGCATATTGGTTGAACAGCACAGGTGCTGCCATCAAGTCCGCCATTGCATCAAACATGGCGACGCTGATGCCTGCGCCTTTGCCAGTTTTCTCACGGGCATAAAGCGCCTCAAGTACTCCAGAAAGCGCATTAACACCGGTATTCAGGTCACACGCGGAATAGCCAATGCGCCCAGGCTCTGCCGCCGATCCGGTGACGGACATGACAGCGCTTTCGGCCTGCACCAGCAGATCATAGGCCTTGGCCGTATCGAACGGTGGCGGGGCCGCACCATAGCCTGAAATATCAACAGTAATCAGCCGCGGATACTTCGCCCTGAGCGCTTCAGAACCGAAGCCAGCACGTTCAGTCGCACCGGGTGCCAAGTTTTGCACCCAGACATCCGCCTTGGCCAAAAGTCGGTGCAGCAGCGCGCAATCATCGTCGTTCTTAATGTCAACGACGAGTGATTCCTTGCCGCGATTCAGCCACACAAAGAATGCTGACTCGCCACCAGCGGCATTGTCATAACCGCGAGCAAAATCACCCTCTGCCCGCTCAAGCTTGACAACACGTGCGCCGGAATCAGCCAAACGGCATGTCAGATAGGGTGCCGCGACCGCTTGCTCAAGCGAAACGACCAGAACGCCATCGAGTGCGCCGGCCATGATCAGTAAGACCTCGGCATGCCAAGCACATGCTCAGCGACGAAGCTTAGTACAAGATTAGAGGATATCGGTGCCGTTCGGAAAATCCGAGCCTCCCGGAACTTCCGCTCAATGTGATATTCTTCGGCGAACGCGAAGCCGCCATAAGTCTGCATGCAAGTGTCAGCCGCTTTCCATACGGCCTCACCGGCAAGGTATTTACCGATATTAGCTTCCGCACCACAGGGCAGCCCAGCCTCGAACAAAGCCGCAGCTTTCTGCACCATCATCTGCGCGCCGGTGAAATGGGCATAGGCTTCTGCAATCGGGAACTGAATGCCTTGGTTCGTGCCAATTGGCTTGCCGAACACAACCCGTTCCGTTGCGTAGGTGGACGCCATTTTAGCAAACCACTGGCAATCCCCCAGCGCTTCTGAGGACACCAAGACTCGTTCGGCATTCATGCCATCCAGGATATAGCGGAAACCCTTACCTTCTTCGCCAACAAGGCTGGAGGCCGGGATGCGCATATTGTCGTAGAAAATTTCGGTGGTGTTGTGGTTGATCATGGTGCGGATGGGTTTGATCTCCATCCCCTTGCCTTTCACAGCCCGCATATCGACCAGAAAGACGGAGAGACCGTCCGTCCGCTTCGCCACTTTCTCTTTCGGCGTCGTGCGCGCCAGCAGCAGCATCAGGTCTGAATGTTCAGCCCGGCTGGTCCAGACTTTCTGCCCATTGACGACATACTCATCACCATCACGGACAGCGGTCGTGCGGAGGCTCAACGTATCCGTACCGCTTGTAGGCTCCGTTACGCCAAAGGCCTGTAGGCGAAGCTCACCGCTGGCGATTTTTGGCAGATACTCCTTCTTCTGCTCATCATTGCCGTGCCGAAGCACTGTGCCCATGGTGTACATTTGCGCGTGGCAAGCTGCACCACTGCAGCCATTCTTGTGAATTTCTTCCAGGATCGCGGCACCCGCAGAAAGCGGCAGACCAGCACCCCCATATTCTTCTGGAATCAACACACTCAGGAAGCCTGAGTCAGTCAGCGCCTGCACGAATTCTGTCGGATAGGCCCGTTCCTCATCCTTCTTCCGCCAGTATTCCCCAGGAAAGCCTTCGCAGAGCTTTGCAACGGCTTCTCGGATTTCGGGATATTGCTCAGTGAGGGGCAGTACGGGCTCATCCGTAGCGCTGGAGACGCTATCCGACATATAAGTAACTCCTGAATTGAATAGTTATCTGCCTAAACTGTAGATCACGCACGCCCAGTTCGGAAACCCCGCAGCACTTGCAAATTCGCCCCTTGAGGTCCTACCTATCGGTATTCACAGGAATTGGAGCCGCCGCCATGCTGGACGGAAAGCGCATCCTACTCATTATCGCAGGCGGCATCGCGGCTTACCGCAGCCTGGACCTGATTCGACGCTTGCGGGATCGGGGGGCGACTGTCCGCTGTGTGCTGACCAAAGGCGGCGCACAATTCGTGACGCCCCTGAGCGTTGCCGCACTCAGCGAAGAGAAAGTTTATCAGGACATTTTTTCGCTGACGGACGAGGCCGAAATGGGCCATATCCGTTTGTCACGCGAGGCTGACATTGTCGTTGTTGCCCCAGCGACGGCGGACCTGATTGCGAAAATGGCCAATGGCCACGCCGATGATTTAGCGTCCACGGCCCTTCTCGCCACCGACAAACCTGTTCTAATCGCGCCGACAATGAACGTGCGCATGTGGGAACACCCTGCCGTCCGGCGCAATGTTGCGCAGCTGGAAGCGGATGGCGTCCATCGCGTTGGTCCGGGCTCCGGGGAGTTGGCTTGTGGCGAAACCGGGTCCGGCCGCATGTCTGAACCGTTGGAGATTGTTGCGGCCATTGAGACCGTTCTTGGCATGGGAGCCGCTCAGCAGCCGTTATCCGGACGCAAAGCTATCGTTACCAGCGGCCCCACCTGGGAGGCGATTGATCCAGTCCGGTTTATTGCAAATCGCTCATCGGGCAAGCAAGGCCATGCCATCGCTTCCGCTTTGCAAGCCCTCGGGGCTGAGGTGACGCTTATCTCCGGCCCGACCGGATTAACGCCGCCAAATGGCGTCACACAAGTCAATATCGAGTCCGCCCGCGAAATGCTGGCCGCCTGTATGGATGCACTACCAGCGGACATCGCCGTATGCGCCGCCGCTGTCGCTGACTGGCGGGTCGCGACGGAGGCTGGGCAAAAGATCAAGAAAGACGCTAGTGGCGAGATGCCGACTCTGAGTTTCGCCGAAAACCCAGACATCTTGAAAGCCGTTTCGAACGCTGGTGCGAAAAGGCCCGCTCTCGTTGTCGGTTTTGCGGCAGAGACGGAAAATCTGATTAACAATGCTCAAGCAAAGCTTGCCCGAAAAGGCTGCGATTGGATATTAGCGAATGATGTTTCAGCCGGAACGGGCGTGTTTGGCGGCGATGCAAACACGCTGCATCTTGTGACTGCCAATGCCGTCGATGCTTGGCCAACTATGAACAAGACTGCAGCCGCAGATCAGGTCGCCGCTCATATCGCCGCCCATTTCAGCCCGCCAAAAGCCGAGGCCGCCGAATGATTGACCTACCGATCCGGCTGCTCCCACACGCAGCTGGCCTGCCCGTCTACGCAACAGCGGAGGCTGCGGGCGCGGACTTGCTCGCAGCCATTGACGCGCCACATTCGCTGAAGCCAGGTGCCCGGGCACTCATCCCAGCGGGCTTCGCTATGGCGCTACCCGAAGGCTATGAGGCGCAGATCCGGCCACGCTCCGGGCTTGCATATAAGAATGGTGTAACAGTACTGAACGCGCCCGGCACGATTGATTCCGACTACCGGGGCGAAGTCGCCGTATTGCTCATCAATCACGGCCAGGATGATTTTGAGATTGAGCGCGGCATGCGGATCGCACAGATGGTAATCGCCCCCGCCCCACAGGCTGCATTTCGCGTCGTTGATGATCTTGATAATACCGCACGTGGCGAAGGCGGGTTCGGCTCCACTGGCACAGGTTCCTGATGGACGATCTGGATTTCACCGATAGCGAGCTTGAACGCTATTCCCGGCACATTCTGCTGCCAGAAGTCGGCGCCATCGGCCAAGCAAAGTTACGGGCAGCCAGTGTTCTGATTGTTGGCGCAGGCGGCCTTGGTGCGCCGATGATTATGTATCTGGCTGCCGCTGGAATTGGCCGCATTGGCATCATTGACGACGACGCGGTTGATCTCTCCAACCTGCAGCGTCAGGTGGCACACACAACGGACCGGATCGGCGTCAACAAGGCAGAGAGCGCAGCGGCAACAGCCAAAGCGATCAATCCTGAAATCACGGTCGATAGCCTGCCCTTCCGGCTGGCTTCAGATACCATTGACGATATTTTCAGCCAATATGACGTGATCGCAGACGGTACGGACAATTTCGAGACGCGCTATCTGGTGAATGACGCTGCCGTCCGCCAGGGCAAAACATTGGTCACAGCGGCATTGCTGCGCTTTGATGGCCAAATCACAACAGTGAAACCGGGCGGTCCTTGTTATCGCTGCCTTTTCCCGAACCCGCCACCGCCAGGCGCTGTGCCATCATGCTCTGAAGCTGGCGTGCTGGGGTCGGTCGCTGGGATATTAGGCACCATGCAGGCGACGGAAATCGTCAAGGAAATAATGGGCGTCGGTGATAGCCTTTCAGGTCGTTTGATGCTGTTTGACGGCCTTTCCATGAGCCTCCGCGCCATGAAAGCTAAGCAACGGAAAGATTGCCCGGCCTGCGGCACTCTCTAGCCGGATACGGGGTAAACGCCCGTGGGCAAATACTCATAGGGCAGTGTCGAAAGCTCAGCTGGCCCCCAATCCGGCGTATCAATGATGACGATTTCTGCACAAAGCGGCTCATAAAGTTCCCGGAAATGGGTTTTGGAGCGGAGCAGAATAATATCGAAATCATCTGGATTGAGACTGAACTCGGTGAAGCAATCCATATCGATCGCAGACCACTGCACAGAAATGACCGAGACCAGAACGCCGCCGATTTCCAGCAATGCAGATGCACCAACATCAATCACCATTCCGGTTTTGAGCGGGCCGGTAATGGGGAACTTCAGGTTTCTCGCTTGAAGCACGCGCGCCTGAGCCGTAATCGCTCCGCCAGCCTTTGGGCTAGACTTTCCGAAGAGCGGGATATTTAGGATCGCACCCTCACCGGCTGCAACTGCGGCTGACGCTACCTCCGGGTCAAACATGAATGGCGCATAGGCGCGCTTCACACCGCGCGCGATCAATTCCTTTAGGACATAGGTGCTGTCATTGAGGCGGTCAGCGTGTTCCAAAATGCAAACAGGCTTTTCCGCAGATGTCGCCGATTCAAGGGCGCGGTCAACGCCACCCTGCACATCATGCAGTAACTCCCGTTGGAACAAGCGGTCCCGCAACCCCCAGCATCGCTTTGCCATACCTTCCGCCCACCGATTGGCGTGATCCACATTCCCATCCGTAATCGCCAGGGCAGTCATTCCGGTGTCAGGTGTGTCTGCGTAGGAGAAACCGCCGAACAGCGAGCAATCCAGAAGGCCCTCGCCACCTGCCTCTGCGGCAGCAACCAGTTCCGCCAATGGCTTCAAACGCGTGGCGCTGAAAACCGACGGGAGCGCAATACCGGGCTTTGCCATCGCCATAACCGGATTGATCTCACCGTTCAGCTTACCCAGCAGCAAACGCGCGGCCCGGGCCCCGGTTTCCCACATATCCGTGTGTGGCGAATAGCGGAAGCCAGTGATGATGTCAGCGGCTTCCAGGCTCTCTGGTGCCAAGTTGGCGTGATAATCCATCGGGCAGGCAATCGCGACATCTGGGCCGACGACTGAGCGGATGGCCTGCAATACGCCTGCATCCGCCTTCCGGTTTGTCGGCGTCGCGAGCGCCCCGTGCAAATGGATGGCGACGGCGTCAATCTCCCCCTTGATCGTTTTCAAGCCATCCACAATCTCGCCGACATATTTGTCATAGGCCGCATCACTTGCAGAAGCCGCTGCGCCGACGCCAGCATCGGTCAGTCCAACCAGCTCCGCACCCGCATCTCGCAGCACATCGATCAGCCCTCCTTGCGGAGTGGCCGTGCCTGCAAACCCTTCAATCACAGCTTGGCCGCGCTTGGCGCCCAATTCGAACTCGGCTATGTCCGTTACATCGGGCAGGAACGTTACTGAGTCCAGCCAAAAACCCGCAATTGCGATCCGCACCGGCAGTCCTCCACTCGCTGGCGCCCCATATGGAGCCCAAACAATGACCATGATGCTCGCCGCCGCCCCTGAAGCAGAGACCTTCGTTACGCATCTTGAGTGCGGCTATACTGGCGAGCGTTTTGAGGCTGACAAGCTGCACAACCTCTCCTCCGCAGGCAAGCCGCTGCTCGTTCGCTATGATTTGGACGGCGTTAAAGGCGCGCTGACGAAGGATGTGCTGAAGAGCCGTGAGCCGACGCTTTGGCGCTATCGCGAATTGCTGCCTGTCCGCAAGACGGAAAACTGCATCTCGCTTGGCGAAATCATGACGCCAACACTGCCGATGCCGACACTATCCAAGCAGGCCGGGTCTGCCGGAATTTTCGTGAAAGACGAAGGCCGTCTCCCAACCGGATCGTTCAAAGCCCGCGGCCTGATCATGGCAGTCTCCATGGCGAAGGAACTCGGCGTTAGACGGATGGCCATGCCGACTAACGGCAATGCAGGTGCGGCTATGGCTGCTTACTGCAGCCGCGCCGGGATCGAATCTTACGTGTTCGCACCTGAAGACACGCCTGAAATCAACCTCCGCGAAATCGCTGAACAGGGTGCGAAGACCTGGCGGGTGAACGGATACATTGATGATTGCGGCAAGATTGTTGGCGAGGGCAAAGAAGCCATGGGCTGGTTCGATACCTCCACCTTGAAGGAGCCGTACCGGATTGAAGGCAAGAAGACGATGGGCCTGGAACTCGCCGAACAATTTGGCTGGGAACTGCCAGACGTCATTCTTTACCCGACCGGCGGCGGCACAGGCTTGATCGGCATGTGGAAAGCCTTTGATGAGCTGGAGAAGATCGGCTTCATCGGCTCCAAGCGCCCGCGCATGGTCGCCGTACAGGCCGAGGGTTGCGCGCCAATGGTCCGCGCCTATGAAGCCGGTGAGCGCCACGCACAACGCTGGGAAAATGCTCAAACCATCGCCATGGGCATCCGCGTGCCGCAGGCCGTCGGCGACTTCCTGATTATGGACGCCGTGCGTGAATCAAACGGCTTCGCTATCGCTGTCGGCGACGAAGTGATCGAGAAAGCCCGCACGGAAGTTTCAAAAACCGAAGGCATGCTGCTCTGTCCAGAGGGTGCGGCCACATACGCCGCCTACCAAGCCGCCCGCGCCGATGGCCGCATCCAAGCCAACGAAACCTGCGTGCTCTTCAACTGCGCCACCGGCCTGAAATACCCAATACCGCCGATGAACCAGTCTCTCGACCGGCACCAGCCGATTGATTACGCCGCGATAGCACGGGCGTAATCTAAGCGGGCTGCTTAGTCGAACTCTTCGGCCTCGACTCCGTAGCGAGTGATCAATGCGGGGACGGGCGTCTCTGCCGCTTGTGGTAGGGGCGCTTGGTCCATCACCAATTGCTTGGCAACGGCGAGCGCGCCGCGGGTTGGGCTGGGGCAGTTATCCATCACGGCCGCATCGTCAATTGGGATCCATTGAAGATCGACGAGTTCGCCTGATCCGCCGATGTCGCCAAATGCGTGTTCTGCGTCCGCGAAGAAGAAGCGGGCGTCGAAACGGCGGAAATTGTTGGGCGGTGTCACTGCGCGGTAGATGTAATCCAGTGCGTCAACGGCGGGTGCATAGCCTGCTGCGAAGAAGTCTTGCCAGTCTGGCGCGACACTTGCAGGATCAATTGCACCGCCGTGTTTGCGGCCAACAATGAGACCCGTTTCTTCAAACGTTTCCCGAATGGCCGCCAGCGCCAACGCGCGCGCCTTGCGTTTGCTCGCGCGGCGTTTCCGTATGAGGCGATGCATCGTCGCTTCGGCCAAATCACCTGCAGTCGGCGGCGTGTGATCGTCGGGATCAAGGCGTCCACCCGGGAACACGAACGTATTTGGCATGAACTTGTGTGCGGCGCTGCGGTGGCCCATCAGCACGGACGGTTTCTTCATGTCACGGCGGACAATCAGAATCGTTGCGGCATCAATGGGTTTTGGCAATGGCGCGCCTTCAGGGCGGCGCTGGGACGGGTCGAGTTTGTTGGACAAGCTGTTATTCCTCTACCGGCGTTTCCGCCGCAACGTAATCATATTTTCCGACACCTTGAACGATCATGAATTTGCAAGGCCCCATGGCCACCCCATGAACATAGTGCGGTTGCCCAGGTTCTGCAGCGATGGTCTCCCCAGCCAGCAACACATGTCGCGCGCGGGGATTATCTGTCTCAACCACCATTGGACCATCCATACAAAAGAATGTGTCGGTTATCGTCGTATGCGTATGCCACGGCACGGATTGCCCCGTCGCCAAAGTAAGTTTGCGAACACGCAGGCCAGGAACCTCCGCAACAGTTTCGCGCTTACGGATAGCGTAAGATTGTTCTGCCATGACAGGCTATTCTCCCTCACTCAAACGCCTGGCAAGCATGCCGCCAAACGCAGATGTTGATAGCCCGCCGCCTAAATCCGCCGTCCGTGATCCGGCCTCGCCAAGCATTGCATCAATTTCAGCATCCAATGCCGCCGCAGCCCCAGCCAGCGCATTGTCCGACCGGCGTTTAGAAAGATCCTGCAGCAACATAGCCGTGGACCGCAGGATAGACCCGGGGTTCGCAACGCCCTGCCCGGCGATATCGGGTGCAGAACCATGCGCTGCCTGCGCCAAGCTTACGTCATCTCCACGATTGAGCGACCCAGCGAGGCCTAGCCCGCCCGTCACTTCAGCCGCGAGGTTTGAGAGGATATCGCCGTACATATTGGAGCAAAGCACGACATCAAACGCCTCAGGCTTACGGACAAGGTCAGACGCCATCGCATCCACATGGCATTCATCGACCTCAACCCCGGGGTATTCAGCGCCAAGCTTTTCGGCGGTATCCAAAAACAGGCCGCAGGTCAGCTTCAGCACATTGGATTTATGGATGACGGTGACCTTCTTTCGCCTTTGCATTGCCATTTCATAGGCAACGCGTGCGATCCGTTCGCTCGCACTCGCGGTAATCTTGCGGATGGCGAGTGCAGTTCCGGTATCTGGCATGAATTCAGCATTGCCCAACGCCATGTTTCGGTCCGCATAAAAGCCTTCAGTATTCTCCCGCACAATCACGAGATCGACGCCATGCTTGAGCGCTGGTGCCCCTGGAGCAGAGCGGCTCGGGCGGATATTCGCGAACAGATCCAAGTGCTTGCGGGCATGGGCTGATGGGCCAATGCCGCCTTCTTCTGGCGGCGGATAGGCTGCCGTGTCCGTTGGTCCCATGATGACACCATCGGCAGCGCGGCAGGCATCCTCCGTGGCGGCATTCCATGTGGCACCGGTTGTTTTCAGGGCCGCGAAGCCGATGTCCCGGCGAATAATATTCACGCCTAGGCCGAAGCGTTTATCCAACGCGACTAGGGCCGCTTCTGCTGTATCTGTAATCTCTGGGCCAATGCCATCACCGGGCAAAAGCAAAATGTTCAACGCCATCGTCAGATTCCATCCTTCATCCAGATATCGTGCGAAATGCAGGACGTTCGTCCCATAATCACAAGCGAATCCGCCAAAATACTTGACTCAATGCGCCGCGCCATGCGCTATCACGCGCTTCAACAAAGCGGGCTGCCACATAAGCATGCCCGCGCTACCGCTTCGGGGGAAGACCGGATGAGCAACGCGCCTAAGAACCTTTCGACCATTGTCCTGCATGCAGGCCACCGCGCCGACCCAAACACTGGGTCCGTCGCTGTGCCAATCCATCAAACCACATCCTTCCAGTTCAAGGATGCTGAGCACGCCGCCAACCTGTTTGCGCTGGCTGAGCTTGGCAATATCTACACCCGCATCATGAACCCGACCTGCGATGTGCTTGAGCAGCGCGTTGCGGCGATGGAAGGAGGCGCTGCAGCGCTTGCCGTTTCATCTGGCCAAACGGCAAGTGCCTATGCTGTGCAGAATTTGGCCAAAGCTGGCGATAACATCGTCTCCTCCACAGACCTATATGGTGGTACGTGGAACTTGTTCGCGAACACCCTGAAAGACATGGGCATCGAAGTCCGCTTTGTGGACCCAACGGACCCTGAAGCGTTCCGCAACGCGACCGACGATAAAACCCGCGCCTACTATGCTGAAACCCTGCCAAACCCGAAATTGCACGTCTTCCCAATCGCGGAAGTCGCAGCCATCGGCAAAGACCTTGGCATTCCACTGATCATGGACAACACGGCTGCTGCCGGTATCTGCCGCCCGTTCGACCATGGTGCGGCTGTCATTGTGTACTCGACCACCAAATATATTGGTGGCCATGGCACATCCATCGGCGGCTTGATCGTTGATAGCGGCGCGTTTGATTGGGAAGCGCACCCCAAGCGCCAGCCTTACCTGAACGAGCCTGACCCAAGCTATCACGGTGCTGTGTGGACGCAGGCCGTAAAAGGCATCGGCCCTGTCGCGTACATCATCAAAGCGCGCACAACGATCCTGCGTGATCTTGGTGGTGCGATGAGCCCGTTCAACGCGTTCCAGTTCATTCAAGGCTTGGAAACATTGCCGTTGCGCATGGAACGTCACTGCGAGAACGCGACTGCTGTTGCGAATTGGCTTGCTGGCCATCCCGCAGTCGAAGCTGTCATCCATCCGAGCCAACAGTCAGGTGTGGCCAAAGCCCGTGCCGACAAATACCTGAACGGCGGCCAGGGCGGTCTTGTCGGGATGGTCTTGAAAGGCGGCAAGGATGCCGGTGCCAAGTTCATCGACGGCTTGGAGATGTTCTACCACGTTGCCAATATCGGCGACGCGCGTAGCCTCGCCATCCACCCGGCCACGACAACCCACAGCCAGCTCTCCGCAGATGAGCAAGAGGCGACCGGCGTTTCTGCTGGTTACGTCCGCCTGTCCATCGGCATTGAGCATATCGACGACATCAAGGCTGATCTTGAGCAGGCGCTTAGCAAAGTCTGAGCCGAATAAGCTCTAGTAGGGGGCGGCGCGGTGCTTAGCGCCAGCCGCCCCCGCCATTGATGTAGACCGTATCCGCCGTCATGAACTCACAGGCGTCGGAACACATAAACAGCACCATCTCACCGATTTCATCCGGTCGGCCAAACCGGCCCATGGGCACGTCTGCACGCGCTTTTTCGATAAACTCAGGCGGTGTTTCAGCAGCGGCCTGGAACGGCGTATCAATCGGGCCTGGCGAGATAGACAGCGCGCGAATGCCCTGCCCCGCAAATTCCCGTGCGACGCCCATAGTCATCGTCACGACCGCGCCCTTTGCAGCAGCATAGTGAATAGACGCACCTGGTCCGCCACGCTTGTGAGACTGGGATGCGACGTTGACGATCACGCCAGCGTCATAGCTCAACATGTGCGGCAGAACAGCCTGCATGCAGTTGAAAACGCCGGTGGAATTCAGTGCGAACGTCTGTTCCCAAAGCGCCTGATCGATCTCCAGGAATGATGCCCGACGACCGGCCGCACCTGCCGAATTAAACAGAAAATCGATAACGCCGAACTTTGCGACAGCAGCTTTCACCATCTTGTCGACAGCAGCGCGGTCCGTCACATCAAGCCCTATGGCTAAAGCTCCGGCACCAAGCTTCTTGACCGCTGCTGCGACCTCGTCAGCTTTCTCTTTGATGATATCGGCAAGAACAATGTTCGCACCTTCACGGGCGAAGATCAGCGCTGTAGCAGCGCCAATGCCGCTTGCGGCACCGGTAATGATGATGGTTTTTCCAACGAAGTATTCTGGCGTTCTGGCCATGGGGCGCGTTCCTGCGACTTACGGGATGGTAAATGTGCGCGGCACCCCCCATGCACATCAATTCTGCGCAGCGTCTAACTGTTTAGTCCCGGAGATTGATGGGTCGGATTTATTCTGAACCGACCAGGCTCTTCAGTCCAGACTTTGCAGACATATTCGAATGGGGTGAGACCTTTCAAGGTTTTTAGTCTGCGTGCGAAGTTGTAGGCGTTTACAAAGTCTGCGAGGTGGTTTCGGAACTGGTTGTGGTCATCATAATGATACC
>JBDQJI010000037.1:0-32779 GCA_040263875.1 Alphaproteobacteria bacterium
GCGCCCTTCAAGGCAGCGATCTGATCTCTCTCGCTGGGCGTGAGATGCGTATAGTTCGACATGGCGACACCGTTTCACGTTGTGCATCAGACAGATACCAAATCTGCCCGCGGTGTTGCACTTCGCTCCGGAATTCACCAATATCAATATGCCACGCATGAACGGGTTTGAAGTGCTGGACCGTATGCGGAGCAACCCGAAACTTGGCGTAATTCCCGTTGTTATTTTGACATCATCGAACAATGATGCTGATGTTTCAGTCTGCTATAGCCTGGGCGCGCGCTCATATTTCGTGAAGCCTCTGACATTGACTGAAATGGCGGCTTTCGTTGAGGCGGTCGCGAATTATTGGTTCCGGTCCTGCAGGCTGCCCACGAAGACCATGTAGGAAGTTTTAGGCTGCGCCAGGCCGCTCAGCCCGCCATGCCGCAAGGCTATGAGCCGCTAGAGCCGCAATGATTAGGCCGCCACCAAGAAGTGTCGCTTCAGTTGGCGCTTCTTCCAATGCCAACCAGACCCATAGCGGCCCAAGTGCGGTTTCCAATAGCATCAGCAGTCCGACTTCAGCGGCGGGCAAGCGGCGTGGCCCCAGCGTGATCAGCGTGAATGCGATGGGCAGAATGAAGACGCCAACGGCGATGAGCGCTGGCCAGTCCCCCGGCGCTGGCTGCAGCGTTTCCGCCATGCACCCGCAAATGATTGCCGAGAGGATGGAGGAGAGGCCGAGCGCTGGTGTCATATCGCAATCCCGGCGGACACGACCGATTGTGAAGAAACCCGCGATTGATATTGCAGCGATCAGGGCGCTGATATTGCCTGCAGATGTGCCATCCGAAAATCCAGCGTCGAAGATAATTGCGATCCCAGCAGCAATCGCCACTGCAGCGGCCCAAGTTCGAAGTGGCGGACGTTCACCAAGGAAAGCAGCGAATATTGCAGCGAAAACCGGTGCCGTCGCCAATATGGTGAGTGTTTCAGCAACAGTGCTATGGGTCAGCGCATAGACAAACCCCAAATTGCTGGCCGTCAGGCAGATTGATGCTGGCGCTAAGGCCCAGCCAATAGCCCGAATATCCCCGATGAGCTTGCGACGTCGAATGACCACAAGCGCGGCCATAATCGTTAGACCCATGAGAAGAAGACGCCAGAATGCCGCTGTCCAAAGGTTAGACTCGAGCAGGCGGAATAGTAGGGCGTCTGGTGAAAGCACTACAGCGCCAAGGCCTGTCAGCAGAACGCCTATCCAATATGTCCGCTTATCGGTCATTGCCTACGGCTTTCGATTAGGAATCCGACAGCCGATACGGCAGCCAAGATAGCGACAAAGAAAAATCCGGCCTCATACCCGCCAGTCGTCGCAGCTAATAGAGCAAAAGCTGCTGGGCCAATAATTGCACCAGAAAGCGTCAACGCCATGGCACCGGATGTAGCTAGGGATACGCTATCTTTCGGTGCTGCTGTTGCGACAGACGCCAAGTAAACACCGTTCCAACTGGCAGCTGATGCGCCAAACAAAATGGCGATTGCCGTAGCACCCGCAATCCCGAAGCTAGGGTCTAGCAAAGCGGCAGCAAAGGCGGCGGCGATGATGAACCCACCGATAATCGCCATGGTCTCCGCAGCACCAATTTTATCCGCACACCAGCCCCAGCCAACACGGGCAAACATGCTTGCGATCAGGGCGAAGGCCAGTGTCCGGCCCGCCGCTAGTGGGTCTATCGCCATGCTCTCAACCAGCACTGTGACGTAGCCGGCGGTGAAGCAGAACTGCGCTGCAGAATACGCCATGCTCAGCAGGCAGAGCCGCAAGATTGCAGGCGTGCGAATGACGAAGAGTAAGGGGGCGATGAGGCTGGACTTTGCGACAGAGCGTCCCTGCCGGTCATCATCCATATCGCTCCGCCACGGCTGGAATGCGAGCGCCATGAGGAGGGCGACCGCCGCTAGCCCAAGCATCGTATTCTGCCAGCCATAAGCGCTGGCAAGCCAGGGCGACATGAGCCCAGCGCCTGCCACGCCAAGCGGAACGCTGGTCTGCTTCATGGAGAATACACGCCCACGCATCGCTTCTGGCGTCAGCTTGGCGAGGAGGTGCGAACTCGCCGGGTTTGCGAGGCCATAACCAGCACCCAACGCCAATGCAGCGGGCAGCAGGGCGGGCAGCGCGCCTGTCGCTAGCAACCCAAGGCCAAATGCAGCGAGACACAGCATGAATTGACTGACCCGCATGGCACCATACCGGCGGACGGCCCGGCTTGCCGCTAGTGCTGCCAGAATAGCACCAGCATTGGCGAGTGCTGCGAAATATCCGACGAGATCGGGATTAACTTGCAGGTCCGGTGCCACGATGGGTGCCAGCACAGGCATTTGCTGCGCCGCGAGCACCACTATTGCCTGGATCAACAACATAGCCACCAGGGCGCGCCATACGGCGGCCATCAGATTAGTCCGTTCATGGGTTGATCAGGTCTGCCGCTCAAGGATGACATTGCCCAAGCTATCGACCCTGGCGGAAAGATCAGGCTCAACAAATATCGTGGCGTCTGGCTGTTCCAATACTGCTGGGCCATTGATCACAGCGCCGACGGGAAGGGCGAGGCGGTCATAAATCGTGGCGTCAGTCCATGCCCCATCCACATAAACGGGACGGCTGCCCGCCTTTGCGGTCGCAATATCGCCGCCATCTGGCGCCAATCGCGTCAAATCAAACCGTGGCCGGGCACCAATGACAGCAGCGCGCAAATTCATCACGCGGATGACGGGTCCATCCAGTAAGCGGCCATATTGGCTGAGATATGCAGTTTCAAATGCGGATTGGACGATGTCAGCGTTGATCTCCAATTCGGACGGGTCATCCGTGGAAGCAATGCGGACGGGGATTGCGTGAGTCTGGCCTTGGTAATGCATATCCAGCTCAATCTCGACCCGCCGGGCGTCTAGCGCCACGCCTGCATCGTCGAGCGCCGCCGTTCCATCACGCCAATATCCAGCGATAGCATTGGTCAGCACTGATGTATCCAGGCTCGGTAATGGCCGGTTTATGGTCTGCACGAAGTCCCGGCGCATATCGGCGATAACGCAGCCCAGCGCTGACAATACGCCCGGATAGCGCGGGCTAATGGCACCCGCGAGGCCCACCTCATTCACCAGCGCGCCTGCATGCAGGGCACCGCCGCCGCCAAATGGCATGGCCAGGAATGATTTTGGATCATGGCCACGTTCAATTGAGACAAGCCGGATTGCTCCGGCCATGCGGGCATTGGCAACACGAATAACAGCTTCAGCCGCTTGTTCCGGATCAAGCCCAAGCGGATCGCCGATGGTAGCTTGTAGCGCCGCACGGGTGGCTTCTGTATCTAGCCGCGAAAGTTCGCCGCCAATGGGGCGTTCGGGATTAATGCGGCCAAGGACGATATTGGCGTCGGTAACTGTTGGCCGCGTGCCACCTTTGCCATAGGCGACGGGGCCGGGGTCCGCGCCTGCTGATTCTGGGCCGATGCGCAACATGCCGCCAGCATCCACCCATGCAATCGATCCACCACCAGCGCCAATTGTCACGATCTCCACCATAGGCGCGCGCGCCGTCATGCCGAAATCGATGGAAGTTTCAGCCGCCAGCGCCGTTTGCCCATCTGCGATCAGGGAAACGTCGAAGCTGGTGCCGCCCATGTCACAAGCGATGATGTTCGGATATCCAGCCGCCATGCCAACGCGTTGTGCTGCCACAACGCCAGCAGCGGGGCCGGATAGGGCGGTGCGGATTGGTGCACGGGCAGATTCCGCTGCCGTCATCAACCCGCCGTTGGATTGGACGATCAGTAGCCCTGCATCACCGCCCTCCGCCAATGCATCATGTAGGCGGCTGATATAGCGGCCCATGGTCGGCTGCAAATAGGCGTTTAGGACAGCGGTGGATGTGCGTTCAAACTCCCGAATCTCAGGCAGAATATCCGTCGCTGCCGTGATGTGGGCGTTGGGCCAAACGCGGGCAACGGCGGCGCGGGCGCGTTGCTCGTTTTCAGGGTTGGCGTAGGCGTTGACGAAAGCAATGGCGACTGACTCGCATCCGGCCTCGGCTAGGGTGCGAGCAGCAGCCTCGACACCCGCTTCATCAACTGCTTGCTCAATCGTTCCGTCTGCCAGTGTGCGCTCACGCACTTCCAGCCGGTCCTGGCGCGCGGCGATGGGTTTGAATGTGCCGCGCAGGCCCCAGGTATGCGGGCGATCACGGCGGCGCATTTCCAGAACGTCCCGGAAGCCTTCTGTTGCAATGAGGCCTGTGCGCGCACCCTTGCGTTCCAGCAGCGCATTCGTGCCAACTGTCGTGCCATGAACCACGGTGCCGATGTCCGCCAACGGTGCAGCCAAGCCAAGGCCGCGCACGAAACCAATAGACTGATCCGCAGGCGTTGATGGCGTTTTGGCAGTCAGCACCTGACCTGTCTTTTGCTCCAGCGCGAACACATCAGTGAATGTGCCGCCGACATCAACGCCGATAATCCAACGCGGCCCACTCATGAGCTTGGCTCCACGTTATAAACACTGCGCGCCGCATCTGTTGAGATATAACCTGCGTCCAAATCCGCCTGGACCGCAGCTGGGTCACGTTCGTTGACGGGGCCGTATCCGCCGCCGCCGGGCGCTTCCAGGCGCACACGCATACCGCGTTCCAACTTCACGCCAACGATCTTTGACGCCATCGCAGGGATGCCAGCATTGCGGCCTTCCTCTGTATCAAACCGGAACTTGTTTCCAGCCGCCTGACCACCGCCAAGGATGCCAGGAGGGGCGGTTCGACCCCGTTCGCCGAACAGGAATACGTCAGCAGATTTCTCTAGAAGCTCGATTTCATAAATCGCGCCAAGGCCACCCCTATGTTTGCCTGGACCGCCCGAATCTGGGCGGAGCGCCCACTGGCGGAAGGCGACAGGGTATGCGGCCTCCAGAATTTCCAGTGGTGGGATTGTCGCCGTTGAGATCGGCGCATTGCCGTGTTGCAGGCCATCGCTTTCGGCAGACCCGCCATGACCGCCGCCGAAGAAAGAAAACATGACCCAGGGCGCACCCGTATCGCTGCGACGTCCGGCAATGGATAGTGCATTGATGGTGCCATAGGCGCAGCCGTTTGACCGTTCTGGCGACACTTCAGCCATCGCTTGAAACACTAGGTCGATCAGGCGGAGGATGGTTTCGGTATAGCCGCCGACCGGCTTCGGTGCTTCTGCTGCCAAGATTGATCCGTCCGGAATCAATACGCGGATAGGCGCCATCGCCCCGGCATTGGCAGGAATTTCATCAAACACATGCTTCATTGCCACATAGCAGGCGGCGAAGGTTGTTGCGCGGCTGATATTGACAGGGCCTAAGCATCCGGGCGCAGAACCAGTGAAATCAAGTGTCATCTCATCGCCTGAAATGGTGATTGTCAGCACCAGCTTCAGCGGCTCATCAACAACACCGTCGTTGTCGAGCCAGTCTTCGGCGCTGTAGACACCGTCCGGAAGCAGCGCAATCTCTGCTCGCATCAGCCGTTCAGCTCGGTCCCGCAAGGCAGCAAGAGCGGTCTCGATGACAGTATCACCGTAGTCGTCCAGCAATCCGCCGAGCCGTTCCATGCCAAGATCTAACGCATTGATCTGTGCATTCAGATCGCCATAAAGGCTGACGGGTAAGCGTGAATTGGCGCTGAGCATTGCAGTGATATCGGGCTGATATTCACCAGCCCGATAGAGTTTTACGGGCGGGCAGACGAAGCCTTCCTGCCAAGCTTCAGTCGCTGCCGGATTATAATTGCCGGGCACTGCGCCGCCGACATCGTGCCAGTGGCCAACAGATGCGATCCAGCAAAACACCGCACCATCGCGGAAAACTGGGCGAACCAGCCTGAAGTCCGATAGATGCGTGCCACCATCCCAAGGGTCGTTGAAAATATAAACATCGCCATCGGCAAGATCGCCATCTTGCGCCGCCTTCTTAATGACGGTTTTGACTGCAAACGCCATGGCACCAACGAAGATTGGCAAGCCAGATTTACCTTGAACGAGTGTCTCGCCCGTCTCTCGGTGGTAAATCCCATGGGAGGCGTCATGGGCTTCGGCGATGATTGGGTTGAACGCAGAGCGGAACAGCGTCGCATCCATCTCGTCGACTATTTGCTCCAATCGGCCATTCAGAACAGCGAGTGTGACGGGATCAAGCCCGGCGTCATTCATTCCGCTGCCTCCACTTGTTCACCAACTGCTGCGCGCCGTGTGAACGCGCTGGCCAGGGAGCTGACATCCTCCAGCGCGCCAGCATTCATTGCGATTTGGAGCGCTTGGCCAGCAGCCCCTTGGCCGAGCAGTGGCGTTGTTAGCCGCAGAAATTTGTCGTCGAGCAACGCGTCGTCGAACGGCTCTGCTGGGTCGCCGCCTGTGATGTCCCGGCGTTTGGTTAGAACGGCGCCCGATTTCAGGCGGATTGTAAGCTCCGAAATCCGACTGTCCGGCAAAGCCTTGTCCATTTCCGTATCCGCAATCAACGAGACGCGCTTGGCCAAGGCCTTGGTCACGGGATCGGTCAAGGCATCGCCCCGGAATGCATCCAACCAGGTATCGCCATCACGGTGGATTGCTGTCGCTAATGCGAAAGGGAGGGAGAACTTTGCGGCGAGCATGTTGGTAGGGGCGTCATCATCAAGCTCCGTCGCCATTGTGTAGGCGCGAACGTCAATCTGCTCGACAGTTTCAGGTGTGATGTCGCCCGGGTTCGCCATGCGCAAATCCTCAAGCGCATCAAGGGCTGCGTGATTGTAGCGGCAGCAGGCGTGGCGCTTGAAATATCCCTCTGCAATCGCCCAATCTGCGCCAAGGCCCGACGTCAGTGCTGAAGCATCCCATGCGGAACCAATGACAGCCCCAAAGACGTTCTTAAGTGCGCCCTTGTCGCCCGTAAAGCCTGCCTTGATCAAGCGACGCGCCTGGATTGCGTGCTGTGCTGAAAGGCCCGTATAGGCGTTCCGTACCGTAGCACCTTCAAGCATGGACGGACGGCTGGTCGCGAGCGCCATTGAGGCTGAGAGGCGGATCGTTTCGTCGATTTCTTTAGCATCTGCGCCATCATAAACGGCCAGTGCCACAGCGCCGCCAACGACACCCCACACCCCATGAGGATGCATTGTTGGACGGAGGGATGCCCCAGCCCCAGTCCGCGTCGCGACTTCATATCCAAGAGTCAACGCATGGAGGAACCGCGCGCCATCACCGCCTTCCTGCTCTGCCCATGCCAGAAGGGGTGGGACGATATGAATGGCGGGATGGCCTTTAGATGCAGCAGACCCTTCATCCAACTCTAGGAAAACACCTGCGCATCCATTCAGAAAAGCCGCTTGGCCAGCCTCAATTTTCCGGACATGTCCAAGCGCCGTTGCTGGTCCAGCGCCGCCCGCCGTCAGCGTTGCTGCAGCTAGGGAAAGCATTTCTGGTTCCTGTGCACCTGCAAGGATGGCGGCGCATGTGTCGGCCAGCACTCGAGCCGATTTTGCATAAACAGCGTCTGGCAAGCTGCCGATAGATTGCGCTGCCAAAAAATTACTGAGTTCGATAGACGCCATTCGGTCCGCTCCTTAATTCAAGAATGCGAGCGTACCTTGGATTCCCTCTGGATCAACGATCTGTTTTTAGGGCCATGAAATCCGCCAGCGAAATCTTTGCTAACAACGTGTTCTGCGGCCATTTTTGATTATCGTCTGAAACCAGCCAGATCACCATGCGGCCTTGGTCCTCCGCGATCGCAAGACCTTCCCAATTCTCACTGGCAATAATGCCTTTCAGGCTAATACGGGTTTCAGCGGCTATTGGCTGACCTGTGTCCAAAGTTGTGGCTGCGATATAGGCAATCCGGGCTGAAAAGAACGGGGGAAGGAAGCCATTGAAGCGCCGTTCCAGAACTAAGATATCGCCATTGGGCAATTCAGCGGCGTCAACGGGCTCAAACCCGTCGGAGACTGGATATTCGCGCGCATCAAGCTCTGCATCGTCAATCACCCAGGCTTTACGCATATCACCGCTGCCACCTTCAGAGATTACCAGTAAACGCCCGAAATCCAGAACCGCTAGCGCTTCTATCCCAGCATTCTGAAGCAGCGCCTTAATCGCCTTTGGCCGCAATACGCGTGCTGGCCGCATGAGCAGGCCCTCAGCATCGCCCTCGTACCAGGCGATGCCGCCGCCCTGCTCAAAGCTAACGATCCATCTATCACCGGGACCGCGCCGCAGAGCTTCAGGATCATTCAGCCTGCGGGGAAGCTTGATGCGGCCAATTCGGACCATGCCTTGATCCGCCTGCATTGGCATGCGGTAAAAATCACCCCGGTCGCTGAGCGCGATGAGCGTATTTCTCTCGCGGTGCCATTCCAACCCAGATAGACCACCGGATAACCGCCCGTCGATTTGGGTGCGTGGAAATAGGCGCACAGTCGCCGGACTATCGCCATCTGCGATTACGGGGGTTGAGCAAGCAGCAAGCAGCAGCGCCAGGGCCGCACCTATGGTCCGGTTCAGCAATCGTCTGGCACGGGCAGAGAGAGCTCGGCGACTGCCTGGCAAAGTTGGCGGAGGTCGCTTTCGCGGGATAACCGATGGTCGCCGTCCTTGATGAGATGGAGGCGCGCATCGGGTGTCGTGGCTTGGGACAAAATCTCCAGCGCCAGCTCCCAGGGTACCGAATCGTCCAGCATGCCGTGCAGCAACCGGATTCGGCCGCTGAAGTTGAATGTGCCAGCTAGGACAGAACAGACGTCGCCATCGTCTAGAAGTGCCTGTGTGAAAACATATGGGTGCGGGTCATAGGGCGTTGGGCGGCCAATCTGGCCGTCGCGGGCGAGCGTGGCCCGCTCATCGACAGTAAGTTCATCACGGAAGCGACGGGTGAAATCAGGTGCGGCAGCGATGCCTACAAGGCCGGAAACCTTGTGTGGGCGATCTAAGGCGGTGCGCATCATCAACCAACCGCCCATGCTCGACCCAACGACGATCTGGGGGCCTTCGGTTAGCTTATCGATCACAAGAGTTGCGTCATCCGCCCATTCGCTCAGCACCGTTTCTTCGAATACGCCCGAAGACTGGCCATGGCCCCGGCAATCGAAGCGCACGAAGCTTTGGTCACGCTCGGCGCAGAATGCATGCAGGCGCTCAGCTTTGCCGCCGTCCATGTCAGACCTAAGCCCATGGATGAATACCACGCCGGGCAGGCTTTCCGCCTTGCCGACATGGCGGCGGTAGGCGATATATCCGCCATCAGGCCGATCAAGACGGTCGGGCGGGGGCAGGGTGGTATCTGCGTCTGTCATTATGATCGCTCTTCAAAAGGATTCAGTGGTGTTATTCCGGCCGAAACAGCCGCCGCTTCGCTTCGCCCATTCTAGCGGCGCGCTGGCGCTTGACCAAGCGTCCCGGGATGCCATGCGGAGTGTATTCGAAGGCATGGGTAAACGCCTGACTGTATTGCAGCTTATGCCGCGTATAGAGGCGGGCGGCGCCGAAATTGCGGCGTTAGGCGCAGCAGAAGCTTTAGCGCTTGGCGGCGGGCGTTCAATCGTGGCTGCGGCAGGTGGGCCGGTAGAACGCCTTAAACGCATTGGCGCAGAGTTTGCGGAAGCCCCGTTAGATGCGCGCGGCCCGGTCGCGATAGGCAGGAACGGCAGTCGGATAAAGCGGCTTATTGATGAGTATCAGGTGGATATCGTGCATGCGCGCACTCGCGAAATTGCATGGGCGGCGCGCCAGGCGACAAAGGGCTCACGTGCAATATTGGTAACGACATGCGGCGGTGATACGCCCTTTAATGATGCCGGCAAGGACGCTGGCGCGCTTGGCGAAGGCGATCATATCATCGCTGGTTCAGAGCATGTCCGGGGATTGCTGATCGACGATGACAGTGCGCGCGATGGCAAAATTTCTATTATCCCAGATGGGGCTAATTTGGCGGTATATGCCGCCGAAGCGGTTGGGCCGCAGCGGCTAACAACGCTCGCCCGCGCTTGGGGCATGCTCGAGGAGCCAGCACCGACAATCTTAGCGCCGGGGCCAACTGTGCCGGAGCGCGGCAAGCATGTCCTTGCCCGCGCGCTTGGCGAGATTGCGAATGCGCCGGGACATGCGGACCTGGTCGCGATTATTCCGGGTGACTTAAAGGCGAAAGACACATACGCGCAGCAACTCGCATGGATCGCGCGCAAGCGCGGGGCCACGGGGCGGATTTTTCTGGCGGGTGCTCTGACGGACATTCCGGCTGCAATGATGCTGGCAGATATTGTCATATCTGTACCCTTGGAGCCTTTGGGGCAGGACCCAATCGCTGCAATGGCGGCGGGGTTGGGCAAGCCCGTGATCGGCGCGGACATTGGTGCTACAGCGGAAGTGGTCGTCGATGGCGTAACCGGCAAGCTTGTACCGCCGGATGATCCAGAGGCGCTTGGCCGCGCGATTACAGACATTCTGGCTGCCAGCGCTAAGGAGAAGGCTGACCTATCAGCAGCGGCCCGAACCTGGGCGCTCGCCAAATTCTCTGCGACTGGCAGCGCGTTAGCGGTTATCCGGCAATATGCTGAGCTGATGAAAACTGCAAAATGAACCTCGCATTAACTATAAATGGCGACTAAGGTCCGATCCGTTAGGTTTTGGGGGTGGAATCGGTCGTTGCGCGCGTTGACAGCTGCGTTTCGAGCGCTAGTTTCCGCGGGTCCCATTACAATCGTAGTTTAAGAGGACGCCATGGCGAGCGATGCTCAGGCGAATGCCGAAATTCATGTGACCCTGCCGGACGGCGCGAAGCGCCCCTTGCCGACAGGTGCCACAGGTGCAGATCTTGCCGCCAGCATCGCCAAAAGCTTGGCGAAAAAGGCGATTGCGCTGAAGCTTAATGGCAAGGTTGTCGATCTTTCAACGCCGATCAATGCTGATTCAGACGTTGAAATCGTGACGCCAGATTCCGAAGATGCGATAGAGCTGTATCGCCATGACTGCGCCCATGTGCTGGCTGAGGCCGTGCAGGAATTGTATCCGGGCACGCAAGTCACCATCGGCCCGGCAATCGAAAACGGCTTCTATTATGATTTCGCCCGTGATGAACCATTCACGCCGGATGATCTTGCGACCATTGAAGCCAAGATGAAGCAGATCATCCAGCGCAATGAAGTTTTCGAGCGCGAGGAATGGGACCGGGATGAGGCGATCGCCTTCTTCGAGAAGAAGGGTGAAGCCTATAAGGCTGAGTTGATCCGCGACCTGCCTGAGAGCGAAACAATCTCCGTCTATCGCCAGGGTGAATGGCTGGACCTTTGCCGTGGCCCGCATATGCCGTCCACTGGCAAAATCGGGACCGCATTCAAGCTGATGAGTATTGCGGGTGCCTATTGGCGCGGCGATCACCGGAACGCCATGCTGCAGCGTATTTATGGCACCGCTTGGCGCACAGACAAAGAACTCAAAGCCCACCTCACCATGCTGGAGGAGGCTGAGAAGCGCGACCACCGCAGGCTTGGCCGTGAAATGGGCCTGTTCCATCTGCAGGAAGAAGCCGCAGGCTCAATTTTCTGGCACGCCAAAGGCTGGACACTGTATCGCCAGTGCGAAGCTTATGTGCGCAAGCGCCTGGAAGCGGCGGAATATTTCGAGGTGAAAACGCCGCAACTCGTTGACCGTGCGCTCTGGGAGGCATCTGGCCACTGGGAGAAGTTCCGGGAAGCCATGTTCACGGCAGAATCGGAAGATGATCGCACGCTGGCATTGAAGCCCATGAATTGCCCTTGCCATGTGCAGATTTTCAAGCAAGGCCTGAAAAGCTATCGTGATCTGCCGATGCGGATGGCAGAGTTTGGATCTTGTCACCGGAATGAGCCATCGGGTTCGCTGCACGGAATTATGCGGGTTCGGGCGTTCACTCAGGACGATGCGCATATTTTTGCAACCGAAGACCAGATCACCGATGAGTGCAAATCGTTCTGCGATCTGCTGTTGTCGATCTACGAGGACTTCGGTTTCACGGACGTGAAGGTGAAATTCTCTGATCGCCCCGATGTGCGCGCAGGCGAAGATTCCGTATGGGATAAGGCCGAGAAAGCGCTGCTGGACGCCGTTGGCGAGACTGGGCTTGAGGTTGAACTGAACCCTGGCGAGGGCGCATTCTACGGTCCTAAGTTGGAGTTCGTGCTTCGTGACGCGATTGGCCGTGATTGGCAGTGCGGCACATTCCAGGTTGATTTCGTGCTGCCAGACCGCTTGGGTGCAACCTATATCGGCGAAGACAGTGCGCGGCATACGCCCGTGATGCTGCATCGTGCGATTCTGGGTTCATTTGAACGCTTTATTGGCATTCTGATTGAGAACTATGCTGGTCGTTTGCCGCTCTGGCTTGCGCCCACACAGATCGCCATCGCTACCATCGTTTCGGATGCGGATGACTATGCCCATGAAGTAATGGCAGCCTGTAAAAAGGCGGGCCTTCGGGTTGAACTCGATCTTAGGAACGAGAAAATCAATTACAAAGTCCGCGAACATAGCTTGGCCAAAACGCCGGTCATGATGGTCGTGGGCAGACGTGAAGCGGAGGAGGGTAAAGTCGCTCTCCGCAGGCTTGGCGGCAAAAATCAGGAAGTGCTTGCGCTTGACGACGCAATCCGTACCCTGTCAGAAGAGGCGCAGATGCCGTCATCCGTATAAAGGGTGGCAGCGGTCTTTAACCAAAATCGCCGGTGTGCCGGAAAGCAGCGTCTCGATTTCTCAGTACTGCGCATCAGCGATTAAACTAGGAGCTTGATCAATAGCGCGACCACATCCCCAATCCGCACCCGTCAAAGACGGTCCCCGGATTAATGAAATGATTGACGTCCGCCAAGTGCGCCTTGTAGGTGCAGATGGTGAGATGATTGGCGTTGTTGCCACTGTCGCAGCGCTCGATGCCGCTGCTGAAGCGGGGCTAGACCTCGTCGAAGTATCGCCGAACGCGGACCCACCGGTCTGTAAGCTGCTGGACTATGGCCGCTTCAAATATGAAGCGCAGAAGAAGAAAAACGAGGCCAAGAAAAAGCAGAAGGTCATCGAGGTCAAAGAGATCAAGATGCGCCCAGCGATTGAGACGAACGACTACGAGATCAAAATGCGCGCCGCTCGCAAGTTCCTGGATAACGGGGATAAGGTGAAAGTGACGATGCGTTTCCGTGGCCGTGAACTGGCGCACCAAGATCTTGGTGCCAAGGTGCTTGAGCGTGTTCGAGGTGAGCTGGATGAGACCGCAAAGGTCGAGCAGATGCCTCGCATGGAAGGCCGCCAGATGGTGATGGTTATCGCACCACGCTAACTGGGCTGAATGAGACGGATTAAGCGGCGGCGTGTCCCAGGGGCATCGCCGCCGCTTTTCGTTTGGGCATCACATTGATGCATCGCCATCGGTGATGCGGCCAGCGCTTGATGGACTCATGGTTGCTGTCATGCCCGGCTTCCAAACACGGTGGAAGCGGTGCGTCATATAAGCAGCGGCGACCATTGGGCCTGCTAGGTTCACAATCGGGACCGTAAACAGCAGGGTCAGCACGATGCCGTCCATGAGATTCCCGCCAAGCTTCTGTTTCCTAAGAACAGCAGCTTGCATCGGGTCCATGCGGCGAAGCGCCAGCAGCTCAAAATATTCCCGCCCCAGCAAATAGCCATTGACCAGATAATATGGGATCGGCGCTAGCGGGGTCGCAACGATGAGCAATATGATCCACACGAATAGCAGCAGAATATTCAAGCCAAGTACGACAGCCATCAGCCGAAGCGCAGTCCAGATGATCTCAGACATGCGTTGGCGTCGGGCTGATGGTAGGTGTGGGTAGTGTTTATTTTCAACTGCTTCTGCAATAGTATCTAAGAATAAGGATTGCAGCCCAATTGCAGCTGCAGGGAACAGCATCAAAGCGATTATGGTTGCCAGTGCGAATCCGGCCGTGTCGACTAGCCATTGCAGCGCCATGTCGATAAAGGAGATTCCGAACCAGGACCCAGTTGTGATGTCCCAGGCCCCAATCAGATAGGCAACACCGAAGATAAGCAGCCCCATTACCAGCACGGCGAGTGCTAAGCTGAGCAGCAGAATCTTCAGAAGTTTTGGGTCGCGCAGCTGTGCGATTGCCTTAGAAAGATCGTTTATCATATGCGTCTTGCGGGACAGGTGCCTGCCCCATCTCCTATCTCTAGTAGTCTGGCGTCGCGGCGCTATACTCTACGCTTGATTCGGATATGGAGCTTCATAGCGTATGGCGCAAGCTGGGCTTGATGTAATGGCTCTCGGCAATGCAATTGTCGATGTGATTGCCAAAGTGGACGATGCTTTTTTGGCGTCCCGTGACCTTCCCAAGGGCGGAATGACTTTGATCAATGCTGATCAGGCGACCGCTATCTATGATGCGATGGGACCAGCGCGTGAGGCGTCTGGCGGGTCTGCGGCCAATACGGCAGCGGGCATTGCCTCGTTTGGCGGTAAAGCAGGCTTTATCGGGCGCGTGCGGGATGATCAGCTCGGCCAGATTTTTGAGCATGACATTCGCGCCATTGGTGTTGATTACGGCACGCCGCACGCAACCTCTGGCTTGCCGACTGCCAGATGCTTCGTGTTTGTGACGCCAGATGCTGAGCGCACGATGATGACATTCCTGGGTGCCTCGACAGAAATCGCGCCGGACGACATTTCGGCAGATGCTCTCGGCGGTGCCAAAATTCTGTATATCGAAGGCTATCTTTGGGACCAGCCTGCAGCCAAAGCAGCGGTGCTGAAAGCTGCAGACCTGGCCCATGCAGCCGGTGCCAAGGTAGCGTTTTCTCTGTCGGACAGCTTCTGTGTGGAGCGACATCGCGACGAATTCAAATCTCTGTTGCGGGACCAAGCAGACATCGTATTTGCCAATGAAGCAGAAATTATGGCGCTTTATGAGACACAAACTTTCGAGGAGGCGGCAGATCATGCAGCCCTGGATGTTGGTGTAGCTGTTTTAACCCGCGGTGCGGCTGGGTCAGTAGCAATCGCTGGGGAAGAGCGCGCAGCGGTTCCGGCTGAAGACGCTGGTACGGTCATCGACACGACAGGTGCGGGTGACCTCTACGCCGCTGGATTCCTCTATGGTTGGGCGACAGGACGCGATATTGAGACTTGCGCCAGGCTTGGCGGTTTAGCTGCAGCTGAAGTGATTTCACATTTGGGCGCGCGCCCGGAGACGTCTCTTGCAGACCTCGCCACCCGACACGGCCTCTAGCGCCCAATCTTCGGCTGAGGGTGGGGGGGCTAGCAGTGCCCGCAGTCCGCTTGGCATTGGTCCAAGGGCGCGGCGCATCCGGCTGATCAGCGGCCTTGTGCTATTCGTCTATGTGGCGACGCACTACTTGAACCACATGCTTGGACTGCATTCCCTCGCTTTGATGGAAGCTGGGCGTGACTGGTTCCTGGCTGTATGGCGCTTTCCACCGCTTGAGATCATTTTGGCGCTGTCGCTCGTCAGCCATGTGGCACTTTCGCTGCTGAAGGCAGCCCAGTCGCGCACCTTCAAGATGACCAAGTGGGAATGGGCGCAGCTTGCCCTGGGCTTAGCGATACCCTTCCTGCTGGCGGGCCATGTCATCGGCACGCGGGGTCTGTCTCTTAGGGACGGGCTGACGGATATGTACGCTTGGTCCGTATGGGCATTGTGGCCGTCGAATGCGCTTCTCCAAGGCATCGCGATATTTACCGTGTGGGCGCATGGCTGCATCGGGCTGCATTTCTGGCTGCGCTTGCGCACTTGGTACGCGCCGCTCGCACCTTGGCTGCTGGGGCTGGCTGTTCTTTGGCCGGTTCTGGCCTATGCCGGGTTTGCTGATGCCGGCCAGGAAATCCAGCGCATGGTTGCCGCCAACAAAGACTGGGTTCGGAATTTGTTAAGCACAGTTGGCTTTGGCGGAAGCGAGTCCTTCAACTGGGTAAAGAGCACAACTGAGAACGCAAAAATCGGCGCGGGTGTGTTGATTGCGATTGCCGCTATCTGGCGCACGCTGTCGTGGTACCGGGCCAAGCGGGCGCAGGGCGTTAAGATTTTATATCCGGATGGAACCAGCATTCAGGTCGCACCTGGCGTTTCTGTGCTGGAGGCGAGCCGATTAGCCGGTGTGCCGCATGCGAGCGTGTGCGGCGGGCGTGGACGTTGCTCCACCTGCCGGTTTCGAATTACCAGTGGACTGGACGATGCGCCCGCGCCAGACGAAGGTGAGGTTAAAGTTCTGAAGCGGATCAATGCTTCAGATGGTGTTCGATTGGCTTGCCAACTCCGGCCCACGAAGAATATCGCCGTGGCACCGCTATTGCCGCCGAATGCAACGCCGAAAGATGCACGGTCCCGCGCTGATCATGAGACTGGGGCGGAGCGTGAAATCGCGATCATGTTCGTAGATATTCGTGCATTTACAAAGATTTCTGAAGATAAGTTACCATTCGACATCGTCTTCCTGCTGAACCAATATTTCCGCGCAATGGGCGAAGCGATTGAGCAGAATGGTGGCCAACTCGATAAGTTCATCGGTGATGGCATCATGGCGCTCTTCGGCATCCAGGCTGGGCCGGGCGCTGGGTGTCGGCAGGCACTGGCGGCGACTGCCCAAATGTCGACGGCTCTTGATGAATTGAACCGCACGTTGGCCAATGACCTTGATGCGCCGCTGCGCATCGGCGTTGGCGTTCATGTGGGACCAGTGATCGTTGGTGAGATGGGCTATCAGAACGCGACCTCAGTTACCGCCATTGGCGATGCTGTGAATGTCGCGAGCCGGTTGGAGCCGATGACCAAGGAATACGGTGCGGAAGCCATCGTCTCGCAGGAAGTGTTGACGGCTGCTGGCATTCCGCCTGGGTCTTTTCCCGTGACGACCGTTGAAGTCCGCGGGCGCGATGCGCCCCTGGACGTGGTCGTCTTGAAAACGGGCTCGACCATCGCCACGGCCCTGGAGGCCGCAGGGGCCGAGGGTTGAACGCTTGAAGGCCGATTGGCGCCAGCGGCTAAGGATCGCGCTAACGGTCTACTTGCGACCGCGCCTCCTGCTTATTCTCGCACTTGGTTTCGCCAGCGGACTCCCATTCCTAATTACATCATCGACGCTGACGATCAGGCTTAGGGAATCTGGCATTGATCTGGGTGCCATTGGCCTGTTCTCGCTTGTCGGCATTCCCTACGCCTTCAAGTTCCTGTGGGCGCCGCTTTTGGATCTCGTGCGACCGCCCGGGTTCGGCCGCAAGATAGGGCTCCGCCGGTCCTGGATATTGGTAATCAACATTCTGCTGATCGGCTTTATCGCCCTCCTTGGATTGATTGAACCCAATGACGCGTCGATCTATCTGATCGCGCTCGTGGCGCTCACAGTTTCATTTCTGTCCGCCACCCAAGACGTCGCCATTGACGCGTATCGCATCGAACTCCTCAAGGTCGAGGAATATGGCGCGGGCGCTGCGATGGCCGTTTATGGCTTCAGGGTCGGCATGCTGATGGCGACGGCGGGCACGCTCTATCTGGCAGACGGCTTCAATTGGGAAATCGCTTATGCCGCGACGGGTGCTACGCTGCTTGTTGGCGTGATTGCGATTTGCTTGGCACCGGAACCACCAAGGCAAGAGAATGCGCCGAAGAAAGACGTGGCGTTCGGCCGTCTCGTTTGGGACGCGTATGTGGAGCCGTTGCAGGAATTTGTCAGTCGCCGGGGGTGGCTGGTCGTTCTGGCATTTGTGCTGCTGTTCAAGTTTGGCGACGCTTTGTTGAGCCAGATGGTTGGTGCGCTGTATGTCGATCTGGGCTTTGAGAAATCAACGATCGCGACTGTCAGCAAGCTTTTTGGGTTTGTGGCCATTTTAGTCGGCACATTTATGGGCGGGTTGTTGATTGCTGTATGGACGATGGGGCGCGTCTTGCTTCTCGCAGGCATCCTGCAAGCAATCTCAAACCTGGGCTTTTGGCATTTGCACCAAGTCGTCGGTGACGGTGGTGCGGCAGGCGGGGGTGAGCCGTACTTCAATCTGTTGAGCTGGGTTGTCGGGTTTGAGAATTTTGCATCTGGCCTCAGCCAAACAGCCTTCGTCGCCTTCGTTATGATGCTTTGCGACAAGCGGTTCGCGGCAGCACATTTCGCTTTCATAACGTCCATCATGGCGTTTTCGCCTAAAGTGATGGTGGCACCCGCCGGGTTCGTCGCTGAATGGCTGGGTTGGGGTGACTTTATTCTACTGACAGCTTTCGCGGCCTTGCCAGGGATCGCATTGCTGATATGGATGCGGTCGATATACCCGGATGTTTGGCGGGATCAATATTCCAGGGAGAATTGAGCAATGCGCGTCGGCGTCCCATCGGAAATTAAGACTCATGAATACCGTGTCGGCCTAACGCCGATCAGCGTGCGTGAACTGGTCCATCACGGCCATGAGGTGCTGCTGCAGGATAATGCGGGCATTGGGTCCGGCTATTCGAACGCGGATTATGAGCGCGTTGGCGGCAAAATCGTCGCGACGGCCAAGGATGTGTTCGACGTTGCTGATATGATCGTGAAGGTGAAGGAGCCGCTCGCCCCTGAAATCGCGATGCTGCGCAAGGGCCAACTTCTATTCACATATCTGCACTTGGCGGCAGACGAAAAGCAGACAGAAGGCTTGATGGCGTCTGGCTGCACCGCAATTGCCTATGAGACCGTGACCGCTAATGACGGCAGCCTGCCGCTTCTGGCCCCGATGAGCGAAGTCGCAGGTCGCATGGCGGTTCAGGTTGGTGCGCACTGCCTTGAGAAAGAGCAGGGCGGGCGTGGCATGTTGCTCGGCGGTATTCCGGGCGTTGGCGTGGCTGATGTTGTGATCATCGGCGGAGGGTCTGTCGGTGCGAACGCAGCGCGGATGGCTATGGGCCTGGAAGCGCGCGTTACGGTGCTTGATAAATCCATCCCGCGCCTTCGGGAGCTTGAGCTGCAATATGGCACCACGCTGAACACGATCTATTCCACGGTCGGCGCGTTAGAACAATTGCTGTCGAAAGCTGACCTAGTGATCGGCGCCGTGCTGGCACCGGGTGCTGCGGCGCCCAAGGTCGTCAGCCGTGAGATGATCAAGCTTATGCCGCAAGGCTCAGTCGTGGTTGATGTCGCGATTGACCAAGGCGGCTGCTTCGAAACAAGCCGCCCCACTAGCCACGATAAGCCAACGTATGTTGAAGAAGGCGTGATCCATTATTGCGTTACCAACATGCCGGGTGCCGTGCCGCGCACGTCAACCCAGGGCCTCAGCAATGCGACCCTGCCATTTGTGCTTGCACTGGCGAATAAGGGCTGGCAGCAGGCGTGCCGGGATGACAAGCACCTGTTAGAAGGCCTGAATATCCACGATGGCCACGTGACCTATGAAGCCGTCGCGCGGGATCTGGACCTTGCCTACAAACCAGCGGCGGAAACGCTTTAGTCGCGGTTACACGCGGCCTAGAATCGGCTTAGGTTGGCGGCATGTCTGAACCCGCCATCCTTGCCGAATCTGAACCCGCCGTCCTGCCCGATGCAGAGCGTGAGCGTTTGCTTGCAATGCTGCAGGAAGTGTTCGGCTATCCATCGCTTCGCCCAGGCCAGGAGGATGTGATCGGTGCTGTTATGCGCGGCGATAACGTGCTGGCCGTTATGCCGACGGGCGCAGGCAAATCCATGTGTTTCCAACTCCCGGCGTTAGCGCGGGGTGGGCTATGCGTCGTCGTCTCTCCGTTGATCGCATTAATGCGGGACCAAGTGGCGGCATTGCGCGCTGTCGGCGTTGAGGCGGGCAGCCTGAATTCATCGACCATGCCCGAAGAAGCCGACAGAATATTTGGCGCGCTAGAAGAGGGTCGCTTGCGACTGCTTTATCTCTCGCCAGAGCGCCTCGCCAGCGGCAATGCGCGCTTCCTGGATGACGCAAAGGTCGACCTGCTGGCGATTGATGAGGCGCACTGTGTCTCGCAATGGGGCCATGATTTTCGCCCGGAATACGCGCAACTCGGCGATGTGCGTCGACGCTTGGGCGATGTCCAAACCATCGCCCTAACTGCGACCGCAGACGCTGCCACCCGGGATGATATTGCTGGACGGCTGTTTGACGCCCCACCTCATACAGTTGTCCATGGTTTTGACCGCCCGAACCTGCGCTTGGCGATGCAGCCAAAGAACAGTCCGCGCCGGCAAATTGCGGACTTTGTGGCCCGGTATCCTGGCGAAAGCGGCATCGTCTACTGCAATTCCAGGAAACAGACGGAGCAATTGGCGCAGGATCTTTCAGCGAAGGGTCTGACGGCGCTGTCCTATCATGCTGGCATGATGACAGAGGCGAGAGAGGACGCGCAGGATCGATTCCTGAAGGAAGATGGCGTTATCGTCTGCGCTACAGTCGCCTTTGGGATGGGCATTGATAAGCCGGATGTGCGATATGTGGCCCATGCTGGACTGCCGAAAAGCATTGAGGCCTATTACCAGGAGATTGGCCGCGCCGGGCGGGATGGTCTGCCAGCCGATACGCTCACCCTTTACGGCATGGACGATATCCGCCTCCGCCGTCTGCAAATTGATGACGGCGACGCGACAGACACGCAGAAAGCGATTGAGCGACAACGTCTGAATGCCCTGGTATCTCTCGCTGAAGCGCCGCAATGTCGTCGTCAGACGCTACTGGCCTATTTTGGTGAAGACGCGGAGCCGTGCGGCAATTGTGATCTCTGCACCGGTGATATCGAGCGTTTCGACGGAACGGTCGACGCGCAAAAGGCGCTCTCCGCCATTCTCCGCACGGGGCAGCGCTTCGGCATGGAGCATGTGATCAATGTCCTGCGGGGAGATATGACCGAACGGGTCACCAAGTTCGGCCATGATGCACTGCCGACCTTTGGCGTTGGCAAAGACAGAAGCATGCAGCAATGGCGCGCGATTTTCCGCCAGCTCTATGCGCTGGGAATCGCGACTGTGGAACTTGGCGAATACGGCGCCTGGGTCGTCGGCCCAAATGGCCGCGCAGCGCTGAAGGGTGAAGCCAAGGTGATGTTGCGCCTAGATCCCCTGAACACAGCAGGCCGCAAACCACGCCGAGAACGCGGGGCGGCCGCACCACTTCCTGACAATGTGGACGAAAGCCTGCTGTCGGCCCTGAAAGCCCGCCGTCGCGAACTGGCGACAGAATTATCAGTCCCGGCCTATGTCGTCTTCCCAGACCGAACCTTGATCGAGATCGCAGCTGAACGCCCCAAATCACTTGCTGCCATGGGCGGTATTCATGGCGTTGGCGCTAAGAAGTTGGAGAAATTCGGCCAAGCCTTCCTCGATGTGGTCAGCAGCGAATAGGCTTGCCTGCTCGTTAGCCGCCATAGCCTTCTAGCAGATGCCCGCGTGTTTTTAGGAAGCGGGAATGTTCGGGCATATACCAGTCCATCTTGCCGGGGCCGTTCCGCAATGATGCAGGGTTGTCGAGCCATAGGCGGATCAGGTGGCGTTGCTGGTCCTGCCCGTCTTCAAATGCAGTCCGGGAATGCAGGACCATGAAATTGTTCAAAATTTGCAGGTCCCCCGGCTCAAGCGCCATGGATACCTGAGCCTCTGGTCTCGCAATGACGCTGTCCACGAAATCGAGGGCGGCAATTTCTTCGCCTGTAAATGTCACACCTTCCTCGCGGCAATAATCAATGGACGGGCGGACATAAATGATGTGGAAATTATCATCGTATGAGGCGAATACCGGTGTGCGCCAAGGCGTATAGGTTGGGTCATTGGCGTCGCGCTCATCACGGCGGTGATGATGAAATCCGCGCTCCAGCACGGGTAGGTGCTGCGGTGCTTCGGCCAGGACGGCATTGTAGATCGCCGGGCCGCTTACGATCAGGCTGCGACCACCGCTAGGGGCCGTTTTCAGGCAGAGCAGGCTGACTGCATTGCCGCCGTCCGCATGAAACGGCAGTTCCTTATTGCCGTAATGACCGCGCGCCTGGGGGCCAAGGCCTCGGCCTTTATCCGATACATCAACCACATGTTCACCGATCCGGTTCTGGATCGCGATGTTTCCGAAATGCGCCATCAACCCGGTATAGGCCAGTGCGGTATCTGCGTAGTCATACCGCTCTGTTGGAAAGCCTGAGAGAAGGGTGAAGCCGGGTGCTTGATCCACATCCTCCGCGACAGCTTGGACGAATTCAGCGCTCTTCCGCAGTGGAAAATGGTCAGCGCGGATATCCCTTGGGTGCAGGTTGGCGGTGCGGAGGGCGGGTAGGGAGCGGTCAATCTCATCCACCAGCACGTCTGGTATGGGCCGGACCCAAGATCTGTCGTCCGGATAGTCATTCCGGCCCCATACGGATGCGTCCTGGACGGGTTGGCCAGGAACAAAATGTCCGGGAGCAAATACAGTGGTATCCATGACAGGGCCTCTATGTTCTGACGATAATCTCTCTAAACTATGCCTCTCGCACCTGCGCCAGCAAGAGAGGCTATTCAGATGTCATTCACGCCCCAAAACGCTGCTGAAGCTCTGCTCGCGCGTCTCCATGCCAATGGGCTTGATGCGCTGTTCGCCAATGGCGGCACTGATTTCGCCTCCATCATCGAAGCCTATGCGCGGGGCGGGCCAGTAGGGGCGATCTTCCCAGAACCCGTAATTGCACCCCATGAAACGGCTGCGGTCGCTATGGCACATGGGCGCTATCTGGCGACAGGTAAGCCCCAGGCGATCATGGCGCATGTCACCGTCGGCTTAGCCAATTGCGTGATGGGCGTTGTGAACGCGGCAGCTGACAATGTCCCGCTGATCGTCATGGCCGGGCGCACACCTATTACGGAAGGCGCGCGGCCAGGCTCGCGCGACGTACCGATCCATTGGGGGCAGGACCTGCGGGACTCGGCGTCCATGGTCCGGTCCGCATGTAAGTGGGAATATGAGCTTCGATATGGTGAGGAAATTGAGGCGGTTGTTGACCGCGCCGTCGCTGTCGCCATGACGGAGCCACGCGGCCCAGTCTATCTCGCATTGCCCCGTGAACCATTAGCGGAACCGCTGCCGCCAAGTGCGGTGAATACACAGATGCGCGCCGCGCCTTCAGGCCCGCTACGCCCTGCTGTTGCTGATCTAGATGCCGCGGCGGATTTGCTGAAAGCTGCAAAGCGGCCGCTGCTTATCTCCAGCCGGGGTGATGCTGATGGCCGGACGGGTGCGGCTGTGCAAATGCTCGCAGAGAAATGCGGTTTCCCCGTCGCTGAGTTCTGGCCGACACGCAATGTTATGGCGAGCGATCATCCCTTGCATGCAGGCTTTGAAACCGGACCATTATTAGCTGAGGCGGATGTAGTTGTATGCGTGGATGCGCTGGTACCGTGGATCATCAAGCGCGTTGACCTGCCTTCGGATTGCAAAGTCATCCAGCTTGGTGCCGATCCGCTGTTCGGCCGTTTTCCAACACGTGGCTTCCCGGTTGACGTTGCCCTGGCCGGCGACCCGGCGGAAGCTTTGGGGGCTTTAGCGGCGGCGCTGCCTACAAATACCGATAATCAGGATTCGCTGAAGGCGACGCTCGCTGCCGACCGTGAGGCCCGGATGGCGAAGGCGGAAGAAGCAGGAACGCCAATGCAGCCAGCCTATGTCAGCGCTGTCGTATCCGCCGCCATCGGGCGCGACGGCATTCTTGGGAACGAGCTAGGCGTGCAGCCCGGCTACATCACGACGAATGGGCCAAACCGGTTCTTCGGGCATTCGCTCTCTGCGGGGCTCGGGTGGGGCTTTCCATCTGCGCTTGGAATGGCGCATGCGAAGCGGGATGCACTGGTTGCTGCCTGCATTGGCGATGGCTCCTATATGTTCGCAAACCCTATCGCATGTGGCCAGATTTCAGAGGCGCTTGGTCTGCCTATTCTGGTCGTCGTCATGCACAACGGCGTATGGAATGCTGTCCGCCGGTCAATCTTGTCGATGTATCCGGATGGCGTGGCAGCGAAGGCGAACGCCATGCCAATCACATCTTTGGAGCCTGCCCCAGATTATGCGCTGATCGCCACTGCCAACCGAGGTTGGAGTGAACGCGTGTCTGACCCTGCACGATTGCCCGCAGCGCTCGCCGAAGCCGTCCGCGTCATCCGTGAAGAAAAGCGCATGGCGACGTTGGAGGTGATGGTTGACTATTAGCGTCCGACTGGCGGGCCCGGACGACGCCGCTGGATTGATTGCGCTTTCAGAGCGTGTCGCAGCCGATGCACCCTACTTCTTAGCTTATGATGTGGACCCAGCATCTGGTGCTGACATGCTGCAAGCCAAGCTTGGCACCGCTGAACACACCGACGGCTGCGTGTTGGTGGCTGTGGTTGATGGCAGCATTCAGGGTGCTTTGTTAGCGCGCGCCCACGTGCATCCAGCGTTCGCAGGCGTTATCCAGCTTGGGCTGAGTGTGGACCCGAGCCATCGCCGTGAAGGCTTAGGGCGAGCGCTTATGCTGGCTGCGATCACGCGGGCCAGGGCGCAAGACTGTCGCCGACTTCAGCTGGCGGTGGTGATTTCAAACAGGCCCGCACGCGCGTTGTTCGAAAGCATAGGATTTGTGGCGGAAGGCGCATTGCGGGACGCTGCGGAGATTGATGGTGTCTGCCATGATGTCATTCCGATGGGGCTTATTTTGAATTGATCTTGCGCGTCTCAGTTTGCCGCATATGATCCACCCAAATTATGTATTTAGGAGAGCGCGCGATGGAGCCGCCCGAAATCGTCAAAACCGAACAATCCCGCGTCGCTTGTGATGGCGGTGACGGCGCACTTGGCCATCCGCGCGTATTCCTAGATATGGGCGCAACAGGCAGTGTCGATTGCCCGTATTGCGGCCGCCGCTTTGAGTTGGCCGAAGGCGCTGCAGCAGCCGCACACTAGGCGACCGCTGCAGGCTTAATATCAGGCTTTCGCCTGGTTGGACGGGAACATATTCCGCTGGGCGTCTGCATCCATTTCCGTCTTGAAGGTATGCTTCGCGGCAAGCGCATTTGCGCGTTCGGCAGCAGGCCGGGCGCTGATTTCGTCGATCATGCGTTTCAGGTGCGGTAGGTCAGCCCAGGCATCTGCGTCAATGACGATATGCAGCAAGCGCGCCCAGCCCCATGTGGCCATGTCGACGATGGAATAGTCGTCGCCCAGGATGTAGGGGCGATCAGCAAGGCGATCATTCAGGATGCCGTAATGGCGCTTTGCCTCGAACCGGTAACGGTTGATGGCGTATGGCACTTTGTCCGGCGCATGGTGCTGGAAATGCACGGATTGGCCGGAATAGGGACCAATGCCGGTGGCGACAAACATCAGCCATGACAACATATCGCCCCGCGCCGGATCGCCAATTGCGGGTGCGAATTTGCCGGTTTTATCAGCGAGATAAAGCAGGATCGCGTTGCTATCAAAAATCGGCGCACCGCCATCAACCAGGCTTGGCGCTTTGGCATTGGGATTGATCGCTTTGTATTCTGGCTTGTGCTGATCGCCTTTGCGGCCATCGACAGGAATGGCTTCATATTCAAGGCCGGTTTCCTCCAGCAGCAGCGCCACTTTCATGGGGTTCGGGCCGGTGTTGTAGTAGAATTGCAGCATGGGGGCGGTCCTTATTTCTGGTATGGGATTTGGTATGACGAAGCGTCATTGTTCGATAGGGTGACAGCATACGCGTTTGAACGATAGCGGCGGACCCAATGACTAAAGTGCAAATCGACCCAGATATGCAGAGCGGCGATGCGGATGTCATTGCCGAACCGGATATGGGGACAATGGCGCTGCCCGGTCGTCATGTGCTGGACCGGGAGACGCTGGCGGACCTCAGCCGCAAATCTGACGCTGCAGGATTAAAACATCTAGCAGGGCATGTGGCGGCTATTCTCGCGGCTGGAATGCTGGTGAATGCGGTTGCTGATGTGCTTTGGTTGCGCATTCCGGCGATGGTACTGCTGGGCTTCACGTTCACATCACTGTTCGCGCCAATGCATGAATGCGTTCATGGAACGCCGTTCGCCAGCCGACGCTTGAACCGGGTGGTTGGTTGGATTACGGGCGCTGCTGTTGGTTGGAATTCCACATATTACCGTCGCTTTCACGCGTGGCATCACCGTTACACTCAAGACCCGGATAACGACCCTGAACTGATCGTACCAAAGCCGACCAATATGTGGGAATACATCAAGCGGCTATCTGGCTTGCTGTATTATCGCGCGCAGATGATGGACCTTTGGCGTTGTGTAACCGGACGGATTGGGCATTTGCCTTACATTCCAGAACGGGGAATTGCGGAGATTCAGCGGTCCGCTCTGTTGCAGGTCGGGCTCTACGCACTCATTGCGGTTATCAGCATGGCGCTGCAAAGTTGGGGTGCAGTGCTGTACTGGATTGTGCCGATGATGATGGCGCAGCCGTTCATGCGCATGATCTTGCTGGCAGAGCATACGGGATGTTCCGAAGAGCGAGACGGCCTAACCAATACACGAACAACCATGGCCTCCATGCCAGTGCGTTTCCTCATGTGGAACATGCCGTTTCATGCGGAGCATCACCTCTATCCCTCAACACCGTTCCATGCCCTGCCGCGCGCTCATTCCCTGCTGCGTCACCGGCTTGCTTGCATCAGTGAGAGCTATCCGGCTGCGCATAAGGACATTCAGGCAGATATCCGCCGTACTGCATAATTCAGGAGCAATAGACCATGGCCCGAGTTGGCATAGCTGTATCCGGCGGCCCCCGACCCGCAGAGATCGTCAACCTACTGAAATTGGCTGAGGGTCTGGGCTATGAATCCGGGTGGGTCGCGGAGGGCCATGGCGGGGACCAGTTCGCTGTGCTTTCGGCCGTCGCGGCTGGCACATCAACCATCAAGCTCGGTACGGCAATCAGCAGCGTTTACGTTCGGACACCGCCCACGATCGCTATGGCGGCGGCAACGTTGGACGATATCTCTGGCGGGCGTTTCATTCTTGGCCTTGGTTCCAGCCACAAAGTGCAGGTTGAGCCGGAACACGGTGTTCAATACGGCAAACCCATTACGCGAACTCGTGAAACCGTCGCTTTCATTCGCCAATTGCTGGATGAGGGCGTTGCCCAAATCGATGGCGACACGATCAGAATCGAGAATTTTGATCTGTGGTTTGAACGGTCAGGACGACATATGCCCATATATCTCGCTGGACTGTTTTCGAAAATGGTCGAGGCGACCGGTGAAATCGCGGACGGGATTATTCTGACTCGCAGCACACTCAAAACCGCCGCTACGGCGCGCGAAAGCCTGCGCGTTGGTGCTGAGCGGGCAGGGCGGGATCCATCGAAGATCGCTGTTACATCGCTTATGCCATTGGCAGTGTCCGACGACAGGGCAGAAGCCTTTGACCGGATGCGTCCAGGCCTTGCGTTCTATGTGGGGTTCTTCCCGCGCTATAATCGCCTGATCGCTGAGCATGGTTTTCCAGATGAAGTCGCGCGCATTCGTGAAGCCTGGCAGCGTGGAGATCAACGAGACGCCATCGGCATGGTAACGGATGCCATGATCGACGCGACTGGAATCGCTGGTACGCCCGGCGAGTGCAAAGAGAAGATTCAGGCCTACCGCGAATCCGGCATCAACCTGCCAATCTTGAGCCCGTTTGCGCGGGGGCCTGCCGCTAACGCAACATTCGAGTTCGCAATTCGTGCTTGTGCGCCAGATTAGTTCATAAATCGGCGAGTTTCGGCTCATTCTGGCGAGAGATAAAGGTGTCATCATTTCGCCATGATTGCAGGCTCTTGTCTTAATTCTGTGATGACCGTCACGCGGTTTAGAAATTAGGCCTTTTATTTCAGCCAGCGCGTAGTCATATCTTTAGCGAGACTGGATGCTGCCCAGGGCAAGTAAGCCCAGCAGTTTAAAAGCGAGGGAGATTTCCATGCGACGTGTAATTCTGGCGGCCGGAATGGCTGCAATGCTAGCTGCACCTGTATCTGTGTATGCAGCGGGTTCATCAACGTCTTCGGACGTGTCTATCGGTGACGTTAAGCGTTACGTTGATCGCGGCGACTACAGCAAAGCGATCTCCAAAGCGAAGGAATACTTGGAAGAGAATTCCCGCTCCGCCGACGCATACAACTACATCGGCTATTCATATCGCCAGATGGGTGACAACGGCCAAGCCCGGACAGCCTATGACAAAGCACTGTCGATTGACCCGAGCCATGTCGGTGCGCACGAATATTATGGCGAGCTTGAAATCAAGGTCGGCAATATGGCCGCAGCCGAAATGCATCTGGCTAAGCTGACGCAAATCTGCGGATCATGCGAAGAACAGCAGATGCTCGCTGGCAAGGTCGCTCGCGCTAAAGCTGGCGGCTGACCCGAGCGACAACCCTCCCAGAACGCCTTAGGGTGGACTGGCTAGGGTGCTGAACCCCTTAAGGAACGGCGCGGTGTCTTTTGATGCTGCGCCGTTTCTGCGTTTGGGGCGTAAGTTAAGCTGGATCACCTTTGACCTTAGTGGCACCCTGCAGCATCTCAAAGTTCTTCCCGGCTGCGAGCAGGCAACTCATGCCATTCGGCATGGTGACGATAATCGTCCAGGAACTGCCGTCTTCACTGGCCGCTAGCACTTGCAACACACCGCCATTTGATGCCATGCCAATAGCAACAGATGTTTCAGAATATTTGTTCGCGAGCCGGTCGATGATGGCTTGACGGGGTGAGCAGGGTGGGTTTGTGCCCACTGCTTGTGCAGCGGCAGTGCTGGAGAGTACGGCGCAGGCTATTAGGGCGGCGGCTGCCGCGGCGATGCGCTTGGTCATGGCTTTATCCTTTCACTTAGGCTTGTGGATCAGCCTCTTGATGCAGCCTCATCCGCCGAAACCGACGTTGGGGCTTTTCCCTATGGCTTGAACTGTGCGCCGACGTGCTTAATCAGCGCTGAACTGCCGCGCGAAATTTTTTAGGTTTCCGGTTCGGTTATAGTTAACCTACCCCTCGCACTTAGTTTCCTGACTTTGAAAGAACGTTCTCCCATGTCTGATAATGCCCGCCGCGTCGTATTCTTCGAAGAATGGATGGATACCAAATCCGCTATCGAAACCTTTGATGCGGTGGAGGATGTTCAGGTCCAGCGCCTCGAATATGCCGGTGACAAGGCGGAAAACGACGCCGCTATGGCCCGCGCGCACGGCTACCAGGTCCAGTCCCGCACGGAGCTGCAGGAGCCTTGGTTCCCGAATGATGACCTGCTTGCCCGCGCCCCCAATCTGGTCGCCGTGTCTTCCACTGGTGCTGGCTATGATTATATCGACGTTGCGGCGATGACGGCTGCAGGCGTTGCTGTCGTCAACCAAACTGGTGCCAACCGCGAAGCCGTGGCGGAGCATGCACTTGGCATGATGCTCGCCGTGTCCAAGCAGATGATCCAGGCGGACAGGCGCCTTCGCCGCGAAGCCAACGTCAACCGTATGGAATACACAGGCGTTGAAATGCAGGGGAAAACGCTCGGCATTGTCGGTATCGGCATGATCGGATCGCGCACGGCGGAGCTTTGCAATCTGGCATTCAATATGAACGTTATCGCTTATGATCCGTACCAAAGTGCAGAAGAAATTTCCGCCAAAGGTGCGACTAAGGTCGAGTTTGATGAGCTATTGGCGCAGTCCGATTTCATCACCGTCCATTGCCCTCGCACTGAAGAAACACTGAATATGTTCGGGGCGGACCAGTTCCGCGCCATGAAGGACACGGCAGTGTTCGTTATCACTGCGCGCGGCGGCATTGTGGATGAAGACGCATTGGTCGCAGCACTTAAGGCCCGTGATATTGTCGGTGCAGGCGTTGATGTGTTCTGGGAAGAGCCAACCCACCCGGACCATCCGCTGATGCAGCTCGACAACGTCCTGCTGACACCACATCACGCGGGCATCACCAATGAAGCCGCCTACAATATGTCTGCCGGTGGTGCTGAACAGTTGATTGAACTGCTGCGTGGCCAAGTTCCGCCGCGCTTGGTCAATCCAGAAGTATGGCCCGCATTCCAGGACCGCTTTGAGCGCATCATGGGCTTCCGCCCGGTCGATCTTCCTAAATGACCGCGCTTGGGGCAGCAATCCGGGACTTAGCGCCCGCAGACGTCGCTTGGGTTCATGCTCTGAACCAGGCGAATGGCGAAGAACTTTCCTTTATGGAGGCCCCAGATTTCGAGGCCATGCTATCCCGCGCCCGCTTTGCCCGCGTTCTGGACCCAGAGGCCGCATTCCTCCTGGCCTATGATCAACCACCCACCACAGACAGCCCCAACTTCGCCTGGGTCCGCCAGCACTACCCGCAAGCCCTCTACATAGATCGCATAGCCGTCGCCCCCCACGCCCGCCGCCAAGGCGTGGCGCGCCAGTTATATGAGGACCTGTTCCATCAGGCCACCACCCAAGGCTTCCCCCAAATAGCCTGCGAAATAAACGCCACCCCACCCAACCCCGCCTCAGACGCCTTCCATGCGGCGTTAGGCTTCCAGCCCGTGGGTGAGGCGCGGCTGGAGGGGCGTGGGAAGACGGTGCGGTATTATGTGTGTGATCTTTAGATTTGCAGCTTAACGCCAGGATTTAAGCTTAACGTACATCGGTAATTCTAGACCAAATTTCAAGCGCACCATGAACTTGCTGTTTCTGATATGGCGACTGGAGGCTGTGTCAGCCTGTTGCCGACTTCAGTTCAGCAATCACCGCATCCGTAATCTCGTCCGTCCCCGTATTGCCGCCCAAATCTGTAGGCCGCACGGTTCCGTTCTCGAACCCGCGTTCTAGCGCTTGCTCGATG
The DNA here is from genome assembly GCA_040263875.1 of Alphaproteobacteria bacterium. Lineage (GTDB taxonomy): Bacteria > Pseudomonadota > Alphaproteobacteria > Bin95 > Bin95 > VMCJ01. Next base: position 30,812 of record JBDQJI010000037.1, read on the forward strand.
GCAGTGCCGGCTTTGGCGAGGGCGGGGGTGTCGTGTTTTTGGGCTAGCCAGTTGAGCATCATGGCGGCGGAGACGATCATGGCGCTGGGGTTGGCGATGCCTTGGCCTGCGATGTCTGGGGCGGTGCCGTGGGCCGGTTGGAAGAGGCCGTGTTCGTCACCGATCTCTGCGCAGGGTGCCATGCCCATGCCGCCGACGAGGCCTGCCGCCAGGTCCGACAGGATGTCGCCGAACATGTTCTCCATCACCATCACGTCGAATTCCCAGGGCTTGCGCACCAGGTCGAGCGCTGCGGCGTCCACGTAGGCGTAGCTGCGCTCCAAATCAGGGGCTAAGTCCATGCGCTCGTCGAACACTTTGCGGAAGAAGGCATAAGCCGCAAACACATTGGCTTTGTCGACGCAGGTGACCAAGCCTCTGCCGCCTTTGGCCTTCCGCGCGCGGGCGAGGCCAATGGCCTGATCCACCAATCGTTCCGTAACGCTGCGCGTGATGACCAGCGTCTCCCGCGCTTCCTTATCGTCAATCAACTCGCCTTTGCCGACAGAAGCGAACAGGCCTTCGGTGGATTCACGCAGAATGATGATGTCCAGGTCCTGGGCGCGGGGATCTGCTAGTGGTGTTTTTACATTCGGGTACAGTTTTACAGGGCGCACACCGGCATAGAGGCCAAATTCGTTCCGCATACGCAGGTGGGGCGAAATCTCTGTGCCATCCGGCTTACGGACGGAAGGGAGGCCGATGGCACCCAGCAGAATAGCGTCCGCATCACCGCCCGCTTTAAAATCGGCCTCTGAAATTTCAATGCCCTGGTCGCGGTAGAGGCCCGCACCACAGGCATATTCCGTCATATCAAGCTCAAAACCGCCGACCAGCGATTGCGCTGCATCCAGCACGCGACGGGTAGCACCCATGATCTCTGTGCCGATGCCGTCGCCAGGATAAACGGCAATGGTGAAGCGGGCGTTGGTGTTTGTCATGACATGAGCCTTAATTAAAGGTGATGGTCGAAATATCGTCGGAATGTAATAGACTTATTAGATGTGAACATTAAGGGGCGATTAGACAATGGCGGACTTGAAAACGGCGCTGGTGACAGCGGGCGGTAGCGGTATGGGTGCTGATGCGGCACGGCGGCTCGCGGCAGATGGATTTAGCGTCGGCGTGCTTTCGGCGTCTGGCAAAGGGGAGGCGCTTGGGAAGGAACTGGGTGGGCTCGGCCATACAGGCTCTAACTTGGACCCGACAGCGCTACAGGCTTTCTTCGATAAGGCCATGGACGCATGGGGGCGCATAGACGTTGTGGTCAATTCAGCCGGTCATGGCCCGAAAGGCGCCGTGCTAGATATCAGCGATGACGACTGGCATATGGGCATGGACGTATATTTGCTGAACGCCGTCCGTCCTGCACGGCTGGCCGCACCGATTATGGCGGCCCAGGGTGGAGGGACTATCATCAACATCTCAACCTTCGCCGTGTTTGAGCCTGACCCGCTTTTCCCAACATCCGGCGTATTCCGTGCGGGCTTAGCTGCATTCACAAAGCTGTTCTCAGACAAATACGCGGCCGACAATGTGCGGATGAACAATGTGCTGCCCGGCTTCATCGATAGCCTGCCTGAAACAGAGGACCGTAAAGACCGCATTCCTATGGGTCGCTACGGTAAAGCGGGCGAGGTGTCAGGCCTGATTTCATATTTGGCATCTAAGGACGCAGCTTACGTTACGGGCCAGAACATTCGCATTGATGGTGGACTGACGCGGGCAGTCTAGTGCCAACGGTCACTTTCTAGCGTTTAAAAGAGGTTATCTGGACTGAGAACAAACGCTAGGTGTTTAGTCCCGGAGATTGATGGGTCGGATTTATTCTGAACCGATCAGGCTCTTCAGTCCAGACTTTGCAGACATATTCGAATGGGGTGAGACCTTTCAAGGTTTTTAGTCTGCGTGCGAAGTTGTAGGCGTTTA
>JBDQJI010000038.1:0-31887 GCA_040263875.1 Alphaproteobacteria bacterium
CCAACCAGGTGCCGCAAAACCTTATGCGTCTCTTCGGTTAATCCTGAAGCGGGTTCGGAGGCGCCAGGACGGCGACTCCAATCTACCCCAACCGCTACATCACAAAAGGCCCGTGCTCTACGCACGGGCCTTTTTGTGTTTAAGCTGGATACAAACCACGTCCAGGAGCAGCACCGATGAGCATCGATTTCACAGACGAGCAGCGCCAAATTCAGGAGAATGTCGAGCGGCTATGCGCTGAATTCGGCGACGAATACTGGCTTGAACGCGACAGTGATGGCCAGTTCCCAGAAGATTTCTGCCAGATGATCGCGGACCAGGGCTATATGGGCATCGCCATCCCGGAAGAATATGGCGGGTCCGGCCTTGGCATCACCGAAGCGGCAATCCTGATGCAGGCGATATCAGGGTCTGGTGCAGGGAATGGTGGGGTTTCATCCGTTAGCCTTGGCATATTCGGCCTTAATCCGGTCGTGAAATATGGAACACACGAACAGAAGGCGCGCATGTTGCCGCCTGTCATCAGCCGTCAGGACATCGCCTGCTTCGGTGTGACAGAACCCAATACTGGCCTCGACACAACGCGTCTCAAAACCAAGGCTGTTCGCAAAGGCGATCACTATGTCGTGCATGGTCAAAAGACCTGGATGAGCACAGCTCAGGTCGCCAACAAAGTTCTGCTGATCGCCCGGACGGCGGATGAAGGCGAGACCGCCCGGCCTATGGATGGCCTGACATTATTCTATACAGACCTGGACCGGTCCAAGGTCGAGATCCGCGAGATTGAGAAGATGGGCCGGAAATGCGTCGATTCCAATCAGGTGTTTATCGATGGCTTGGAAATACCCGTTGAAAACCGCATTGGCGATGAGGGCAAAGGCTTCCGCTATCTGCTAGACGGCATCAATCCAGAACGCATCTTAATCGCAGCTGGCCTCATTGGGCTTGGCCGCCGGGCGTTAAAGCGCGCGACGGATTACGCCAATGACCGCGTGGTATTTGGTAGGCCCATCGGCCAGAATCAGGCGATCCAACACCCGCTTGCCCAATCCTGGGCTGAGCTTGAGGCTGCTAATCTGATGGCCTTCCGCGCTGCCCAGCTTTATGACCGCAAGGAAGATGCCGGCGCCATGGCCAATGCCGCTAAATATCTAGCGGGTGAGGCCACGTTCAATGCCTGTAACAGCGCAATTCTCACCCATGGTGGCATGGGCTATGCCAAAGAATTCCATGTGGAGCGGTATCTGCGCGAGGCGATTATTCACCGTATTGCGCCAATCACGCCCCACATGGTGCTCTGCTATATCGCAGAGCGGGTACTTGGCCTGCCTAAGTCGTACTGACGCTATCCGTCTGCCGCTTGCCAATACGCGCCGTTGCGGCCATGGCGAGGCCAACGCCGAGCAGCAACAGGCCGGAACCGATCAAAAGCGCATCATCCTCACTCATCAGCATCACGTAGAACGCGGCGTAGAGGATCGCGAGCGCGCCGCCAGCGCCAGCACCACGTTTGAATGACGACAGGGATGCACCGACATAAGCGCCGTTCATCAAAGCAATGACGGCAGCAGCACTGACGTAAGCGCCAGCGAGGCCGATACGTTCAGCCAATGAAATCAACAGCAGATAGAACAGTGCCAGCGAAAGCCCGACCAGCCCATATTGGGCCGGGTGCAATCGCCGCCCACCAAAGCGCTCCAAGACGAAGCATGCTAGAAACGTGAGTGCCACAAAGAGCACGCCATACTTCACTGCCCGCTCTGCCCCCACGTAAAAATCATCAGGCCGTGCATGCCTAAAACCGATGGCACCTTGGACAGCGTCTGCCAAAAGGCTCTTTGCGTGCTCGCCATGCCATACCGCACCATAACCACGGGCCAGTGCCGGAACGGACCATGACGCCGTAAAGCCCGCCGTCGTCACCTTTCGTGTTCCTGGCAGCGGCGCGCCCTGGAAGCTTGGGTGTGGCCAGTCGCCTTCGATCATAAGCTGGCTGGTTTTCGCTGCTGGAGCCATGAAGAAACCACCGGAACCTTTGAGGCTAAGCGAGGTGTTAAAAGCCACCCGCGCACCCGGCTCCGAACGGCTGGCGAAGTTTACCTGGGCATGGATCGCACCAAACCGGGCGTCTGCACCGCCGGATTGCGGATAATTACGATAGGCCGGCGACGCCTGTTTGATCCGCCCAAACATCCGACCTGCAAATCCTGGTGCACCGGCTTGAAAGGCTTGCTTTCCAACGCCGATGGCAAGATCTCCCGCAGCCGCGAGGCCAATCAGGTCGCTTACGCCAATCACGACGGCTGCCTGTTCCCATTGGACCGATTTCAGGTTCGGAATTACAGCCCGCAAATCCGGCGTGACAAACGCGCCGCTAACCGCAACATCCGCCCCATAAACAGGCGCTGAATAGACACCGCGCTCGCGCATGGTGTGGGCGAGGTTTGCGGATACCTTGAGGTCCTCAGGCAGAATAACCGCATACCCTTCACTGCGGACAAGCCGCTGGCGATCAGGTGTCTCCTCAGTTGCGGGAACGGTGATGGACGTTTCCGTAACATATGGCGCCAACAGAAACGGACCGATGATGCGTTGTTCACCACCATGCTGGCGCGCGATATCCGCCAGCACTTCTTTATGCCGCCAGGAGCGCTCGCTGATTATGCCTTCCACCATACTCAGCGGTATCAGCAGCGCCAGAGTTAGAAACCCAATCAGCAGCAGCTTTAGCCCGCCGCCCTGGTCTTTCAGAAAATTCTCCACCCATCCGCGCATCCTGACTCTCCATTCACACTAATGCCTAAGCTTGTTCTGACGTGCGAATGCGGCGCTGCTTGGGCGTTGCTGAGACTAAAGATGGGTTGAATCAGCATCGGTTAACCCCTGTCTGCCATAACAACCGCGGCCGCGTCGTAAACATGGCCTCGCTGTTGATTGCAGGAGTCCGCCCGGAATGCTCGAATTCATTCGGGATAGCTTTTTAACGCCAGGCGAAGGCTTTATGCCCCATGGCATGTGCTTGTCTTGGCAACCAGGCGCGTTGTGGCTGAACGTTGGTGCCGATGCACTGATCGTAATGGCGTATCTTTCAATCCCTTTCATCCTGTTGTCATTCGTCCGTCAACGTGACGACATCGCGTTCCGAGGCGTTATTCAGCTGTTCGCCGGGTTCATCTTTTTTTGCGCGTTGACCCATGCATCCGGTATCTGGGTCGTTTGGTACCCAGACTTCATCGCCCAAGGCATGCTGAAGGTCATTGCGGCTATCATCTCGCTAAGTACTGCGTTCGTCCTCTGGCGAATGATTCCAAAAGCGCTAGCGATCCCCAATCCATCACAGTTGACGGAAGCAAACGCCAAACTGGCGGAGGCCAACGCAACGCTTGAAGCGAATGTTCAAGAACGGACACGTGAGCTAGAGGAGACCCGCAACCTCCTCCAATCCATAATTGACGCTATGCCGGTTGAAGTGGCGCACCGGGACAGTTCACGGCGCCTGAAGTTCTGGAATATTCCGTTCGGCGCGCGCTTCCAGGAAGATACCGGCATCGCTGTTCGCGAGGACATGCCACACGAAGAAATGTTTTTGGCCCGCATGCAAGCGATCGGCATCAGCCATTACGAATGCGATGAGGCATGGGAAGAAGCTGCCCTTGCCTATGATGATTTGCAGCCGCGCGAATTGCATATCAATGGTCGTGACATGCTGGTTTTGCGCACACCCACCTCAGACGGTGGCGTCGTCTCTGCTGCCATAGACGTATCCCGCGTGAAGCGCGCGGAGCGTAACCTTGAGGCACGAACTGCCGAACTTGAAAGGTCAAACGCAGAGCTCGCACAGTTCGCTCATATCGCGTCTCATGACTTACAAGAACCGCTGCGAACAATCGGCTCCTACCTGAAATTGCTGCATGACGGATACCAAAATCAGTTTGACGATCAAGCACGCCTGTTCATGCGTTTCGCCATGGATGGTGCCACACGCATGCAACAGCTTATTAAGGATTTGATGGCTTATTCCAAAGCCGGAGCGGATCCAACGCTACGCACGTCGGTACCGCTCTATGGTGTACTGGAGACTGTCGAAGAAATACTAAGCGAGGAAATATCAAACGCCGACGCAGAAGTCTTAGCGGAAACCTTACCGACAGTCATGGGAGATAAGGCGCGGATAACGCAGCTTGTCCGTCACCTCATGGACAGCGCCGTAAAATATAACAATGGCAAGCGGCCAATGGTGCGCTTGTCCGTGAAACGTGGGTCTGGGGAGTGGATCGTTGCAATTGAGGACAATGGCATTGGGATTGCGCCGGAATACCAAGATCAGATCTTCGACATGTTCAAGCGGCTCCACTTAAGAGACGAATACCCTGGCGCAGGCATCGGTCTCGCCATCGCAAAACGGATCGTTGAAGGATTTGGCGGTCGCATCTGGGTCGAATCAATACTTGGCGTCGGCTCGACGTTCTATTTCACAATGCCGGATCTTCCGGGAGACCAAAATGAAGACGCTTATCGATTTGGACAGGCTGCTAGAGGTCAACCCAATCCGGGTTTTGCTGGTTGAAGACAATCCGGCGGACGTCCATCTGACAAAACTCGCCTTCGAGAGCGCGCATCTGGCCGTGCATCTGGAAGCCGTGAGTGATGGGGAAGAGGCACTGAATTATCTGCAGCGCGGGCCTGGCTTTGAAGACCAGCGCCGCCCGGACCTAATCCTGCTCGACCTGAACATGCCCAAAATTGACGGCAAGCAAGTGCTGTCCGTGATCAAGCGTGACGTTCTGTTGAAATCGATTCCCGTGATTATCATGACAACCTCCGACGCCGATAGCGACATCGTCGATATGTATAATCTGCAAGCCAATACCTACATGACCAAGCCAATTGAATTTGAGAAATTCATCCAAGCAGTGCTGCGGTTAGACGAGTTTTCCGTCAGCATTGAACGTATGAATCATCGCCCCCTTCCGCAAAATGCGCTTGCCGCCCATGGGGTCGATGCGCGCACTGGTGTGCGGTCTAAGCCACCAACCCCATTCGGCTGATCCTGGTACTTGTGACAAGCGCCGCTGCTTGCGTTAGGCTAGATTTCTATTCCACGTCCCGGTCTTTTGCTGGGCTGCATGGGGGAACATCATGACGATTATTCTTGATCCGACGGCGGAACGCGCGCCATCGGCAAAACCGGCGGCGGCGCGACCCTCTGCCGTTGACGGGCTGACGGTTGGCCTGCTCGATATTTCCAAGCCGCGCGGTGACTTGTTCATGCAGCGTTTGGGCGCGGCGCTGAGTGCCGAGGGCATCCAGGTCAAGCATTACCAGAAGCCGACATTCACAAAGCCGGCGCCAACAGCGCTCCGCCAGGAAATCGCCGAAGACTGTGATCTCATGGTCGAAGGTCTTGCTGATTGAGGCTCCTGCACAACGTGCTGTACGCATGATGTAGCAGACTTAGAGGCCCGCGGCATTCCAGCCGTTGGCATCGCAACGACCGAATTCATTGACGCGGCTGCGGCCCAAGGCGAAGCGCTTGGCTTTGACCCTGCAATGATTTTCGTGCCGCATCCAATCCAGGACCGGACGGATGCTGAACTGGACCAATTAGCCCAAGACTGGCGGGACAGGATCGTCCAGAAACTGTTAGCCTAAGCGGTGAGCCGGGCGGCGCAGTCCAAACCTTGGCCTGTCCGTTGGGGGCGGGTTGTTATCCCATTGATGCTGACGGCGTTTGTCGCCGTCGGTCTCTCCACAGGTGTGCTTGTTGATCTGGCTGAGCGCCTGTTTGGGGCTGATCCCGGTGCGATCGCGCGGGCGCTCGGTACGGCTGCGATCGTTCTTGGTACTTGGACAATCGCGCGACTGATAGACGCCATCGTGTGGCAGGCTCTTTTGCCTCGCAGGTCTGGTCATGCGTCCCCTCGCCTTGCCCATACAATGACAACGGTTCTAGCGTTGACGACTGGCGCAGTGATCGCGTCTACGGTTCATTATGAAGGCGTATCGGCGACCTTACTGACGACCTCAAGCGTCGTTCTGGCCATTATCGGTTTTGCCATTCGAGGCGTCATCGCCGATATTTTCTACGGGGTTGTGATCGCATTCGAACAACCATTCCAGATCAATGACTGGCTGCGCATGCCCGATGGCCGCGATGGCTTGGTGATCGAAATGGGCTGGTGGTCAACCCGCCTGCTAACCCGCGAAGAATTCACCCTGATCGTGCCAAATTCCAGGCTGGCGTCTGGGCTTTTCTTGAACCTGAGCAAGCCACAGCCGTTCCTGAGGGCCTCCACACGCGTGCGGTTCAGCGAAGATATCGACCCGGATCAAGCCGAACGCATTCTCATATCCGCCGCAAAGGCCGTTGACGCTTCAGCTAAGTTGCCGCGCGAACCAGAGGCGAGGATCACTGATATCAGTGCTGACGGCATTGAATTTGAGCTGTGCTTTTGGACACCAGACCGACTGGCCAGAGGCGATGTGCGGATGGAAATTCAAAAGAACATTCTGCGCAACATCCGCGTTGCAGGCCTCCGCCTGCCCCGCCGCCCTCGGGAGACCTGGGTGGGGGAAATCAACGCGGATAGAGCTGCGATGACGGAAGCGACGCTGGATTGGCTATCCGCCATCGCCGTTTTCGCACCACTTTCACAGGATGAGCGGCAAGCGCTGGCGGACCAAGCGGCACGTACCCATTTAGCCCCCGGTGCTGAGTTGCTGAAAGAGGGTGCTGCAGGCGATAGCCTGTTCGTTGTACTCGAAGGCGTCCTGGAGGCTACGGTTCAACATGCCGAGCGTCAGCCAACCGTGCTTGGGCGCCTGAAAGCTGGCGACGTGATTGGTGAGATGTCTTTGCTGACTGGCGAGGCGCGAAGCGCCACGGTCACGGCCATCACCAGTGCGGTTCTAATGCGGATTGATCGCCAAGCGCTACAGCCAGTTTTACAGGCGCGGCCAGATGCTGCGGAAGCCATTGCGGTCGTCGTCGCCAGTCGCCGACAGGCTGGCGACGACGCAATCAATTCCAATATTGAGCAAGACAGCCATAGCGATTGGCGCGATGATCTGTTAGGCCGCATGCGATCCATCTTCCGAATTGCTTGAGTGAGGGCGCCAGCCCATGGCCTTGCCTGCAACCGTTATCATCGGCGACACCCGCCTGCGGCTTTGGAGCCAACCTGCAGCAACCAGGCTTGGCCGCATGGCTGCCCGCGCCGGTGCGGGAGAGATTAAGGCCCTGCACCAACTCAAGACGGATGAGCCCGCGTTCTTGGTGCGCGCGGATGCCGTGATCGAGCAACGCTTGGCCACAGCCCTCATCCAAAATTCCGGAACGGTTCTAACTGCACCTTCTCGCAATGCGCCGGGCAGTGTTGCGCTGGCTGCGATGGTTCAAGGCCGTGATGCAGCAGCAGCGGCAGAGGCTTTGCTGTCGGCAGATACGGCCCCTGATGCCCCCCCGCCGGGCCTGACTTACGGCGATGCAGAGGCCATCGGTGGGTCATATGACCATGTATTGCGGAAGCAAGCCGTCCCCTTCGCCGAGCGGTTGGGTGATGCGCCGAATGATCTGCTGGAACGCCTCACTTTCGGCGCCTCCTATAAAGGTGCGACAGACTTCGTGACCAAGTTTGTGTGGCCCTGGCCCGCGCGCCACGTAACCCGTTGGTGCGCCAGTTGGGGATTGACCCCCAACCAAGTGACAACCGTTAGCCTAATTCTGATGTTTCTGGCGATGTGGGGTTTTTGCCAAGGCCAGTGGCTGATCGCCGTGCCGCTCGCCTGGATGATGACTTTTTTGGATACGGTGGACGGCAAGCTCGCCCGCGTCACCATGAATTCCTCCAAGTTCGGGAACTTCTACGATCACGGCATTGATTTGATTCACCCGCCCTTCTGGTGGTGGGCATGGGCCGTGGGCGCTGGTGGACTGGCCGCCACGCGGGGGCCAGAGTTTGTTGAGATGTATAATCTGGCACTCTGGGTCATTGTGATCGGCTATGTGGTGCAGCGGATTTATGAGGGCGCGTTCCTCTGGCTGTTCAAGATCGAAGGCCATATCTGGCGCCCATTCGACTTTGCCTTCCGATCGATTACAGCCAGGCGCAATCCAAACCTGTTTATCTTGATGGTCAGTGCCATTCTGGGCGTGCCGGATTATGGCCTTATCGCTGTCGCAGCCTGGGTAGCGATCTGCATGGGTGTGCATTTCTTCCGGCTAGGGCAAGCCGCACTAATGCAGCGCCAGGGGCGGCCCATACGATCATATTTGCAAGGCGGGTAGATCGTGGGTGACAGCAAAGGCGGTATGGCGATCTTTGATTTGGATAAGACGCTCACCGTCCGGTCCAGCTACACACCGTTCATTTTGTTTGTGGCACGACGCAGGCCTTTGCGCTTTCTGCATGCACCCCGGCTTTTGTTTCTCGGCCTCATGCTTCTAATCGGCCTGCGCCATCGGGATGACGTAAAGGCAGAAATGTGGCGCGCCGTGCTGGGCGGTCTGGATCGCGCAGACACCGAGGCGATGGGGGTCGCCTTCGCTGAGCATTGGTCCAGCACTGCGCTTCGCCAGAATGCGAAGACTGTCATCAACCGTCACAAAGCAGCCGGTGACAGGCTGATACTGGCGACAGCGGCAGTGGATTTGGTCGCTGCCCCTTTTGGCAAGGCGTTGGGCTTCGATGACATTGTCGCAACCCAATCTGCCTGGACCATGGACGGTAAACTCGCCGCCGAGTTTGACGGCCTGAATTGCTATGGCGATGAGAAATTGCGCCGCGTGCAAATGCTGCTTGGTGATGTAGCGCCAGAACATTCCACCGCTTATAGCGACCACGTAACCGACCTACCGCTGCTCACATGGGCCGCCCGTGGTGTTGCGGTCAATCCGCATGCCGCTTTGGCGGAGGTGGCCAGCGACCATGGCCTTCAGGTAGAAGATTGGAACGCCTAACAGCTACGAATGAAGGATGCCCCATGCTGCAAGACCGTTATGGCAATGATCTCTCCACCAGTTCCGCCACCGCAAGGGACGCCTATATTGACGGCGTTGATCGGTTCCTGGCTGCGCAAGCAGGTGCTGAGGGCGCGTTTCAGCAAGCCGTAGCAGCAGACCCTGATTTCACCCTGGCGCATCTTGGCCTGGCCCGCGTCCGCCAAGCTGTCGGCAGGGGAAAAGATGCAGCGGAAGCCTTTGGCGTCGTCAAGGATAAACCAGGTGCCATGACCGCTCGGGAAGCTGGGCATTTCAACGCTTTCTCCCTGCTACTCAATGGCGACGGTCCAGGCGCCTACAAAGCTATCCGCGCACACCTGCTGGACCACCCCCGCGACGCAATGATCGCGCAAACCTGTATGGGCGTGTTCGGCATGATCGGCTTTAGCGGCCAACCGGGCAGAGAAGCCGAGCAATTGGCCTTCACAACGTCCCTCGCACCACACTATGGCGAGGACTGGTGGTTCATCTGCCAGCACGGCTTCTCGCAGGTCGAGGCCGGGCAGACCAAGAACGCCGAAGCTAATTTAGAACGTGCACTCGCACTGAACCCAAAGAACGCCAACGCCGCCCATATCCGCGCCCATGTCTATTATGAAGCCGGGGAAACAGAGGCCGGTGCTGCATTCATGGCTGACTGGATCAAAGACTACGACAAGGGCGGCGCACTGCACTGCCATATCTCGTGGCATGTCGCACTTTGGGCGATGGAACGCGGCGATATCAACCAGATGTGGGAGGTGCTCGACCGGGGCGTTGCTCCGGGGAAGGCCTGGGGTCCGGCACTGAACATCATGACCGATATGGCGTCACTATTGTATCGGGCAGAGCTTGCGGGTGTGGACGTACCAAAGAGCCGTTGGGCGGAAGTTAGCCGTTTCGCGGCAGATATTTTCCCAAATCCCGGTATTGCTTTCGGAGACGTGCACGCAGCGCTCGCCCACGCCATGGCCGGCAATATGGATGCCCTAAACCGCATTCGAACCGACGCCAAGGGACCAGCAGCAGACGTCGTGCAAACCTTGGCGGAAGCATTCGGCGCAATTGCTGCAGAACGCTGGGCTGATGCCACCAAGCACCTGACCGCCGTTATGGCGAGCCACGAACGCATCGGCGGCAGCCGCGCCCAGCGTGATCTGCTTGAGTATGCGCTGCTTGGAACTTTGCTAAAGCAGGGTGCAGCTGAAGACGCCAAGCGCCTTCTGGCGATGCGGCGGCCAGAAAAGGTCCGCGCTGCTGCCGTTAAAGGCCTCTAAGCGGCGACCGATAGGCTCGGCGCTGTCGCCAGACCTGCGAGATACGTCGCCACAGCAACAGGGCCTGGCTCAACGCCGGCGCGGGCTTCAGCATCCGGATTATAATTGGTGTTGGTATTCACGTCGTAGACGACCGGTTGGCCATCCTCGTCAAGCGTGAATTCTATACCGGCGATCTGCACATCATTGGCCGCAAGAAACGCCTCCAGGCGGCTAAGCAGCGGACTTTCAAAATCTTCGATGATCTCAAACATGGGCGGCGCATCGCCGATGGCGCAGGCCTCCGCCGGGCAAAGCTCGAAGGCGCCACCGGTGTTTACGCGCACAGCGTAATGCAGCTTACCGCCAATGAATTCCATGCGAGTGATCGAGCCGTCTGAACCCGGCAGATAGTCCTGGATCAACCAAACATCATCCGCATTCGGGCTGGCCTGCACTTCTGGAAGCCGCGCGCGGAGATCGTCCATATCCTGGATCAGCGAGACGCCAAGCCCTTTACCGCCCCGGTTTGGCTTCAAGATGAACGGCACTTCGCCAAACGCTTCCGCCGCCGCCTCAATCTGGTCCCCACCGATAGCCGCAATGGTGCGCGGCGTTGGCACATTATGGGCGGCCAGCGCTGCATATTGCGCAGCTTTGCTCATCTCAAGACGCAAAGCATTCGGACCATTGATGACCGTATATCCAGCCAGCACGGCCTGATCCAGCAGCGCAGCTGTCATAGCCGGTGCATGAGCGTGGCCACGCGTCAGGGATGAGGCGCTCATGCGATTGTAATAGACACCGGGCGTAGGAGGAGCGCTCAAATCCAGCACACCTTTGTCCAGATCATGCTCAACAGGATCTAGCCCAAGCGCTTCGAATGCGGCGCGGAACGGCGGCAGCCATTCAGCGTTTTCGTGCAGAATATGGATATCGGTCATGGCGTGCGCTCCAGCTTCGGGTCTCCCCTAAATTTGAGCCTCAGAACTGCCAGTCTCAAGATGAGCAGCGTCCTTGTTATCGCGGCCGAACCGGACACATCGTGCGCAAAAGAAAAGGCCGCAGGGAATTTCTTCCCCACGGCCTGATCCGCAGTAGCGTCTTGGTTGGTTGGACTTAGAAGTCCATGCCGCCCATACCGCCCATGCCACCCATATCGGGCATGCCGCCACCGCCAGCTGCGCCCTTAGGCTCTGGCTTTTCGGCAACCATGGCTTCGGTCGTGATCAGCAATGAGGCGACAGAAGCCGCATCCTGAAGCGCATGACGCACAACCTTGGTCGGGTCGATGATACCTTCTTTGACCAGATCGACGAACGTGTCGTTAGACGCGTTGTAACCGAATGTCTCGGATTTGCTCTCACGCAACTTGCCGACGATCACAGATGCATCTGCACCAGCGTTCGAAGCGATCTGACGTGCAGGTGCTTCCAGCGCCTTGCGAACGATGTTAATGCCGACCGTCTGGTCGTCATTGTCGCCCTTAAGCTTGTCCAAGGAACGAACAGCATAAACCAGAGCGGACCCACCGCCTGGCACAATGCCTTCTTCGACGGCAGCGCGGGTTGCGTTCAGAGCGTCGTCGACGCGGTCTTTACGCTCTTTCACTTCAACTTCAGAAGCGCCGCCGACGCGGATAACTGCAACGCCACCGGCGAGCTTCGCCAGACGTTCCTGCAGCTTCTCACGGTCGTAATCTGAAGAGGTCTGGTCGATCTGCTGGCGGATCTGGCCGCAACGAGCTTTGATGTCGCCCTTCTTACCAGCGCCATCGACGATGGTTGTGTTGTCTTTGTCGATGGAAACGCGTTTAGCGGTGCCGAGCATGTCGAGCGTGACATTCTCAAGCTTGATGCCGACATCTTCGCTGATGACCGTGCCGCCCGTCAGGACAGCCATGTCTTCGAGCATGGCTTTACGACGGTCGCCGAAGCCAGGAGCTTTCACTGCAGCAATCTTCAGGCCGCCGCGCAGTTTGTTGACCACGAGGGTCGCAAGCGCTTCGCCTTCGATGTCTTCAGCGACAATCAGGAGCGGACGGCTGGACTGCACAACAGCTTCCAGAACCGGCAACATTGCCTGCAGAGAAGAAAGCTTCTTCTCGTGCAGCAGGATGTATGGGCTTTCCTGCTCGCAGATCATCTTGTCAGCGTTGGTGATGAAATATGGGGAGAGGTAACCGCGATCGAACTGCATGCCTTCAACAACATCGAGTTCTGTTTCGAGGCTCTTGGCTTCTTCGACGGTGATAACGCCTTCGTTGCCAACCTTCTGCATCGCTTCAGCGATCATCTTGCCAATGGCGGCTTCGCCGTTAGCAGAGATGGTGCCGACCTGTGAAATTTCAGAAGAGTCTTTGACCTTCTTGGAGCGCTTCTGCAGGTTTGCAACAACGGTTTCGACCGCCTGGTCGATACCGCGCTTCAGGTCCATTGGGTTCATGCCAGCTGCGACGGACTTTGCGCCTTCGCGGACAATTGCCTGAGCCAGAACGGTCGCAGTCGTCGTGCCATCGCCAGCTTCGTCATTGGTGCGGGATGCGACTTCGCGAACCATCTGTGCGCCCATGTTTTCGAACTTATCGGAAAGCTCGATCTCTTTGGCGACGGTCACACCGTCTTTCGTGATGCGCGGGGCGCCAAACGCCTTGTCGATCACAACGTTACGGCCTTTGGGGCCGAGAGTGACTTTAACCGCGTCTGCAAGCGTGTTTACGCCTTTGAGCATGCGATCGCGGGCATCAGAGCCGAAGCGAACTTCTTTCGCTGCCATTTTTCTTTTCCTTCAGATTGGTGCGGGCTGGTCACACTAAAAGCGAGACAGCCCGAAAATATCGGTCGTTTGGAAACCAGTTGGCGTTAGCCAACAATGCCCAGCACGTCGCTTTCTTTCATGATCAGCAGCTCTTCGCCGTCGATCTTAACTTCCGTGCCGGACCATTTGCCGAAAAGGATTTTGTCGCCAGCTTTGACGTCAAGCGCGTGTACTGCGCCGTCTTCGCTGATGCGGCCGGAGCCTGCAGCGACGATTTCGCCTTCCTGCGGCTTTTCTTGAGCCGTTTCAGGAATGATGATGCCGCCAGTGCTTTTTTCGTCTTGCGTCACGCGACGCACGAGCACGCGGTCGTGCAGAGGCCGAAACTTCATGGCCATGGATAGCCCTCCTCAAAGTGTTTTACCTGTTGAATGCCCACCGGACCGCCCCAAAAAAGCTGCAAGGCCCGTCGGTAGCGAAACAAGTAAGCAATCAGCGCGACTCATTCAAGGAAAAAATTAGCACTCACTCCTCCCGAGTGCTAACAGCGCATTTTTTGGCAACCTCCGCCGCAAAGACCTAACTCGAAATTAGGCAAATTTAATACACCCATAAGCATTACAAAAATTCAGAAATTAACCAAAAAGTGTTCCACTTACCTGTTGTCGCTACTGATCCGTGCCCTTAATATCGGGCCAGGAACAGAAACATAGATACGAGGCAAACATGCATGAAATTAAGGCGGTAACCAAGGTCCAGCAAATGCAGTCCTTGCTGGTAATTGGCGCAGCCAGCCTTCTGCTCACCGCGTGCAATACAACGGCGGCTATGCATGTACCCAAAGCAAAAGTACAGACGGATCGCGCAGACTTACGGTCAACAGAAAGCGTAGCCACTTTCGCTCTGGATCGCGTAGTAAATGGCATTGAGCGACGCGCCCAAATCTTCGCGTTCCCGGCCTCCGCACCGACATCAGGGACTTTATGAAATTACCGTATGTCCGGTGACGAAAACGTTAGTTACGCCAATGGCAAACGATATCTCGGCAATTGGTCTAGCCTGTTCGGAGAGATTTTCCACGATGAAATGTCCCAGAAAGGCTATCGGATCGAAGGAGACCCCAAGGCCGTTTTTTCTCAAGCACGCGATGTCTCACAATCTGAATATCTTGTCGGCGGACGCCTTAACAGCATGAAAGGCAATTTCTGCCAGGAGCATCACTGGTGGGATGCCCGTCCATTAGACAAGTTCAGCGGTGAGCTTTACGTCGAAGTGACTTGGTCAGTTCTAGATACGCTGACTAAGAAAGTTGTCATGACAAAAACCTTCAACGGATATGCAAAGACCCAGAATCCAGTCCGCGAAGGCATTTCGCGAACTTTCGAACAGGCTTTCGCAGATACAGTGGACAAGTTAGCGACAGACCCTGAAATGGTTGCGCTCGCCAGTCGAAAAGAGTCCAGCATCGGACAACGGGCACCGCAACCGAATACAAAGAGCGGATCAGCGTCCGTTCCGTTGGTTGCCATTCAACCCGGCCCCCGATCATCAAGCTTTGCTGCAGCAAGTGCTGCCCGAAATGTCGTGACAGTGCGCTTGGGTCGGGGCCACGGATCTGGATTCTTTATCGGTCGTGATGGCTATGTTCTGACAAACGCCCATGTTGTTGGAAATGCTGGACGGGTACAGCTGGTGATGAGCAATGGCGCAGAGACGCCAGCCCGCGTTGTACGCGTCGACAGTGAACGCGATGTGGCTTTGCTTAAAGCAGATATAAAACGGACGTCCGCTCTGGCGATCAATTCAAGGTTCCCGGACGTGGCGGAAACCGTTTACGCAATCGGCTCCCCTACGAAGGAGGGCATGTCATCCACGGTAACGAAGGGCATTGTCAGCGCGAGGCGGGTATTACGCAAAGATGGCCAAGAATTCATTCAGTCCGATGCCTCAATTTCTCCAGGAAATAGCGGCGGGCCGCTGCTCAACGACAAGGGTGCAGTGATTGGAATTGCAGTCGCAACGCTGAATAACCCGAGCGCCAGGAACATCAATTTCTTCATTCCAATTGCAGATGCATTGAAATCCGTGTCGGTCAAACTAGCGGCGGGCGCTTAACTGAGCCGAGCTGAAATATTTGCATACTCAAGCGGCAGCCACTGTCGACACTGCGGCGCAGAATTCATTGATATCGACAGGCTTCTGCAAGGTGATCACTGCACCTAACGCACCCGCGACGGGTAGGAATGATTCTTTCAGCATGCTGCCGCCGCCCGATACTGCGATAATTTTGGCGGTGGGGTTGTGAGACTGGATTTCCATAATGGTCTCCAGCCCGTCTTTATCGGGCATCATGATATCTGTGACGATGACATCAAGCGCGCGCGCTCGGGCGATTTTGACGCCGACAACGCCGGACTCCGCCTGAACCACCTCATGGCCTTCTTCCTCCAGCACCTCTGTCCAGAGCGTGCGAATTTCTTCGTTGTCGTCGATGATCAGAATAGCAGGCAAGGGCTGTTCTCCATGAACGAAGCGCGGTGGTTCGCCATATTCATAGCTGCCACGACGCTAATATTCCCTAAAGCGATTGCCGAACAGCGCAAGTTCTTGCGATTTCTTTAGGCTGGCAGTGCGCTTGCGTCGCAAGGGAATTGTTTCGCAGTGCAGCATTATTGGTTTATGAGTAATTTATCGCGCATTTTGATTTCATGTTGGATGCCCTACTTGTGACCAAACCTACCCTCGCCGCAATCGCAGGCCGGATTTCGCTCGCCTCTGGCGCCGCCTCGGACGGTGCCGGGTTTACGGCTGGGCGCATTAAAACGGAAGTTCTTTCCGGCCTAACCGTCGCCTTGGCACTGGTGCCAGAGGCTGTGGCCTTCTCATTCGTGGCGGGCGTCCATCCGCTGGTCGGGCTTTATGCAGCCTTCATCGTTGGCCTTATCACTGCTTTGATCGGTGGAAGGCCCGGCATGATCTCAGGGGCGACCGGCGCGCTTGCAGTCGTTATGGTAGCGTTGGTGGCGGACCATGGCGTCCAATATCTCTTCGCGACCGTTGCGCTGATGGGCATTCTGCAATTGCTCGCAGGTGTATTCCGCCTTGGTAAATTTATCCGGCTCGTGCCGCATCCCGTCATGTTGGGCTTTGTGAACGGGCTCGCGATCGTCATTTTCATGGCGCAACTAACCCAGTTCCAAATCCCTGCAGGTGACGCAGGCGGCGAGCCGCAATGGATGACGGGCCTGCCGCTCATCATCATGCTCGGCCTTGTCGCCCTCACTATGGCGATCATCTGGGGCATGCCGAAACTGACCAACGCAATTCCAGCCCCTCTCGCCGGGATTGCCATTGTCGCTGGCATCGTCATTGCGTTCGGCATTGATGTGCCTCGAGTTGGTGACCTTGCCTCGATCAAAGGCGGGCTACCGGAATTCGGCATCCCAACCGTGCCGCTCACACTTGAGACCCTGAAAATTATCTTCCCTTATGCGCTGATCCTGGCCGCAATTGGCCTAATCGAGAGCCTGCTAACCCTGAACCTTGTGGGCGAGATCACAGAAAAGCGCGGCGGCGCATCCCAGGAATGCATCGCCCAGGGGGTCGCCAATACGGTAACCGGGTTCTTCGGCGGCATGGGCGGTTGCGCCATGATCGGCCAGTCGATGATCAATGTGAAATCTGGCGGTCGCACCCGCGTGTCGGGTGTCACGGCAGCGCTGTTCCTGCTCATGTTCATCCTGTTTGCCTCAAGCTTGATTGAGCAAATTCCATTGGCCGCACTGGTCGGCGTCATGTTCATGGTCGTCATCGGAACATTCGCGTGGCAAAGCCTGACCATCCTCCGCCGTATTCCGTTGACTGACGCGCTCGTGATGGGCCTTGTCACGATCGTGACGGTCATGACGGATTTGGCGATCGCCGTGGTCGTCGGCGTCATCGTTTCAGCCCTGGCCTATGCCTGGAATAACGCAACGCGCATCCACGCCATCACGCGGACCACGCCGGAAGGTGCTAAGGTCTATCAGATCGAAGGCCCTCTATTCTTCGGATCCGCAGACGGTTTCGGCGAGCTGTTCGACCCTGCCGGTGATCCTGCTGCAGTTACGGTGGATTTCGCAAATAGCCGCGTCGTCGATCAATCGGCTCTGCAAGCAATCGACGCCCTCGCCGCCCGCTATGAAGCGCTTGGGAAAACACTGCAGCTGCGGCATCTCTCCCGAGATTGCCATGCGCTCTTGAACAAAGCTGGCCAGCTTGTCTTGGACGCAGATGATGACCCGGACTACGGCTTGGCTGTCAATTATTCTATCCGCACCGGAAATTTGGGTGGCGGCCACTGATCAGCGCTACTGATCCACCTATAATCCAGGGACCATACTCGCTCTAGCAAAGGCCTCTCCATGCGCGAAGCATCAGCCAAACTCGCTATCCGCGTTGCACAGCTTAGTGAAGCGCAGGAAATCTCAAATCTTTCTGCGCGCGTCTACCCGCCCGAGGACGCCTACACGGCGTCCCAAATTCTTGGGCAGATCAATAATTTCCCTGAAGGCGTGTTTGTCGCTGAATATGAAGGCAAGATCGTCGGCTATTGCGCAACCAGCATTATCGACGAAGCCCTGGCGCTTAGGCAGCATAGCTGGGACGAAATTACCGGCGGTGGTTTCGGCTCACGACATAACCCAGATGGCGACGTGCTTTACGGCATAGAAGTGTGTGTTGATCCGGCTTACCGCCGCTTGCGGATAGGCCAACGCTTCTACCGGGCGCGGCGTGAGCTTTGCCGGTTGATGGAACTCAAGAGCATCGTGTTTGGCGGCCGCATGCCAGGCTATCAGCGCCGCCGCAAAGACTACCCCGTGCCAACGGACTATCTGCGCGCCGTTCAAGACATGGAAATCCGCGACCAGGTCATTAATTTCCAGTTCAAGCAGGATTTTGAAGCGCTTGGCGTTCTGGAAGGCTATTTGCCAGACGACAAACAATCTGGCGGCCATGCCGTTCACATGCGCTGGATCAACCCGCTGGCGGAGACCATGTCCGCATCACGCACCACTCGGCCAGACCGGCGCCTGCCGGGGCGCGTGCGCGTCGCGACCGTGCAGTTTCAGATGCGCAAAATCACGAAGGTTGAGGAGTTTGAGGAGCAGATCGAATATTTCGTCGATGTCGCTTCTGATTACAAAGCCGATTTCGTGACGTTCCCAGAGCTTTTCACCACGCAGCTTCTGTCACTGGAAACCGAAAAACGCCCACCGCACGAATCCATCAAGAAAATCACTGAATATACGGACCGCTATAAGGCGTTCATGACCAAGCTAGCTGTGTCTTACAATATCAACATCATCGGCGGTTCGCATATCACGATGGCAGATGATGGGGACCTTCGGAACACCTGCTTCGTCTTCCTGCGCGATGGTGCCGTTTATGCCCAGGACAAGCTGCACCCCACCCCATCCGAACGGGAGTGGTGGAACATCAAAGGCGGGGACCGCGCCGCCGTTATCCCAACGGACTGCGGCCCAATCGGCGTAATGATTTGCTACGACAGCGAATTCCCAGAACTCGCGCGGAGCTTGGCGGACCAAGGTGCTTTGATGATGTTCGTGCCGTTCTGCACGGATGAGCGACGCGGATACCTACGCGTGCGCTATTGCTGCCATGCCCGCGCCATTGAAAACCAGTGCTACATGGTCCTGTCCGGCGTTGTCGGCAACTTGCCAAATGTGGACGCGATGGACGTGCACTATGCAGAAAGCTGCATCCTCACCCCGTCAGATTTCCAGTTCGCCCGTGATGGCGTCGCCGCAGACACCGCCCCCAACACAGAAACCATCGCCATGGCAGACTTGGCGCTCTCAGACCTGCTAACCAGCCGCCACAGCGGCACGACCCGTAACTTAGCGGACCGCCGGTTCGATCTCTATCAGGTTCGCTGGTCGAAGCGGTCCATGCGTGGTTTGTAGGGCAATGCTGTCAGGCTGAACGCGCCGCCTGGATCGCCTGCCAGATTGTTTCGGGAGCCGCTGGACCGTCCCAGCCTTCGACGCCCAGCGGCTTTAATGCGTCCAGAATGGCTAGCGTTACAGCTGGGTAGCCCGCAATGGCACCAGCTTCGCCGCAACCCTTTACGCCCAACGGATTTGTCGTGCAGGGCGTCGGGCTAAAATCCAGCGTGAAGCTTGGCAGGTCATCCGCGCGTGGCATTGCATAGTCCATGAACGAGCCTGCGAGCAGTTGTCCGTCTTCGTCGTAGACCGCATGCTCCAGTAGCGCCTGACCAACGCCTTGAGCGATGGCACCATGCACTTGGCCGGATGCGACCATTGGATTGACCAGCACGCCGTAATCATCGACCGCCGTATAATGCACGAGACGAACGACGCCAGTATCCTGGTCCACCGTCACCTCTGCTGCATGGGCACCGCATGGGTATGTCATCGCGTCCCGGGTGAAAGCGTGGAAGGTATCAAGCGGCGTTCCAGCCTCCAGCGCCACTTTCGCAACATCCAGAATGCCGATGCTGCGGTCCGTACCGGCGACAGTGAATTTGCCCTCAGCAAATATGATGTCCGTTGCAGCTGCTTCCAGCATATCCGCCGCAACGATCTTGCCTTTGGCCTCAATCTCCTCCGCCGCGCGCCAGATAGCGGTGCCCGCCATATATGTCGCGCGGGAACTGCCATGGCCGCCGCCGTTGATGATGGCGTCTGTATCACCATGGCGCATGGTGACGACCTCGCTCGGCACGCCCAATCGCTCGGCGACCAATTGTGGGAAGGTCGTCTCATGGCCCTGGCCAATGGTCTGGGTGCCAGTGATCAGGTCAACGGCGCCATCCGCGCGGAACAGGATTTCAACGTTTTCATCGGGCACGCCGCCGGTCGCCTTGATGTGGTTTGCAATGCCGAAACCCCGCAACAATGGTGCCGCTGTCGCAGATTTTCTAGCAGGCAACCCACCGTAATCTGCAGCCTTCAATGCTGCTTCAAACGCTTTGGGGAAATCGCCACTGTCCACGGTTCCACCAAGTGGATTGGCGGCAGGCATAGCCGCAGGCGCAATGAGGTTTTTGCGACGAAGCTCCATGGCGTCCATGCCAAGCTTGGCAGCTGCTGCATCAATCACCCGCTCAATGATGTTATTCATCTCACCGAAACCCGGTCCGCGCGTCACCCCAATTGGGGCAGTATTCGTGACTACGGATCGTACCCGGAGACCAACATTGGGGATGGCATAAAGCGTGCCCGGAAGATGCGCATACTGGTTGGTTTGCACCCCGCCTGCACTGCCCGCCATATAGGCGCCCAAGTTGGCGATGCTGTCGATTGCGAGCGCCGCAATCCGCCCATCCGGCATAACGGCAAGCGACGCCTCCGCCCAATGATCACGCGCCTGATGGTCCGCCAGGAAGACTTCGCTTCGGCTTGCGATCCACTTAACCGGACGCCCCGCCCGCCGGGCCGCCCAAAGCAACAAAGCCTGCTCAACATAGGCAAAGTTCTTGGCACCAAATCCGCCGCCAACATCCGGCGCCAGCCAGCGCACAGTCTCTCGCCCAACATCGAGCGCCGTCGCAATATGGTCCCGGTTGATATGGATATTCTGGCTGGAGACATGCAGCGTGTACCGACCCGTCCCAGCATCAAACACGCCAATTCCACCCCGCGGTTCCATGGGATTCGTGACGATGCGGTGATTCATCAAGCCAATTGATATCGTGCGGGCGCCAGCCGCCTGAGCGGCTTCAATTGCAGCTTGGTCGCCATGGCGCCAGTCCATGCAAAGATTGCCCGGAATATCAGTGGAGATTTCGACTGCATCGTCAGCCAATGCTGCCCGGCCGTCAGTCACGGCAGGCAAAGTTTCGTAGGATGCGGCCACAGCTTCCGCAGCATCCAGCGCCTGAGTCTCTGTCTCCGCAATAACCAGCGCGACAGGCTCGCCAACGAAACGAACCGTGTGCTCAGCCAGGAGCGGCTGCGGATCCCACGCCAGCGGTTCATCAGTCACCGTATTGGCCGTCACGAACGGAACCAGCGGCTTCAAGCCGTCAGCGGCGGCATCACCTGCAGTCAAAACGGCCAGCACGCCAAGCAATGCTTGGGCGGCCGCCGTATCAATGCCGGTGATCCGGGCATGGGCGTGGGGGCTCCGCACAAAAGCTGCGTGGGACAGGCCCGCGAATTGCAGGTCATCCAAATAAGCCCCGGCACCAGTGACAAAGCGTTGATCTTCACGGCGTTTTGGGGCGTCGCCAATACGGCTCATACCAGTCTCTCCCGATGCGGATATCGCAAGCTTCAATCAACCGTGCCGCCATGGCAACATGATGCAGGTAGAGAATTCTAAAGGATGTTTCGAAGATGGATGAAAGCCGTATTCCGATCATGGTCGGCGCTGGCCAGATCACGCAGCGGGAAGAGGATCCCGTGCGGGCGCTGGCACCGATTGACCTGATCGCCGCATCCGCCCGCGCCGCCGCTGAAGATAGCGAGGCAGGGACAGCGCTGCTCTCATCCCTCGACACCATCGTGCAGCTGCGTGCGTTCGCGGACACCAGCTGGCGGTTTCGCTCGCCATTTGGCGGCCCCAGCAATCCGCCAAAGTCACTGGCAAACCGCATTGGTGCGGATAACGCCAAGCAGCTGATTTACACCTATGCAGGCGGAAACATGCCGCAATGGTCGATCAATCGCCTCTCTGAAATGGTGACGCGGGGTGAGGTTGAGACTGCCATGGTGATTGGCGGCGAGGCCCTTTCGACCCAGAAAACCGCCCAGCGCGCCGGTATTGATCTGGATTGGAATGAGGATGCTGGCGGTGAGCCCGAGACCTGGGGTGTCGGAACACAAGGCTGGAATGATGTTGAAGAACGCCACCGCATGGCGGGTGCAATCTTCGCCTATCCACTGTTCGAAACCGCAATCCGAGGCCACAAGGGCCGCACGATTGACGAGCACGCCCAGGCCATGGGCCGCCTGTTCGAAGGCTTCGCCAAAGTCGCTGCTGCTAACCCGTTAGCGGACCGACGAGATGGCTTCACCGCAGAACAGATCGCGACGCCAAGCGCCACAAACCCCTATATCGGCTTTCCCTATACCAAGCTGATGAACGCTAACGCCTATATCGACCAATCCGCCGCCGTTATCCTGACCAGCGTCGCCAAGGCGAAGGCGCTTGGTATCCCAGAGAGCCGCTGGGTTTACTTGCACGGCACCGCAGACGCCTACGATCACTGGTACATCAGTGACCGCAAGAACTTCCATTCCTCCCCCGCCATGCGCATCGTGGCTGAGGAAACGTTTGAGATGGCAGGCATGGGCCTGGACGATCTGACGTTCCTGGACCTCTATAGCTGCTTCCCTAGTGCTGTTGAGATTGCCTGCCAGGAAATGGGCATCGCCGAAGATGACGCGCGCGGGCTGACGGTCACAGGCGGGCTCCCCTACTTTGGCGGCCCCGGCAACAATTACGTCACCCATTCCATTGCTGAGATGATGCAGAAGGTCCGCTCCAAGCCTGGAAGCTACGGCATGATCACGGCCAACGGCAATTACGTGACCAAGCAGTCAGCCGGGATCTACTCCACCACCCCTACGGAGAAGACCTTCAAGCCTAAGGACCCTAAGGTCTATCAGGCCAAAATCGACGCTGACAAAGGCCCAGCGACCACAGAGACACCATCGGGTAAAGCGACCATCGAGACCTATGAAGTCATGCATGACCGTAAAGGCCCAAGCTACGCGATCCTGTTCGGCCGTCAGGCAGACGGAACCCGGTTCATCGCCAACACGCCAGATGATCCTGCACTTTTGAAGGACATGACCAAGCGGGATTACCTCAGTGCAGAGGGTGTTGTCGCGACGAATGACGACGGCGTTGCCATCTTCAATCCGGCTTAAGGCGCACCCCATGGATTTCGCCCACTCGCCCGAAACTCAAGCGCTGATCGATCAGCTTGAAGCCTTCATGACGGCGGAGATTCTGCCGCGCGCCCGGCCTTGGCGAGAGGCAGGGTTAGCAGGCGAATATCCACCGTTTATCGGCGATATTCAGGCAGCAGCGAAAGTGGCAGGTTTGTGGAATCTGGCGATCCCAAATCTGCCTGATGATGCACCGGGAACGCGGCTGACGAACAGCCAGTTTGCCCCATTGGCAGAAATTATGGGCCGGGTTATGGGCGCATCCAAAGCGTTCAATTGCCATCCGCCTGATGTGCCGAACATGATCATGCTGGCAAACGCCGCGACACCCGATCAACGCCGCGCATTCCTGGACCCGTTGTTGGAAGGCCGGACCCAATCCGCCTTCGCCATGACGGAACCGGCGGTTGCATCCTCCGACGCCGGTAATATCGCAACCACCATCCGGCGCGACGGCGGGGAATACGTTATTTCAGGGCGGAAATGGTACATATCCGGCGGCAAAGCTGCGGATGTGCATTTGGTCATGGGCGTGACAGACCCCGACGCGCGCCCCGGCCGTCGCCAGAGCGTTATTATCGTGCCAGCGAACGCGCCCGGCATCCGCATCATCCGGCCATCAACATTCCTAGGCTTTGTGGAGCCCGGCGCTGGCGCATATGAAATTGCGTATGAGGATGTTCGCGTTCCAGCAGCAAACCTGCTCGGCAGCGAAGGCGATGGCTTCCGACTTGGGCAAGTGCGGCTGGGGCCCGCTCGTGTGCATCACTGTATGCGCGCCATTGGCCATTGCGAGACGTTGATCGAGCTGATGTTGCAACGCGCCCAGCAACGCTATGCCTTTGGGCAGGCTATCGCTGAATATGATTCGATCCAGCACATGATCGCCCGCTCCCGCATGGAATTAAATCAGGCACGCCTGCTCACTTGGAAATGCGCCTGGGCGCTTGATCAATCCGACTGGAAGGCCGCCCGCCAGGATGTCTCCATCATCAAAGTAGCTGTGGCGGAGACGTATCAGCGGATTGCCGACCGTGCGATCCAGGTATTCGGCGCTATGGGCGGCGGCGCGGACACACCTATTGCTGACGCTTTCGCATGGGCGCGCGCACTTCGAATTTTCGATGGGCCAGACGAGGTGCATCTTCGCCAAATTTACCGGTTTGAACCAAAGCCTGAAGGCCTGTTAACAGACTCACCGCACATCATGCCGCCTGCATAACCCTCAGCGAACAAGCTTGAAGTAGAGCCAATCCGGGAACAGGCCTGCGAGACGGAATCGCCTGGCGAAGGCGGGCGGGAAACTGGTGCGGAACCGGGAGCCCTGCATTGCTTTGAATACATAGTTCGCCGCCTCATCCGGCATCATCAGATGCGGCATGTCAAAATCATTCTTATCCGTCAGCCGGGTCTTGATGAAGCCAGGGTTCATAAGCTGCACATTGTAATCAGGCGTTGGTAGATCAACCCGAATACACTCCGCCAGGCTGGCCGCACCAGCTTTACTGGCAGCATATCCAATGGCACCTGGAAGCCCGCCAAATGCTGCGAGCGATCCCACAATCACGATATGCCCGCTGCCCTGCCCGACCAATGCCGGAACCGCTTTGCCCATCACCCTGGATGCACCCGTGAAGTTGATATCGCACATGGCCTCGACAGCATCCGCGTCCCAATCCTGAGCAGTGGTGGGCTCATAAACACCGGCGTTGTAAATGACGCCATCCAGCCTCGGGAGGGTCTCGAACGCAGCCGCAACGCTGTCTGTATCCCGCGCGTCCAAAGGTGCAACCACTGTATCGCCGCCAATTTCCGCCGCAAGGTCTTGCAGACGGTCCTCACTGCGGGCGGAAAGGCATAGCTTTGCACCAGCGCCCGCCAATTTCAGCGCCAGGGAGCGGCCAAGGCCTTCTGAGGCACCGACCAACCAGTAGGTTTTGCCAGCAAATGATGCCGCCATGGGTCTATCCCTCCGCCCGACGGAATATGGCGATGAGTTCAGCGGCCCTAAAGCCGAATTTACGCATGTCGGAACGATTTACGATTGTTCCGTCCTCCATCAGATAGAGCCAATCGACGACATCAAGTACATGGCCGCCCAACCGTTCTGGCAGGCGCAGCTTATAGGTAAAGCGCAGTGCATTGCCTGATGCTTCGCCAAGTGCCGTGCCCACAATATCGTCAGCTTCTGCGGTGAACGTCTTGGGGCCTGTATAAGTTATCCGCCATTGGCGGCGCTGCGGCTCTGCCCTGTCTGCGTAGAAGAATTCCTCATCCATAACGCCGCCAGTTTCATTGAACTTTCCGGTAATGTTGGCGCGGAAACGGGCGTTCACTCGGCCCGAGTAATCATAGATCACGCCATCCGCCAGAAAGACGCCGCCAAGCGATGTGCGCACGTCAAAATCTGGCGCTTCGCCCGCATAGTCACTCAGGCTCTGGGCGCGGAAGCTCCAGAAGTGGTCTTTGGCAAGGATGAGCGCCAGGCAGAGTGCAAACCCGGCGGCGATGTAACCTAATGCGGCCATGGCTCAAGCTTCCTTCGAAATTGGTGTCATAAAGAGAAGCCCGGCAGCGAGGGCTTTGAGGGCACAGGGTGCGCCTGCATAAGCGATGGCGAGCGCGCTTAACGCCGCTTCGGAATTTCCGGGCCCGGGCGCGAAGCCCGCATAGCCGATCAGTGGCAGCGCCACGCCCGCAGCGACTGCCAGAGACGCCTTATTGATGAAGCCCCACACCCCAAAGGCCTGGGCGCTATCAAGCCCAGTCGCGGACAAGCGTCGGGACAGCATCGCCGGGAGAAGTGTCATGTCCGCCCCGAGCGCTGCACCAGAAGCGGCTGAGATCACATAGAACGCCATCCAATCACCGGCCCCTAACGTCAATGCCCAGAGGAACGCGAAGATCGCCGCCATCATCCCGCAAAGCATTGCTGGCTTCGGCCCAAACCGCGCGGCAGCCTTCGACCAAAGCGGTGCTGCCAAGCCAGCGGAGGCGAAGAACAACAGCAGCATTGGCCCGGCATGGTCGCCCGCCTGCAACTTGTCCTCGACAAAAAAGAGGAAAAGCGTCGCGGTCAGTCCCCCTGGCAGCGCATTCAACAGACCGATCAAGAGAAGCCTGCGAACGCCATTATCTTGGAAGAGACGACGGAGTCCGGATGCTGGAGGCGCTTCACGATTGATGGCACCTCCGACCGGCCAAACGCCGCGCATCCGATGGACCGCATATGCCAAGAATAAGCAGAACACGACGGCAAATGCCGTGAAGCCGACAGCCTCACCAAACACCGATCCAAGCGCCAATGGTGCCACGCACGCCGCGCAGATACCGGCGAGTACGCCGGCTTCGCGCCAACCCGCAATACGATCATGGGTGAGGGTATTCCCGCTCTGCTCCGCCAAGCTAACGCCTGCGCTATAGAACAAGATTTGCAACCCGCTGAAGCCGGTGAACACCACGGCCAAACTGAACGCCAGCCATATGCGGCCATCAAGAATTGGGTCTGGCGCAAACAACGCCAAAGCGCCGATGCCGAGCGCGCTTGCGAGAATCGTGGCGATGGTGCGTTTCGCCATTTTCGTGCGAGAAATCCACCAGCCCAGCAACGGGTCCTGGCCGAAATCCAGAATACGCAAACCCAACAGGATGGCACCAACCGCCGCCAGCCCCAGTCCATGCTGATCTGCATAAAGACGAGGTGTGTGGATATAGATTGGCGGCCCGGCAAATGCCAAAGCAGCGCCGAACA
The DNA here is from genome assembly GCA_040263875.1 of Alphaproteobacteria bacterium. Taxonomy (GTDB): domain Bacteria; phylum Pseudomonadota; class Alphaproteobacteria; order Bin95; family Bin95; genus VMCJ01. The sequence goes on from JBDQJI010000038.1 coordinate 26,671, forward strand.
TGCTGTAACGCAGAAGCATCTTCTGCGCTTTGCCAACCGGCGCGGATGCAGTGGCAGTCATCAAGGGCTCGCAGTGCCGAGCAGCTTGCGGGTTTCTTCCGGGAAATCACCATTCGGGCTTAGCCAGATGCTGAAGTAATCACGGCGAATGTTGGATTTTTCCAGGCGGCAGCGTTCTTTGCCGTTCAGGAATAGCACTGCTGTATCCGCATCCGGGCTAACGGCCGTGAAGCGGTCACCATCACGCACATTCGCCATGCAGGGAGCCAGCGTTGTGCGGAAGGTCGCAAGTTCAGCTTGCGGCCAATCGGTCATCCGGTCCAGAGACTTGATAGTTTCCTTGGTCAAATCCTCCGCACTGAAATCCCGGCGATATTCAAGCGAAATGGCGAACGGCGCTTGCCAAGAAAATGTTTGGCCAGCAGCGTACAAGCTCGCATCGAAAATATCCCAGAACAGATAACGGAACTCAGCCTGACCGACCTGTCGCAATGAGGACTCGATCTCGACCGGCGAGGCTTGGGCCTCATTGGCTTGCGCCGGGAGAGCCAGAAGGGCAGCGAGTGCGAATACGGCTTTACGCATGGCTAAACTCCATATGGATGACATCGGTCCGCGCCGTCTGAAACGCGGCAGTGCAGATCGCTAGATAAAAGCGCCAGCTCCGCAGGAACGTTTCTGGGTAGCCAAGCGCGCGGATCTGGGGCGCGGCATCTTCGAACGCTGCCGTCCAGCGGCGCAGTGTTTCGGCATAATCTTGGCCGAACCGGAAGACATTGTTGACGGCGAGGCCCGCATTTTTTGCCGCCTCGGCCATCGGTCCTGGTGCCAGCAACATGCCGCCTGGGAATGTGTAATGCCGGATGAAATCAGAGCGCTTGCGATAGTCCGGGAACAATTCATCCTCGACGATGATCGCCTGAACAGCAGCTTTGCCTTCTGGTGCCAAGCAACGCTTCAGGGTTTCGAAGTATGTGGGCCAATAGCGCTCACCCACGGCCTCTATCATCTCAACGGATACGATGGCGTCGTATTGACCGTGGATATCCCGGTAATCGCAAAGCTGGATGTCGGCTTTGCCGCCAAGCCGCGCATCGGCATAGGCCTTCTGTGATGGTGAGATTGTGATTGCTGTGAGGTCCCGGCCATCAGCCAGCGCCGCGGCAGCGAACCCACCCCAACCGCAACCGATCTCCAGCGTTTTACCACCGCCACCGGGCCGGGCTGTGACGTCCAATAGCCGCTGATACTTCCGCGCCTGCGCGCCCTCCAGCGTCAGGCCCGGCTGGTCAAACAGCGCGCTTGAATAGGTCATGCTTTCGTCCAGCCAAAGGCTGTAGAAATCATTGCCGACGTCGTAGTGCGCCTGAATATTCTTGGCACTGCCGCGTTTCGAATTCCGGCGCATCATCCGGTCCGTCAGCAAGAAGATCGCGCGGTTCAGGAATGAGCCATGAAGGTGACCTGAGAATGCGTCCTCGTTCAGCAGCGCTAGCTGGGTCATGGCATCAATATCAGGGCAATCCCATAGACCGTTGATATAGGCCTCTCCCAGCCCGATATCGCCCCGCGCGGCGACGGCCGCGATGGCCGACCAATCATGGATGTGGAAATGCACTTCAGGCGATCCAGAACCAAAATGGCGGCGTTGGCCATCGGGTGCCGTCACATACAGCGTGCCGACCTTGATCTGCTCACAGGCCTTAAAAAAGCGCGCACCGACGGCAGAGCCTAGTGGCCGCGCAGGCGCTTTCGGCAGTGTGACTTCCGCTGAATCGCGGGCGAGCGTCTGGGTGTCAGTCATCGAGAGACTTCCTCTTTCGGGGGAAGTGGGCGCACACGATATGGCGCACCCTTGAGTTTGAGCTTGATGGCCTGCCAATGGATCAGCGCGAATACACGAAGCGCCCCCAATGGCCGGCGCAGAATGATGCCAAGCACACGCTTGGTCGTAACCGGTACCAGTGATCCCGCCAGCGTGGCGATCACGCCGTGACCGCCATCCCGGCGATGGTCAATGCGGATATCGACCGCGTCGTCTTTCAGATCGAACGTGAACCGATACGTGCCTTCGACCTCTTGGAAGGGCGAGACGTGAAAGACCTTCTGGGCCGTGATGGCGTCACCGGGCCCTATCGGTGCAAAATCTGGCAAGAAGCAGAGGTATGAGTGCCGATCACCAAAGGTGTTGTTCACTTCCGCCAATACGGCGCACGTCGCACCTTCAACATCCCGGAAGAACCAGAAACTGACTGGATTGAAAAGAAATCCCAGCGTGCGCGGCTGCGTTAAAAGCCAGACCTCATGCAGCGCACTTTCGGGGGCGCCAAGCGACCGCGCCTGCGCTAGCGCCCAGGCGGCCATATCCAAACCGCCGCGACCATGATCCGCATCCCGAACGACCGCGAATGCCGGACGTTTCCGGCCCACAAGCTTGCCCCCGCGCCAAGGGGCTGGATGCACGCGGCAGAACACATAATCCACGTGATACCGGAATGCATTGCGCAGCTCCCCCCGGCGCGCGTGATAGGTGCTGCCGGATAGCAAAGCTGCCCCAACCTCTGGCCACTTTGATACACTCATGCCGCTATGCCCATGCCGGTGTGGCACCCATCGCCCTGGCGACAGTTACCGCGCTCAACAAGCCATCTTCATGGAAGCCGTAGCGGGAATAAGCACCGCAGAACCATGTATTCCGCCTACCTTGGATACCTGGCAGCGCCGCTTGCGCATCAATTGCAGGCTGGTCAAACACCGGGTGGCTAAGCACTGTTTCGTCGAACACATACTCATCCCGGATTGGTGTTGACGGGTTCAATGTCACGAAAAGCGGTACATCGTCAGGGATGCCTTGAAGGCGGTTCATCCAATAGGTCACCGTCATGTCTGGATCGGTAATGTTCGCCTTGCCCTGATAGTTCCAACTGGCCCAGCAGACCCGGCGCTTCGGCATGACGCTTGGGTCATCATGCAGGATCACTTTGTTTGGCTCGTACCGCAGGGCACCCAGAATGCGCTGCTCGTCCGGGTCCGGATCATCCATCAGTGCAAGCGCCTGATCGGAATGGCAGGCGAACACCACATCATCAAAGGTCTGGGCTTCCTGCCCGGCAGCCTTCACCATGACCGCGCTATCATTCCGGCTGACGCATTCAATTGGCCCGCCCATGTGGATTTCACCGCCATTGGCCCGGATCGCCGCTGCCAATTGCGCCACATAAACACTGCTGCCGCCATCAACTGTATGCCATTGCGGCTGGTCATTGATTGTCAGCAGGCCATGATTTTCGAAAAAACGGACAAAGGTCGCGAGCGGGAAGTCCAGCATCTGTTCTGGCGATGCACTCCATACGGCACCCGAAAGCGGCAGCAGGAAATACTGCCGGTGCCATTGGCCCATATTCAAGCGATCAAGGGCGTCGCCCAGACTCAGCCCCGGCTCATCCGCCAGCGCTTTAACGCCCCGATTGAAGCGCGGGATGTCCGCCAGCATTCGCCAAAACCCTGGGCGCGCCAGGTTGCTTTTCTGGGCGAATATCGCTGGCGTTGAATGCAGGCCGTATTCGATGCGACCACCATCTATACTGGCGGCAAAGGCCATGTCACTTTTCTTCACGGGCGTATCAAGCTCAGCGAAAAGGCCTGTCAGCAGCGGATAATTGCGGTAGTTGAAGACGATGAAGCCCGTATCGACAGGGACTTTGCGATCCCGGCCAGCCTCAAGTGTACGCGCGTGGCCGCCAAGGCGTGGTTCAGCCTCAAACACCGTCACGTCATGAGTTTTCGATAGCGCATAGGCAGCACCCAGCCCGGAAATGCCGGCACCGACAATTGCGGCGCGGCGGGGTCCAGAATGGTTGTTCTGCGCGTTAGGCGGCATGGGAATGGCCTGTATAGTTCAGTGATGTCTACGGTGTGAGGCGTCATGCAGATCAGAAACCGGTCAAGAAAATCACGTAGATAGTTTTTCCGATAGACTGATCTGATCCAGGACTGGGACCGTAAACACCATGTCAAACAAGAAAGACTGACACCTCATGAGCGACGCCGCCGGCGCCACTGAACAATCCTGGGAGGCCCACCTGTTAGCAGTCGCAGAGACCGGCGACCGGGATGCGTTTGGCCATTTGTTCGCGCATTTCGCGCCCCGGGTGAAATCTTACCTGCTGCGACAAGGCTCTAGCCCCAGTCAGGCAGAAGACATTGCCCAGGAAACGCTGGCGCTGCTTTGGCGGAAAGCAGGGCTTTTTGACCCCGAAAAGGCGAGCGCTTCCACCTGGATATTCCGGATTGCGCGAAATCAGATGATAGACCGCATCCGGCGCCGCCAGCGCCCAGAACTTGATCCCAACGATCCACTTTTAATGCCAGCCGCCGAACCCACGCCCGACCGCCAAGCCTCTAAACAAGAGGATATCGCAGCTGTCAGAAGCGCATTGGCGGAACTGCCCGAGAAGCAACGTGAGGTCATCATGCTGTCCTTCTTTGAGGAAGACCCACACCCCGCAATCGCTGAAAAATTACAATTGCCGATCGGCACCGTGAAATCCCGCATCCGCCTGGCTTTGGCGCGACTGGACACGCTGCTTGATCGCAATGCCCATGGAGAAAGCTGATGGAAACGCACCACCATCTCCCTGATGACCTGCTTCTAGCTTATGCCGCCGGATCTCTGTCGGAAGGCTGGTCGCTGGCTGTCGCTAGCCATTTAACCTATTGCCCAAGTTGCCGTCAGCGCGATGCGGCGCTTGAAGCTATCGGCACAGCAGCATTGGAAGAAATGCCGCCGGAGCCGATGGACGCTGGCGCGTTCGAAGCTTGCATGGCCCGCGCCGAAAGCGCCGAGGCAGAGCATCCCGCGAACGTTTTAGCGGGGTCAAACACGCCAGCACCACTGCGCCACTATCTCGGCTGTGATATTGATGCGGTCAAGTGGAGTCCGCTCGGTGGCGGCATTCGCCAACATCTGATTGAAACCGGCGACGAAACCCGCGCGCGGCTGCTCTTTATCCCGCCGGGTGAGGATGTGCCGCAGCACACGCACCAAGGGCTGGAGTTAACTTTGGTGCTGGCTGGAAGCTTTGCCGATGGTGATGAAGAATTTCACGCAGGCGATATCGAGGTCGCCGATGAAACAGTGGATCACACCCCTGTATCTGGCCCAAACGGCCCCTGCATCTGCCTTGCAGTAACAGACGCCCCGTTGGTTTTCCGCAG
>JBDQJI010000039.1:0-31381 GCA_040263875.1 Alphaproteobacteria bacterium
GGACCCTCAGGCTCTCTTGACTATCTTGTATTGCTCGACGGATCGCCGCTGTCGTGCGGGCGCTCCCGTGAAGTACCTGTCCCATAATGCGTCCTTCCAAACTTGGGAAAAGAGTGCACCATCAATCTCCGGGACTAAACACCAAGCGCTGCAAGGGTGGCTGAAGAATAGCCTCGCTCTTGCTCACCCCAGCACAAACGGCTCCATGGTTTCCAACGCTTTTTCGCGAATTTCGTGCCATTTTGCCGGGCCGCCATAGTACGCGAGCGTGCCTGGGGCGGCGGCACCATCGCCATTGTAGTAACTAATGCAATCGCGGAGCGGTGATGTGCGGATATCGGCTTCGGCGCAATGGGCGGCGTATTCGATTTCTGATTCTTCGGTGATATCCAGCGTGCGGGCCTTCTTGTCCCGCAGCATTTCTAGCATGCTGACAGCGTATTTTACGTGCATATCGATGGTGCGCGTGAAGTTGAACTGGCCGCCGCCGCCCTGCGGACCGGACATGATAAACAGGTTCGGGAAGCCGTTGCTGTGCAGGCCAAGGAAGGTGCGGGTGCCCTTCTCCGCCCATTTCTGCTGCAGGGTTTGCCCGCCGCGCCCCGTAATCATGTTGAAGGACGCGGTCGCCATCCACTGGAAGCCGGTCGCGTAAATCATCACGTCCACCGGATATTCAATGCCGTTATGAACCACGCCGCGCTCATTGATTTCCTGCACGCCCATGGGCGCTGTGTCGATCAAATGCACATTGGGCTTGTTAAACGCAGGCAGGTATTCGTCATGGAAGGTCGGGCGTTTGCAGCCGTAGGGATAGTATGGCTTCAGCGCCTCTGCTGTTTTTGGGTCTTCAACAATCTCGTCCACGCGGGCGCGGATTTGCTCCATGATGCGGAAGTTGGCGTTGAGCTGCTTTTTGATTAGCTCATCCTGGCTGATTTCAGTCGCGTGCTGCTTCCTGCCAGCGTTCACATCCACCTTGCCGGCAAGAAAATCATCATTGCCTTTAAGCGCTGTGCGACCCGCTGAAATCAGTGCTAAGCGCTCACGTCGGGCGACGGCCCAGCCAGGTTCATTGGCCCATTGCTTGCGCTCTTCATCCGTCGTCTCGCGTTGATCACGCACATCAATCGAAGACGGCGTGCGTTGGAACACATGCAGTTCCTTCGCGATTTTAGCGAGTTCCGGTACGGCCTGCACAGATGTGGCACCCGTGCCGATAATACCGATGCGCTTGTCTTTCAGTTCCACATGATAGTTCCAACGGGAAGTATGGAATGCCTCGCCCTGAAACTTTTCCATGCCGTCAATTTTGGCGAGCTTCGGCGTTGTTAGAATGCCATTCGCCAGGATGACATAGCGGGCGCGCATTTTATCGCCGCGGTCCGTGATGACAGTCCAACGGGCGGCGTCTTCGTCCCAAACGGTCTGGTCAACGGTGGTGTGGAACAAGCAGCGGTCATAGAAACCGAATTTTTCCGCCATGTTTTGGCAGTATTCCAGAATTTCAAACCCGGATGCGAACTTCATGGAGGGGACGTAGCCCATCTCCTCCAATAGCGGCAGATAGCTGTAGCTTTCTACATCGCACGCGATGCCGGGATACCGGTTCCAGTACCATGTGCCGCCAACGTCGCCGCCCTTTTCGCAGAAGCGCACGTCCTGGAATCCGGCAGCCTTCAGCCGATACCAAAGCAACAGTCCCGCGAACCCAGCACCAACAACCAGGATCTCGCATTCATCCGTGAGCGGATCGCGTTCAACCGGCGCATCCGAATACACATCCTCCAGATACTTCGAGAATTCGCCTTCAAGCCCGATATAATCTGCCGCCCCCCGCCGCGCTTCCTTGAACTCCCGATATCTCGCCTGCTCTTCCGCATTGAATGCAGCACCTGGCGGTGCTTCGGGCAGCGTGGTGAGCGCTTCATCGTCAATAACGGAATAGCCTTTGCCTTGAATCCGGTCCGTCGCCAAGCTGGCGCGGGTATTGAATTGCTTCAGACCAGTCGCGGGATCAATCGTTACGGCTGTTGGTGCGGACAAGAGAGCGGTCTCCTGGAGATCATCGGGAATGTTGTTTGACCGACAGTTTATACCCTATCCAAATCTGGACAAGCAGCGAACGTTTGCGATGGGCGGCGGAGAAAGCAAGGCCCCGCCGCGGCGGCAAGTCCTAAGCGCTTTCCTTCACCAGTTTGCGCAGCGTCGGTAGGTCTGCACGCATCTCCTGTCCCATATTGCGTTGGTTGGTGAAGGAGACTTCGCCGACATAGATGTCGCCGTGGCGGTCCGTTGCGAGGCCGTGGGGGGCTAGGAAGCGTGCGGGGCCTTCGCCAGCTGGGAGATTACCGAGGCGGGCTAGGGCCGTGCCGTCACCTTTCAGGATGGAAAGGCGCGGGCCGACATTGGGCATATTGCGGTTTACGTTCATGCCAGGGCCAAGTTCGCCGATATAGAACAGTGTCTCGCCCATACAGCTCATGCAAATGCCGCAAGGGCGGTGCATGTTGTTCCATTGGGTCTCATACCGACCCTTGCCGTCAAACACCTGGACCCGGTGATTTTCCCGGTCCGCCACATAAACCCAGCCATCAGCGTCACAGCAGATATTATGGGGAATGTTAAACTGGCCGGGGTCCGTACCAGGCTCCCCCCAGGAGAACAGCAGCTTGCCATCTGGTGAATATTTGTGGACGCGGGCATTGCCGTACCCATCCGACACATAAATATCCCCCTCCGGCGATTGAGCGGAATGGGTGCAGCGGTGGAAAGCTTCGCCGCTCATATATTCAGAAGGCTTGCCAGGTATACCGATTGTCATCAGTACCTTGCCGTCAGGCGTGCATTGGCGCAGCGTATGATCGCCGTCATCGGTGCAGAACAGCGTTTCGTCCGCCGCGATATGCAGGCCATGGGGGCGACTGAACAGTCCCTCCCCCCAAGCGCGCAGAAAGTTTCCGTCCCGATCAAAAATGATCATTGGGTGCTCACCGCGATTGAACACATAGACTTGGTCTTTGCTATCAACCGCAACCGCCGCCACATCCTGAAACGACCAGCCCTCCGGCAGCTTGGCCCATTCCATATCCACCCTGTAACGGTGTTCGCCTTCGCCCATAATCGTCGTCATCATATTCTCCCAACATCGTCTTGAGCGTTAGAGTGACCTATATTGCTGGGATCGCCAATTGCCTCGACTGCATGCTTTGACCAATCCCACTGGCCCAATTGTCATCCTGCAACGCCAATCCGCGTTCCAAGACCCACACGACTGCACGGACCGGGCGGATGTATTGGCGCTTTTTGAAGCCGTATTCGATGCCCCTGTCCGCCGCGATATAGAGGGCCGCTTCCAGCCAGCCCTGGCGGAGCGATGGGACGTCAGCACGGACGCACGGACATGGACCTTCCACCTCCGTCCCGGCCTCACGTTCCACAATGGTGCCCCGGTTGATGCCGACGTGATGGTGAAAATGATCCAGCGCATGCAGCGTCCGGATATCGGCGCGACGCTGGGCGCACCAGCGGTATGGGGACAATATCTCGGCGGGGCGACCGTCGCGGCTTCAAGCGCGCTTACATTTGTAATCACGCTGCAGGAACCGATTGCGGACCTGCTCGACATCCTTTGTTCCGCATACGCCCTGCCGCCTGAGTTCGCGGATACGCCAGGCTTTCTGGAAGCCCCTATCGGCAGTGGTGCCTATCAAGTGGATTCTATTGAGGACGGCGAGATTGCTATGTCCGCCAATCCGAATTGGCATGGCGGCAACGTCCCGAATGCCGAATTGCTTTGGCGCACCGTGACTGATCCTACTGAGCGTGCCAATGCAGTCGCCAATGGCAAAGCCCATGTTGCGACGAGGCTCAGTCAGGCTCCAGCGCATATCGACTACCTTGATCCTGTGGCTATTATTTATTTACTGAATGTAGCCAAGGGCGCGCTCACCGATGCCCGCGTTCGAAGTGCGTTGGCGCTGGCTGTAGACCGTGGCGCACTGGTGCGGGATGTACTTGGCGGCGCTGGCCAACCGCTATTGGGCTTCCTTAGCCCCAACCACGTCGGCGCTGATCCGGCACCGCAGCCAATGTATGACCCGGATGAAGCTAGGCGCTTGTTGGGCGCCGCAGGGTTCGCCGAAGGGCTCGCGATTACAATTGACTGCCCGACCAGCCTGCCGGATGAAGCTGAAGCGCTCACCGCCGCCGTAATTCAACATCTTGCTGCTGTTAGTGTAACAGCGACGGTCAGGCTGCATGAGGACAGAACTGCCTATGCAGAAATGGTTCGCGCCAAGGGCATCGGCGATATGTGCGTGTTCGATTCAAGCCCGATGAGTGCATTCCGTGTGCTCTTTGAAAAAATCGATAGCCGGAATGGCGGCGCATGGCACCAAGGCTACGCGAATGCGGAGATTGAGGCGTTGATCGACCAAGCCCGGTCAACGACGGACCCAGCCGCTCGCGAACGTCTGCATCATCGCTGCTATCAGTTGTTACAAGCAGACCCCGCGTGGTTGACCCTTTATAACCACGTTCGTAGCGCAGCATTGGCAGGCGAACATGACGATTGGCGTATGCGCGCCGACGGCGTTCTCGACGTGACCACTCTGCCCAAATTCTAGGAGAATTTGATGACCCGCAAAATCGGGCTTCTGGCTGCCAGCGCCCTTCTGCTTCAAGGCACTCCGGCTATTGCCGACGACATGCCGTTGATCGACGCACATATCCATTACAGCCATGACGCATGGGATATGTTGCCGCCCGATAAAGCCGTACAGGCACTGCGCGCAGCCGGCCTAACCCAAGCGTTCGTTTCCAGCTCAAGCGATCTTGGCACGCAGAAGCTCTATGCCGAGGCCCCTGAGCTGATCGTGCCAGTGCTCCGCCCCTATCGGAAGCGCGGGGAGACCGGGACTTGGCACAATGACCCCACCGTCGGCGATATGGTGGCGGACCTGCTCGCCAAGAACCGCTATGCGGGCATTGGCGAATTTCATGTGTATGGCGAGGACGTAGAGAAGCCCGTTGTCCGGCGCGTTGTCCAGTTGGCCAAGCAATACGGAATTTTCCTGCACGCCCATTCAGATGCTGAGGCCGTAGACCGCATCTTCGCCCAAAATCCAGAGGCCCGCGTGCTCTGGGCGCATTCCGGCTTTGACTATCCAGAAGACGTAGCGGCAATGCTGGCCAAACATAAAAACCTCTGGTCGGACCTGGCCTTTCGCTCCGAACATGGCGGCGGCGGCAAGGTTGATCCGGAATGGCGGAAAGCATTTATGGCCTTCCCAGACCGCTTCATGATCGGCACGGATACCTTTACGCCTGAACGCTGGTTCTATGTGGCGGATCACGCCGATTGGTCCCGCGCATGGCTGGCTGACCTGCCGCTGGATGTAGCAGCAAAGATCGGCCATCAAAATGCCCGCGCATTGGCTGATTGGGCGCTGAAACGGTGAGACTGGCGGGCTTGATTACGGGCGCTACAGCACTCTTATTTGCGCCAACGCTTGCCGCTGCCAATTGCCCAATTGCTGCGCCGATGGCGGCGGCGGGAGACTATCAGCTGTCATATACGCTAACGCCCGCACTGCCGACTGTTGGCCAGCCATTTCAGATGGAAATTCTGGCCTGCGGTCCAGGAAACACTGCCTATGCCGGCCCTATATTGGTGGATGCAGATATGCCTGCGCATCGTCATGGCATGAATTACACGCCGTCCGTGATCAACACAGCGCCCGGCACTTATGTGGCCGATGGATTCCTGCTGCATTTGCCCGGCGATTGGCGGTTCAAATTCCGGTTAGCCGGCGTTGAAGGCCCGGTTCGGCTGGCTCACGGACATGTGCAACCGTGATCCGGTTGCTCGTCCTGGCAGCCGTATTGATTAGCGCGTGCGCTAACGTGCCCTCCGCCATCGCCCAAGACGTAAGCTTCAGTGAGGCCGAACGCACAGCCATCCTCCGTTTTGGCCCCTGGCCGCCACCACCAAGCATTGACGCCAGCAACCGCGTATCTGGTGACGAAAGGGCAATCCGTCTCGGCCTGCAGCTGTTCAATGATCCTAGACTATCGCCATCAGGACGCGTCGCTTGCGCAAGCTGCCATCAGCCGGAGCAAGCCTTTGCCGATGGCCTCACGGTCGCCATTGGTGCTGCGAAGGGGGTCCGCAATACGCCTTCCCTGTTAGATGCCGGTTTCAGTCGCTGGTTCGGTTGGGCCGGTGCTAATGACACGCTGTGGGGTGCCAGTATCCGCCCCATCACCGCCACCGCTGAAATGGCGAGCGTTGCCGAGCATGTCCAGAAGCTGATTGCGACGGACACAACGCTCGCCGCCGCCTTCACCCAAACATTTGGCGAAAGTGCGGAGGCAATGGCGGCCGATCCAGTACTCGTCGCGGTTGGCAAAGCCCTTGCCGCCTACCAGGAAACGCTGATCAGCAAACGGACACCATTCGATGCCTTCCGGGATGCCCTTGCTACAGGCGATGCCGCACAATCGTCCAAGTATGCGGACAGCGCCAAACGTGGGCTAAAGCTGTTCATTGGCGAAGGTCGGTGCAGCCTCTGCCATCTGGGACCGGGCTTCACCAATGGTGAATTTGATGACATTGGCATTCCATTTTTCACTGGGCCTGGCAAGGTCGACAAAGGGCGCTATGCGGGCATTCAGTATTTCAAGGACTCTGCCTTCACCCGGCTTGGCGCGTATTCTGATGACCGTGCGGGCAAGGATAGCCCGGCTGCCATTCCGTCCCGCCATGTAGCACTGCAAGGCCGGGCGTTCGGATCATTCAAGGTGCCCTCGTTGCGTGGTGTTCAGGAAACAGCGCCCTATATGCACAACGGGATGCTAAAAACGCTGCCAGAGGTCATCGAACACTATTCCAAGATGGATCAGGAGCGGCTGCACATTGATGGCGCTGCAATCCTCCGCCCCCTTAATCTCACACCTCAGCAAGCGCTTGACCTTGAAGCTTTTCTGCGGAGTCTGTCCCCCACGAAATGAATCCAGGTCTAGCCGGAACGACAGGACCGGACTAAGGCTTGTATGTGTAGCTAGCCTGCCCCTTTGCCACCAGAAAGCGCGCCTTTGCCCGCAACCTTCAAACCATTGCTGACAGCCGCCGCTGCCAATCCTGCGCTCGAAGAAATGGCGCTGGGCGCGCGCGATGAAATTCTAATGGGCTTCCGGCTGTTTGAGGCAGACCTCCCACTACAGAGCCCGCGCGCATTAGAAGCTGGATACAGCACATGGAGCGAACTCCTCGCCGCCCGTGCAGCAGAAGGTGTGCGCGTGCGGCTTTTACTTACGGATTTCGAACCCATTGTCGCGAACACATTGCATGCACAGGCATGGTCGGCCCTCGAAGGTTTTGTCAAAGCAGGAGATGCTGCGGGCGCGGGCGATAATTTATCCGTTATAGCGGGCCTGCATCCGGGTGAGCTTGGTAAAATTATCCGCCTCGTGTTCTGGCCCGCGCTGCGCTTTCGCCTGCATCGTGTGCGGAAGAAGGCAGAGCAGGACAACGACCAGGACCTGGCCCACAAGCCGGGCCTCCGCGCCTATCTCCGTCGCAAAGGTCGTGCGCTCAAAGTCCAAAATTTTCCATCTGCCCGGCTATGGCCTGCGACCTATCACCAGAAGATGGCCGTGTTTGATGGCACCCGCGCCATCATCGGTGGCATCGATCTGGCGGAACGCATGACAGATACGCCTGCCCACGATCGCCCAGCGAATGAAACCTGGCACGATGTCAGCGTCGCCGTTGAAGGCGATGTTGCAGGAGCGGCCCGTGCGCACCTTAAGGCGGAATGGAACGCCAATACGCCCCGCTTCAATGCCCGGCTAACGCGGATGGGCGCACCGTTTGAGCAAATGCTCCGTCCTGTCGCCCCAATCTTGGATGACGCGCCGAACCTTTCGCCACCTAGTCTTGATCGCGGCATATTCCTGCGCACCCGCTCCCGTCGCTCCCGCTCACCTTTCGCCATCGGCCCGCGGCCAGATGTAGTTGAGATCGAGCGTGCGGTTATTAAGGCCATTCTGGGAGCAGAGCGGCTGATCTATCTGGAAACGCAATTCCTCCGCTCACCAGCGATTGTTCAAGCACTGGTGCGCGCAGCATCCAGGAACACGTCTTCGCAGCTGATTATCGTTCTGCCAGCGGCACCCGATGATGTCGCGTTTGAGGGCAATCAAGGGGCCGATGCACGTCAAGGCGAATGGCTGCAAGTACGCGCGGTCCGGCGTATTCAGAAAGCCTGGGGGGATCGCTGTGGTGTCTTTAGTTTGGCACAGCCACGACCAGTAAGCGTTGACGAGAACGAATTGCCAGACCGCGCAACGCTGCAAGGCGCGCCAAACGTCTATGTTCACGCCAAGGTCTCGATCTTCGATAGTACGGATGCGATTGTCGGGTCCGCCAATTTGAATGGCCGCAGCATGCGTTGGGACACAGAAACTGCCGTTCATTGGCGAAACAAAGAAAGCGTTCAGGCGCTCCAAAACGAATTATGGACGTCGCATTTTGGCCATGCCGTCGATGCAGAAAGCCAGGATTCATTGCACTCCTGGTCAACCCGCGCCCAGAAAAATTCGGATTGTGCACCAGAACAACGGCAAGGCTTGATCATGCCATACGACCTTGAAGCCGCTGCCAAAACTGCCAAATATCGCTGCTGGGTCCCGACCAATATGGTCTAGATGAACGTCAGCAGGCGTTTGGGGTTATCAACGATGATCGCGTCGATTTCAGCCTCAGTATAATTGCGGAGGCGCATGAACGGGACAACGTTTTCAAAGATATGCCCATAGCCATGCCCACCCTTAGATTTAAGACGCGAGACGTAGCAGATGTCATGGCTGATCACGATCTGATCCAAGTGGCCTCGTTCAATCAAAGACCGAATGTGACGAAGCCGGATCGCATCATTCGGCATGTCGATACAGGGATTGAGCGCATAAAAGCTGCTTTCCTGGCCGAATAGATCAAACTCAATGATGCAGCCCGTGTCCGCTAAGCGAAAAAGGCGGTCCTGATCAAAGATTGTCCGATCAACATGGCTGATGATCGTGCGTTCAGGAATGCCGCCTTCCGCCTTCACGAAATCCATCACTTCTTGCGGCTGGTCAGCATCCCGCCCCGGATGCACGTTAAGTGCAGCGCCTGTTTCCGCCTGTGCCATAATAGCGCCCCGCATGACGCGGCGTTCAAGCTCCGTCCAAGGAGACTGGCAGCCAATTTCGCCAATCATCCCAGCGCGGACATCACTGCCCCAGGCACCCTCAAATATTTGGTCCACCATCTCCGCTGCGAAATCATCAGCGCTGCGGTTCTGGTTTTCGGCGTCCTGATATTCTTCAACATACTGGCCGCAGCCCATTATGATATTGGCACCTGTCGCCTTTGCGACTTTCGCCAGCTCGGCTGGTTCAGGCTTCAACCCGCCTGAAGAAAGCTCAACCACCGTTTCACCGCCAACAGCGACCATCTCTTTCACTTCGCTGATCGCGAGGTCTGTCGAGCGTGACACCAAATTGCGCGGAACTTTGACGCGGCCATAGGTCATCTGCCAGCAATTGCAGAGCGTAATCGCTGGCCCCTGATCCATCGCAGCCGCAAGTCCAGGTGGGCGTATGTCCCAGATCAGGTGTTCATGCATCAGCGTCTTGCCAAGTGCGGCCGGATCCATGACGCCGAGTACAGATTGCGCTTTTCCGGTGAGATCGCTGCGAGATAGCCGCGCCATCCTGATTACTCCGCCGCCGACCGCGTTTCCGTAGGTGCAGCGGCGACGGTCACGCCGTCATCGATCATGCGTGCGATATCACTTGGGCTGTATCCCACCTCACGCAGCAGCGCCTCACCATCTGCGCCAAGCGCTACCGGCAAGGTGCGAATGCCTGCTGGGGTTTTCTCAAACTTCACGCCTGGCCGGACCAAGCGAATGCGCCCCTCTGTCGGGTGCTCGAAGTGCTCAAACATACCGACTGCGTCTAAATGCGGATCGCTGGCGAGTTCGCCAAGCGGCGTCGCTTTCCCGTGGGGAACATCAGCCGTTTGCAATGCGGCCAACAGTGGATCAGTCGGCCAGTCACGAACGCATTGGGCGACCATTTCATACAGTTCGCCGATCTTCTCACTGCGCGTTTTCCCATCGTTAACGCGCGGATCTTCAATCATGTCCGGGCGTTCCATCAACTCAAAGAACGCGCGCCATTGCTTGGTATTGTATGGCAAAACGCAGACGAAGCCGTCCGCAGTCTGGTATGGGCGACGATACTCCACCATGGAGCGTTCATAGCCGACAGGGCCAAGCGGAGGGTCGAACGTCTGGCCAGATTGATGCTCAACCAAGTTGAAGCCAACCATAGACTCCAACATCGGCACTTCCACAAGCTGCCCTTCGCCCGTGCGCTCCCGGCTAAACAGCGCCGCTGTCATCGCGTGAACGGCAAACTGGGAACAAATCTTGTCGCAGACGGATGCCTTAATAAACGCAGGCTCACCGCTTCGCCCGCCCTGCATGTCAGCCATGCCAGACAAGCCCTGGATCACATCGTCATAGGCCGGGCGCTTTGCATACGGCCCATCCTGGCCAAAACCCACCAATGCGACATAGATAATTTTAGAATTCACCGCCGTGAAATCTTCGTAGCCTAGGCCCAAGCGCTGCATCGCGGCCGGGCGAATAGACGTGAGCACCGCGTCAGCATCTTCAGCCAGTTTCAGTACTGCGTCGCGGCCTTCAGGCTTTTTCAGGTCCAGCACGATGGAGCGCTTATTGCGGTTCGCCATCAAGTAAAAATGGCCCATTCCAGGGTTCTTAAACGGAGAGATACCGCGAGTAATATCCCCTTCATGGGACTCGATCTTGATGATGTCTGCGCCATAATCGCCCAGGATTTGACCGGCATATGGGCCGAAGCCAACGGTCGTCAGATCAAGTATTTTTACGCCGTCCAGCGGTCCAGCCATTGAATCAATCCTTCATGCAACAAGCTTTATGTCGACATATTTTTGCATATCGCCGCAACAAGGGGTAGCGCCCCGGTTGACGGCGCCCTTGCAGCATTCCAAAACAATAGCGTTGCACTTTAGGAGCGGACGAATGACGGCGATTGACCGCAAGCAGGCGATGGACGTGCTGAAAGCCTTCGGCAAGGCGTTCAACAAGGGCGATGCCGACGGCATTTTGGCCCAAGTCACAGATAATTTTGAATGGCGCATGCATGAAGGCCCAGACGCACCCGAAGGTGCCGTCATCAAAGGCCTTGAGGCGACCCGCAAAGCTTTGGCTGAGCGCGCTGAAGCAATTGAAACCATGCGATTTTCCGAAACCGAAGTGCTATTCGGCGATGACCATATCGTTGGCAGGTTCCGTGCGACGGGCCGCTATACCTCGGGAGAGGAAATCGATGTGCGCGGTATCGACATTTACTCGTTCCGGGATGGCAAAATCTCGGTCAAAGATAGCTACTGGAAGGCGATCCGTTAGAAGCCAATGAGCGTACTGCCAATCGTAATCGCGCCCGACCGGCGCCTGAAATTCCGCTGCAAGCCCGTGGATGCCGTCAATGACAGCGTCCGGGAAAAGCTCACCGACATGCTGTCGACTATGTATGACGCGCCAGGTATCGGCCTCGCAGCCCCCCAAGTCGGTGATGAGCGACGCTTGATTGTGATCGATGTCGCACGTGAGGATGACCCGCCAGAGCCCATGCAAATCGTCAACCCAGAAATCCTCTGGGCGTCCGACGAGAAATGCATCATGAATGAAGGCTGCCTGTCGATCCCGGATGTCTATTACGACGTAAAACGGCCCGAGCGGGTGCGCGTCAAATATCTGGATGAGACAGGCGCCAGGCAGGAAGTTGAAGCGGACGGCCTGCTCGCCCGCTGCCTACAGCATGAGATTGACCACCTAGACGGCGTACTATTCATCGACCACATCTCGCTGCTTAAGCGCAATATGGCGCTGTCCAAAATGAAAAAATTGAAAGCCGGAGAGGCGCGCAACCGCCCGGTCAAAGGCTGATCTAATGAGCGCCCTCCGCCTCGCCTTTATGGGCACGCCAGATTTCTCAGTTCCGGCGCTCGCAGCACTGATAGACGCCGGGCACGAGGTGGCGGCCGTCTACAGTCAGCCGCCCCGCCCATCTGGCCGAGGGCAAAAACTAAAGCCATCACCGGTACATGCTTTTGCTGAAGCAAAAAGCATAGAAGTGCGGACGCCGAAGTCGCTACGGAATGAGGAAGCGCAAGCTGTGTTTGCGGCGCTTAATCTCGATGCTGCGGTGGTTGTCGCCTATGGGCTGATCTTGCCGGAACCCATTTTGGCCGCGCCCAGGCTAGGGTGCGTGAACATTCATGCCTCCTTACTGCCACGCTGGCGGGGCGCTGCGCCGATCCAGCGGGCAATTATGGCCGGTGATACAGAAGCTGGCGTCGTCACCATGCAAATGGACGTTGGCCTCGACACTGGCCCCATGCTGATGACCGAACGGACACCAATCACACCCAACACGACAGGCGGTGAACTGCATGACGCGCTTTCCGATATCGGCGCGCGACTGATTGTTCCAACGCTCGCCGGATTGGATACTGGCGCGCTGAAGCCGATCATTCAGCCCGAGGACGGCGTCACCTATGCCAATAAGCTGTCACGTGCCGATGGGTTGCTCGACTGGCGGCGGCCAGCGGTAGAGTTGGAGCGCACTATCCGCGCCCTCTCACCACAGCCCCGTGCTTGGTTCCCCTATGAAGCCGCAACGATCAAAACTGGCGCAGCTACTGTGGAAGCCGCGACTGGCACCCCCGGCACTGTCCTTGATCACCGCTTATTGATCGCCTGCGGGGATGGAGCGCTTCGTCTGACCATGGTTCAGCGCCCTGGTAAGGCCATGACAGACGCGGACGCCTTCCTGCGTGGATTCAGCATCGCCAAAGGTGCCATTCTGCCGGTTGGCCCGTAACGCACCATGATCCAACTGCCAATCAATACACTCCCATCTAAGATCTGCGCCTAGCGATGCCCCGCTATCGCATAACCCTGGAATATGATGGCGGTGGATTTGTCGGCTGGCAGCGGCAGGCGACAGGCATGTCCGTCCAGCAAGCGCTGGAAGAAGCCATCCTCAAATTATCCGGCGAGACCGTAAGAGTATGGGGCGCTGGGCGGACAGATTCAGGGGTCCATGCGCTGGCCCAGGTGGCGCATTTTGATTTGGCAGTACCGCAGCCTCTGAAGGCCATCAAGGATGCCCTGAACTTTCACGTTCGCCCGCACCCTGTCGCCGTGATCCATGCGGTGGAAGCAAAACCAGAATTCGACGCGCGCTTCTCAGCGATCCAGCGCACATATCGCTATCGCATCCTAAACCGCAGCGCGCCTGCGATCCTGGACATGGGCAAGGTCTGGTTCGTCCGGCATCCGCTGGATGTGGTGCCGATGCAGGAAGCAGCGAGCCGGTTGGTCGGCCACCATGATTTCTCAAGCTTCCGCGCCATTAAATGCCAGGCAAATTCACCTGAGCGCACGATGGATGTGCTCCGCGTTTCGCAGCATGGCGACGAAATATGGATTGAGGCTGAAGCCCGGTCCTTCTTGCACAACCAAATTCGGATCATCACCGGCACCCTGGCCCGCGTCGGCGACGGTGCCTGGACGCCAGACGATGTATCAGCCGCATTGGCAGCAAGGCATAGAGCCGCTGCGGGACCAACGGCCCCACCGGACGGTCTCTATCTCACCAGCGTTGGATATCCGGACGACGCCTAGCGATCGCTTATGATTTTAACCGTCGAGCCGACCTTCAACGGCTGCGTTTGTGATACGCCGTTCAACAACATAAAGCGCTCTACAGCGAACTTTTTCACTGCCATCCGATTCGCAATCCGTGTGACAGTATCCCCAGAACGCACACGGTAGATTCGGATGCGCAGCGGGCCAAGGTCACGCTTCTCCCGCGCTGTCAGGTGGCGGAAAGAATAGGTCGTGCGACGGAAATCATCCCGTAGACGACTAGTCATATTTGGCGGTGAAAGGAACTGCAGCCGGAACGTACTGCCATCCTTTCCACGAATTGCAAGCAGCCGGACATCCATAGTCTTGCCGTTGATGTTGCCACGCGTTGTGGCTGTGCCAGCTTCAAGACCATTCACCGTGATCGCCTCAACCCCAGACAATCGGGCCGACTTTGCCCAAGTCTGGCGAACATAATCTGCCATTGAGCCGCCATAGTTTTTCGGCCCGCCATCAAAACCAATGATCGAGCCACCAGGCCCGAAAGCGGTTACGTTTTTAGCGGAATTAAACAGGGTGAAGCTGTCCGGCACTTCATAGCGGATGTTCAGCTTCTCATGGGCAAACATACCATCACGCGCATAGCCTTGATCTGGCGAGTCGCCCCAAATCATGCCATCAATTTTTGAAAAATAAACGTCGCGCGCTTCAATTGGGTTCTGCACCCGAACTTTGGCGGCGAGGCCGCGTGCGCGTGCCACACGTTCTTGTGTCGGCGGATGCGTATCCAAGTATGAGGAACCGCGCGGCGTTTGCCCGCGCAGTTTCGCCATTAAATTCTTCTCTTGGTTCAGCTTCGCAAGGAAGCCTGACATGCCGTAAGGATCAAAGCCGACACGGCCCGTGTACCGAACACCCAACGTATCTGCTTCAAATTCCTGACCACGACTGTATGAGGCCACATACCCTTGCGCACCAACGCCGGCAAGTTGACCAGCCGCCCGCCCAACCTGAGCGCCACCAAGGACAGCACCAAGGATCTGCGCGCCAACAACGCCAACCGTCGCCAGCGTGCCCTGCGCAGATCGCTGAGCACCGTGACGGGCCGTAACATGGCCAATTTCATGGCCGATAACCGCCGCCAGCTGCGCTTCGTTCTCTGCCAGTGAGAGCAATCCGCGGGTCACATAGACATATCCGCCCGGCAGCGCGAAGGCATTAGTGACGTCGCTATCGAGCAGCGTAAAGGTCCATTTGATATTTGGCAGTTCGGAACTTGCGGCCAAAACATCGCCCAGAGACTTCACATAAGCCTGGAGATCACGGTCGCCATAAGTCCCGCCAAACTGCTGCAGGATTTTCGGGTGGTTTTCGTCCCCGATGCGTTTCTCATCCGCTTGGGACATGAAAACGACATCCTCGCCGCCCGTTGCCGGATTGGTGGAGCACCCTGCTACCGCAGCACCAATTGCAATGGCGGACAGTGCAGCGGCCAAACGGCGGTGTAATGGGGATTTTTCTGTCTTCATGGGTCTAGCGCCTCTATCTGCTGCGGACAGGTAATATCTAGCATTGGACCGTTTCTCCATACCAACCAACCTCTGACCAGCAATTTCCGTTCCAATAAAGCATCGAAGCCCAGATTGGCTTTGTCCAGCCGCCGGGCTGACGACTTGGTCGCCCTAAGTGTGAAATCCTGGCGCCAGTCTTTGTCGAAATTAAGGTAACGCACACTCCGTCCGCCCCCACTTTCAAGGGGCGTACCCGTTACCAGTACGAATCCACGCGCCTTAATTGGCTTCATAGCGCCGCGGACTTGATAGGCGCCAATCCTCCAAAGCCCCCGTCGCGCCGTCCGCGCCATGGCTTCGGCATCACGTAACATTTTGAGACGGTCTTGGCTGCCAAGCGGGCAAGGACCAATGCGCGCCAAGCCTTCCCGCAGCATCCGTTCCTGAAGCCATCCGCCGAAATCCTGAAGGTGCACATCAGCCGGAATGCGGTTCCATCGATCTGGCGCCTCCATCAGGGCATTAAGCCGTACAGTCTGGCCGACCGCGTTTTCAATCAACCGGGCAAGTGTTGCGGCTGCAATTTTATCTGCCGCTGAACGCTCGCCATCATCATCTGCATTCGGTGCCAACAGACCATCAAGTAGAACAACCCGGCCATCCACCAACCGCAGCGTTACACCATCTTCAGCAGCGCTAACCCGGACAGCCTCAGCCGCCGCCGGAAAGCGTAATCCAAATAGAATGAGCAAGATGGCTAGCGAGAGGCGCATGCAATCGTTTATACCTCTTTGAATTCACTTTGAGAGTATGTTCCGCCAATGCGCTCTTCCCGCCATCTCCGCTCTGAGTTATTCGCACCCTTTGACGCGAATAATGCTGGCTATCTGAGTGTTGGTAACGGTCATCGCCTGTGGTGGGAAGAATCCGGCTCCCCCGATGGCATTCCGGTCGTGTTCCTGCATGGCGGCCCGGGTGCGGGATGCGCGCCAGCCTATCGGCGCTTTTTCGACCCGCAATCTTACCGCGTCATCCTGTTTGATCAGCGCGGAAGCGGTCGCTCCAAGCCATATGCTTCAACGGAAAATAACGATACCCGGAGCCTGATCGAAGACATCGAGGCGCTGCGTGAGCATTTGGGCGTTGAGCGCTGGTTAGTATTCGGTGGGTCTTGGGGCTCAACCCTCGCGCTTGCCTATGGTGAAGCTCATCCAGAACGCTGCCTTGGGTTCATTCTGCGCGGTATTTTCCTGGGCGGTGGGGATGAAGTTGATTGGTTCTTAGGCGGCATGGGCCGCGTATTCCCAGAAGCCCACCGCCAGTTCGCGGAGCATATTCCGGCCGCAGAGCGTAGCGACTTACTCTCCGCATATATCCGCCGTTTGAACAGTCCTGACCGGCAAACTGCAATCAGCGCCGCGCGTATTTGGAGCCGCTATGAGTCTATGTGCTCTACGCTGCGTCCCTCTGAACTGCCAACCTTTAACGATGGCGAAGGCCTGCTGGCGATTGCCAGGATCGAAGCGCATTACTTTGTGAACCGGCTGTTCCTGGAAGACGATCAGCTCATCCGGGACATCGATAGGATCCGCCATCTACCCTGCACAATCGTGCAAGGACGCTATGACATGATTTGCCCGAGCATCAGCGCCGAGCGCCTGGCCCGCGCCTGGCCAGGCAGCCGCTACGATGTTGTGGACGACGCAGGCCATTCGGCCATGGAACCCGGCATTCGCGCCGCCCTGGTCCGGGCGACAGAGGCGTTCAAAACCCGCGTCAGTGTCGCTGCATGAATGCGCCGCAACCGCCGCGCCTGCCCGACGGCCAAATTGTCTACGCCATCGGTGATCTGCATGGCCGTTCGGACCTGCTTGAGCGCATGCTCATCCGCATTCAGGAAGACGCTGCCAACCGCCCGGCCGAACAGCGCACGATTGTATACCTCGGCGATTATTTAGACCGGGGCCATGACACGCGGGGCGTGATCGAACGCCTGATCGAAGGCCCGCCAGATGGTTTCGAGCAGGTTTGCCTGATGGGCAATCATGAATCTTGGCTGCTGGACTTCCTGGATAGCGCCCATGCGGGCGCGGGCTGGTTCATGAATGGCGGCGTCGCCACTTTGGCCAGCTACGGCGTGCCGTTCAGCCACGGCGGCAATCGCATTGATAGGCTGGAAGATGCCCGCGCAGCCTTCGCCGAAGCACTGCCGCCAGAACATAATTCATTCCTGGAGGGCCTGCGCTATTTGTGGCGCGCGGGCGATTATGTGTTCGTTCATGCAGGTGTGCGCCCAGGCATATCACTCGCCGATCAGGACCCGGAAGACATGGTCTGGATCAGGGATGAGTTCCTTGAATCATCTGCCGATTTCGGCGCTGTGATTGTGCACGGCCACACCATCCGCGATTACCCTGAGGAACGGCCGAACCGCATCGGCATCGACACCGGCGCTTTCGCGACTGGGTGTCTGACGTGTCTGTGCCTGGATGGCGAGAAGCGGGACTTCATCCAGACCTAGCAGTCCGCCCTCTAATCAACTAGTTGGCGGACATCGCCCGCTAGCAATTCTATCATCTCCGCATGCGCCGCTTTCTCACGGCTGCCGAGCGAGAGCACGACTTCATCAATGCCAGCCTCCCCATAGGCGCGGATCGTGTCAGCCATGTCTTGGGCTGCACCCTTCAGGCTTGTATGATCATCTGCCGCACGACTGGACGCCTTCATGCCCATCCCGACAGGCAGGCTGATCGAAATGTGGAGATCGGCGACATCCCGGCCAGCCGCGTCCATCATCGCCGCAAGCTCCGCCATAGCTTCACGGATTTGGCCGGGTGTTTTGCGAAGCGCATGCCAGCCATCGCCGAACCCCACGGTCCGTCTGAGCGCCGCTTTACTGCCGCCGCCAACTAAAATCGGCGGATAGGGTTTCTGCTTCGGCTTCGGTGAGAATTTCTGGCCGGAATAGGTATAGAATGGCCCTGCATATTCCGGCGTTTCCTGGGTCCACAGCGCCTGTAGTGCACCAAGCAGATCATCAGTGCGCCGACCACGCGTTTTGAAATCCACGCCCAAATTCTCGAACTCGTCCTCAGTCATCGCAACGCCGATGCCCAGGCTCACGCGCCCGTTGGAGAGGTGGTCTAACGTCGCCACCGTTTTGCCAAGCCGCGGCGGATCATGCCACGGCAGCACCAGCACGGACGTACCGAGCCGCACTTTTGACGTCACGGCTGCAACCGCGGTCAAAATCGTCAAAGGTTCGAAATACGGCCGATTATCCAGCCGCTCGGCGATGTATGAGGAGTGGAACAGATGCTCACTCGCCCAAACGCTGTCGAAGCCCTGTTGTTCCGCCATTGCCGCCAGATCAACCAGCTCATGGACGTTCTCAAAGCCTTGGTTGCTTGGAATGCTGTATCCAAACTTCATGGGTTTCTTCCTCAAACGACGCTAGCGGATATGGATTGTGGGACAGGCATGGTCGCGGCGAAAGAGGGGCGGTCGGCCAGCCGCTCAACCGCATCAGCCAGGGCCGGATAGAGGCGGCGCCATTCGCATTCTGGATATCGGCGATCAAGGTATTGCATCACCGTGACGACCGCGATATCGGCGATCGTGAAGGCATCGCCCACGCAAAATCCCGTTGGCGGGACATGGGCGGCCAAATCCCGAATGCCGCCCTCAATCTTTCGCGCTTGTCGGTCCATCCAAGCCTGGCTTTGCTTCTCCGCATCCCGCATCCGTTCGAAAACATGCAGTACGAAAGCGTCACACACTCCGTCAGCGACGACCTCAAAACGGCGTGCGGCAAGGCGCATATCAGAATTATCAGGATAGAGCGGCGGTTCTGGGTACTTAGCCTCCAGCCATTCCAGAATGTAGTCACTTTCGAACACAGCCTCGCCATCATCCAGAATCAGAACGGGCAGCTTTTCCAAAGGATTATGATCCGGCGTCGCCGTATCCGCATTCCACGGCACCTCGGTCACAAGTTCGAACTCGACTGCTTTCTCCGCAAGCGCAACCCGCACTTTGCGGGCATAGGGACTGGGCGTCGCGCTCAGAAGTTTTATCATTCGGCACTCCTATGCCTTCGCCAACCCATCACGTAATTCCCGGCGGAGGATTTTGCCAGATGCCGATTTTGGTATGGCGTTCAGGAAGGTTACCCGGCGGATATGCTTGTAGTTGGCAAGGCGTTCAGCGGCATGGGCCATCACGGCTTCAGGCGTCAGAGACTGGCCCGCCGCTTGAACGATGAATGCGGCAGGCAATTCCCCCGCCTCATCATCTGGCACGCCGATAACGGCGGCGTCCGCGATACCGGGATGGGCGAGCAAGACATCCTCAAGCTCTGCCGGCGCAACCTGAAAGCCTTTGTATTTGATCAGCTCTTTCAGCCGGTCGCGAATATAAAGGTAGCCGTCAGCGTCAAAGCAGGCGAGGTCTCCAGTTTTCAGCCAGCCGTCGCTGTCAAGCGTTTGCGCCGTCGCTTCAGGATTATTCAGATAGCCCAGCATCACCTGCGCGCCCTGCACCCAAAGCTCACCTTCTTCATCAACGCCCTTATCGGCGCCTGTCTCAGGATCAATAATGCGGCTGCGTGTGCCCGGCAGCGATAGGCCGACGGCGCCCGCACGTATGGTCTTCAGGGACATAAGATGTGAGGCGGGGCTGAGCTCGGTCATGCCGTAGCCTTGCAACACCTCCGCATTTAATCGCTTGGCGCAGGCGGCGGCGGCATCCTCGCCCAATGGAGCGGCGGCTGAGAAGACGCTTGTGAGCGCACTCAAATCAAACTCATCAACGAGCGGATGTTGTGCCAACGCAATCGCGACTGGGGGCGCCACGAACATGCGCGGCGCGGCATGATCCTGCGTCAATTGCAGGAACATCTCCAAATCAAACCGAGGCATGGTGATGATCAATCCACCGACTGCCAAATACGGGTTGAGCAGCGCATTCAGGCCGTAGATATGGAAGAACGGCAGGAACACCACCGTCGGCTCGCCGGGCACAATCTGGAAAACTTCCAGTATCTGATCAACATTGGTGGACATGCTTCTGTGCGTCAGGATCACCCCTTTAGGGAGGCCCGTGGTGCCGGAGGAATAGGGCAATGCCGCTGGGTGCGCATCCAGATCAACCGGCACTTGGCTCTCGAGCGGATCGCCCATCATAGCGCTCAACGGAAACACATCGCCGCCGCCTTCACCGCCCATCAAGATGATCGTCTCAACATTTGATTCTGCAGCCGCCGCCTGCGCGACGTCCAAGCAAGCCGGTGCAGTGATGAGCACCGTAGCGCCCGCATCCTGCAGCTGATGCTTGACCTCATAGGCCGTGTAGGACGGATTTACCGGCGTCACCGTGCCGCCCGCCCATGTAACGCCATGAAACGCGACGCAATAGTCCGGCATGTTTGGCGCCATGATCGCGACTGTCACCCCTGCGCCCAGCCCGCGTCCTGTCAGGCCGCCTGCCAATCGCTTCACCTGGTCCACAAGCTCAGCACCCGTCAGGGATGCGCCCGTCACGCCGTCGATCAGGCAGACCGCATCCATCCGACCCTCAAGCCCGGCAAAGACACGCTCCGTGATCGTCAACGTGCTCGGCGTGATATCGCCATAGGTGCTTTCAAATACGGCCATGTTGTTATCCTATTGATGTCACGGACTAGCAGGATGGTGACGCATGCTGATAACTTCGGCAATCTGATCTTTCAATCAGGCTTCTCCCGCAGGGCGCGCTTATGCGATGCTTGACGGGAATAATGGTCACTCAAGCCCGCAGATTCAAAAGGAACGCCCAATGGCCCGTCACCTAAACAAAGCAGAACTTGCCGCTGGCCTCCCCGAAATCCTGAGTTCACCGAAGGACAAAGGTCCGATTGAATCGATCACAGTCCGCCCCGCCTCTGAGCAACGCCGCACCGTCAACAGTGTCGCGATCAGCCTGGCAGGCGGGGTTGAAGGTGATCACTGGGCGCAGGGCTGCTGGAAATCCACGGATGCGGGTGAGCCACACCCGGACGTGCAGATCTGCATGATGAATTCTCGCTGCATAGACTTGATCGCCGGTGGCAAAGACAATTGGGCGCCTGCAGGCGACAATCTGTTCATCGATATGGACCTAACGCCAGACAATTTGCCGACTGGAACCCGCATCGCCATGGGCACCGCCATCCTGGAAATTACGGACACAGCGCACAAAGGCTGCGCCAAATTCATTGAACGCTATGGCCGCGACGCCTGCGTCTTCGTCAATGTCGGCGACGGCGATCGCTATAAACTCCGCGGCATTTATGGCCGCGTCGTCCAAGACGGCGTTGTATCAGTCGGTGATTTGGTGACTAAGGTTTAGGCTGTGAGCAGCGATACCGGCGTCCGGGTTGTTAAGCCAGGCGCAACATATGTCGGCAAACAAGGCTTCACCTATAGCGCTGGCGCATCGGCTGAAACGGTCGGTGCCACCGGCATTTGCATGAACGTGCTGCCCATGCCGCCGGGCGCCCGCGCCAAAGCCCACTATCACGACAAAATTGAGACAATCGCCTATTTGCTAGAAGGCGACTGTGCAGTCCGCTACGGCGACCGGCTTGAGCACCAGACGGACATGAAGGCTGGCGAACAAATGTTCATCCCGGCAGACATACCCCACGCCCCCTGTAATCTCAGCAAGGCGTCCTGCACCTGGATCGTCGTTCATTCCTCCGGCAGCGACCAGGACGGCATCGTATTGCTGCCAGAACTGGACGCGCTCCTGGCGGAAGAATTTAGTGATTAGCGCGGCCATTCACCTTTGAACGGCTGTTTCAGGGCGCGCTCTACCAATTCTAGGCGGTCCTGGCCGTAGAACATGTCACCGTCCACGAAATATGTGGGAGAGCCGAATACGCTGCGGGCGATGGCTTCTTCGGTGTTGGCTTTGTATACGGCGGCGACGGCTGGGACCTCTGCGGATTTGAACAAAGGTTCGGCGGGGATGCCGACATCATTGCAAATAGCAGTGAGGGTCGGGCGGTCGGCCAAGTCTGCGTCATCGCGCCAATGGGCCTCCAGCATCCGGTGCGCCAGGGCATCTGCATCTAGCTTTTGGTCTTGGGCTGCGATCAGCATTCCGTTCGCAAGTGCTGGATCATTGTGATGATATGTGGGGATGCCGTTCATCACGGGTGCACTGCGATATTCAGCCCACCGGTCAATTTCACGCCCGAAATAATACGCCCTGTGGTTTGGCGGGCGGTTCCGCGTGTCGCTGGAGCCGACGCCGGGAATGCCAATGCGCAGATCATAGGGCCGGTGCACAATCGTCCGTCCCGCCGCTTTCGCAATATCCATAAACCGCTGTGAGCCCAAATAGGCAAATGCGGAATGTGCGGAATAGAAATACTCAATCACGGCCATAGTCGATGCGTCCTTCATTGATTTGCCAGCGACATTATCCCAAGCCAGAGTGCAAGGCTATCGAAGCGGAGATGAAAGCAGATGAGCGACGATTTATGGCTGGTGACGCCATCAGGCCAGCGCGGCGATGGCGCGTGGATTGATGATGTGTTGGTCGAGCGCGCAGCAGAATCCGGGCTGGAGTGGCGCTATTCTGAGGCAGGAAACTTCCCACGCGAACGCATTGAAGTGATCCGGGAGAAGCCCCAGGCCGAAATCGAACGCCTCTATTATCGGCGCGGATGGACGGATGGCCTGCCTATCGTCTTGCCCACCCAAGCCCGCGTCAAAGCCATGCTGCGCCGCGCCCGCGTACCCGCCGACAAAATGCTTGGCGAGGCGGAACCGCTGTTCGGCCAAGCCACAGCAGAAAAAGCCGCCGCGAATGCCGTTATGGCAGGGTGTGACGCCGTACATTTCCCATTTGTGCTGGCCGCGCTCGAATCTGTGCTGGACCCGGCATTTAACTTGCGCGGTGTGCAAACGACCGATGAGAATGTCGCCCCACTGCTATTGCTATCCGGCCCCAACCTGGAAAATGTTGATCTGTTCGGCGGCGTTGGCGCGCTCGGGCCAGGGTGGCGGGGCAATATGGTGATTGGGCGCGCGCTCCGCCTTGCGATGCAAAACCTTGGTGGTGGATGGCCAGGTGCGACGACGCTTGCGGGTCTAGGGCAGCCAGGGCGGCTTTGGCTGGTACTGCCGGAGAACCAAGCATCATCCCCCTGGCCAAGCCTACGGGAGCGCGAGGGCTATGCCGAAGATGAAACGTTGATGCTCACGCTGCGGGCGGAGGCCACAGTGACGGTGACTGGTCGCATTGATGACCTTGGCAACGTCATGCGCTCTTCGCTCTCCGCCTTCAGTCGCCTGCATGGCGGCCATTGCGCAGTCGCCATTGCGCCATTTGTGGCGCAGGCGCTTGCGGATGACGGATGGAGCGAGGCGGATGTACGCCAACGTCTATGGGAGCTTTCCCAGGCGGATGCAGATGACTATGCCCGAAGCTGGATCAGGGCGGAGTTGAAGCCGCGCACTGGTATTGCAGAGTGGGCAGATGCCGCCTTATCCGTAGGCCAACAACCGCCTGCTGTTGAAAGCCCGGATCACATCGTTCTGGTGGTTGCGGGCGCAGATGCCGCCATTCCGCAACACGCTTATTTTCCGACTTGGGGCTTCCCGGAGGCCAGGATCGCCAAGCGCGTCAAACGCATTGATTGATCGTCAATCAAGAAAAACCCCCGCCGCCGTTGCCGGCAGCGGGGGTTAATCAGGTCACTGAGAGCGTTTGGCTTAGTGCGCCAAGATCGCCAGCAGCAGCAAGGCCACGATGTTCGTGATCTTGATCATCGGGTTAACGGCTGGGCCGGCGGTGTCCTTGTACGGATCACCAACGGTGTCGCCTGTCACAGCAGCTTTGTGGGCTTCTGAACCCTTGCCGCCGTGGTTGCCGTCTTCAATGTACTTCTTAGCGTTGTCCCAGGCACCGCCACCAGCTGTCATGCTGATAGCGACATAGAGGCCCGTTACGATCACACCGAGGAGCATGGCACCAAGCGCCGCGAAACCGGCTGACTTGCCCGCGATCGCGTAGATCACGAAGTACAGCACGATGGGTGCGAGAACTGGCAGCAGCGAAGGAATAATCATTTCCTTAATCGCGGCTTTGGTCAGCAAATCGACGCATTTGTCATACTGCGGACGGCCAGTGCCTTCCATGATGCCCGGGATTTCCCGGAACTGACGGCGCACTTCCTCCACAACAGAGCCAGCCGCGCGGCCAACGGCCGTCATCGACATCGCGCCGAACAGGAATGGTAACAGACCGCCGAAGAAGAGGCCAACCACAACATACGGGTTGTTCAGGGAGAAGTTAGGCTGCACGCCATCGAAGAACGGATACGTCGCGGCATTGGCTGCAAAGTATTCCAGATCCGCTGTGTAAGCGCCGAACAGGATCAACGCGCCGAGGCCGGCAGAACCAATGGCATAGCCCTTGGTGACAGCCTTCGTCGTGTTGCCAACTGCATCGAGTGCGTCCGTGGTGTTACGAACTTCGTCGTCCAGCTCCGCCATTTCAGCGATGCCGCCAGCGTTATCCGTAACCGGGCCGTAAGCGTCGAGGGCGACGACCATGCCAGCCAGCGCCAACATGGCGGTAACAGCGATGGCGATGCCAAAGATGCCAGCGATCATGAACGTCAGCACAATGGCGACGCAAATGACCAAAGCCGGACCCGCTGTCGCTTCCATGGAGACCGCGAGGCCCTGGATGACGTTGGTGCCGTGGCCGGTGGTGGAAGCCTGGGCCACACTACGAACCGGGCGATATTCCGTGCCGGTGTAGTATTCCGTGATCCAGATGATCAGACCGGTAACAACAACGCCGATCACTGCACAAGCGAAGAGACCGCCGCCCGTGAATGTCGTGCCGTTCGCCGTAAACGCTGTGCCGAGGCCCAGGATCCATGCCGTTGCTGCGAAGATGAACAGCAGCGCCAGAACCGAAGACACAATGAAGCCCTTATAAAGCGCGCCCATGATGTTGTTGGATGCGCCAAGCTTCACGAAGTACGTGCCGATAATGGAAGCGATAATAGAAACGCCACCAATCATCAGCGGATACATCAGCATTTGTGATTCTTGGGCGGTGCCGCCAAAGAAAATCAGGCCAAGGACCATCGTCGCAACGACGGAGACCGCATAGGTTTCGAACAAATCAGCGGCCATACCGGCGCAATCGCCGACGTTGTCGCCAACGTTATCCGCGATAACCGCAGGGTTACGGGGATCATCTTCTGGAATGCCGGCTTCGACCTTACCAACCAAGTCCGCACCAACATCTGCACCTTTAGTGAAGATGCCGCCGCCGAGGCGCGCAAAGATGGAGATAAGCGATGCGCCAAAGCCAAGCGCAACGAGTGGATCAATCAGGGAGCGGCCTTCAGCGCCCATGCTCTGCAACAGCCCGTAATAGCCAGCAACACCCAACAGGGCCAAACCAGCAACCAACATGCCAGTGACAGCGCCAGATTTGAACGCGATGTCCAAACCTTTAGCCAAGCCGTGACGCGCCGCTTCAGCCGTACGCACATTAGCGCGGACAGAGACGATCATGCCGATGTATCCGGCAGCGCCGGAAAGCCCTGCGCCAATGGCGAAGCCAAGGGCAGACTTAAAGCCGAGCAGGATGAAGGTCAGCACAAAAATGACAGCGCCAACAACGCCAATCGCCATGTACTGGCGCTTCAGATAGGCGGCAGCGCCTTCCTGAATGGCTTTCGCGATTTCTTGCATACGAGAGTTGCCGGCGTCAGCCGCCAGGACAGCGCGTCCGGTGATAATGCCGTACAGAACTGCAGCCACGCCGCAGAGCAATACGATTGTATAGGCCAGGGTCATCGGTAAAGGCCCCTCCGATTGATTTGTTTTCAGGTCACACAAAACGCGCCGCGATCCCCCCATTACTGGGCCTCGCAGCGCATGTGTGAC
The DNA here is from genome assembly GCA_040263875.1 of Alphaproteobacteria bacterium. Classification (GTDB taxonomy): domain Bacteria; phylum Pseudomonadota; class Alphaproteobacteria; order Bin95; family Bin95; genus VMCJ01. Next base: position 26,206 of record JBDQJI010000039.1, read on the forward strand.
GGGCTATGCCAGAACCGACGAGGCTACGCAAGTTTGCTGCGCTGCGACAAAGGTGTGCCAAGGGGTATGCCACGGGCTTAACACGCTGTCCTCCAGAACAGTTACTGGAATTAAGCTATTCCCATATTCGACCTTTGGTTTAAATTCGGCGTACTGTCTCTTTAAAGCTAGAGTAACGACCCAAGAAAGGCTTTGGTTATGGCTCAAGAAACACGCAAAATCAGCCAAAACAGGGCTGAAGACAAAACAGGCCGACACCGGGTTCTATCTGGCAATCGGGGGAGTGAGTTCAGGCCTATTTCATTTCTCATCGGGACATTGGTCGTCGCGGCGATTATTGCGATGGTTTACTTCGCAGGCGGTCTCGGCAATCCGAATACAGTGCTAGAAATTAACCCTTAGTCACAGGCATTCTACGCAAAGCCATCCCGACACATTTAGATGACTATCCACTCCTACTCGCCTTTAAATACTGGCTTCCGCTTTTCCATGAACGCAACCCGGCCTTCATTATAGTCGTAAGAGTCTGAGGCTAACGCCCGGAGGCTTTCATAGTCAGCGCGAATATCATCCATCTTACCGGCGGAAATAGCATTGATCGCCACCTTCGCACCACGCACAGATAAGGGCGCGCGTTCAGCGATATGGGCGGCAAAGGCCAGTGATGCTGCCATTGGGTCGTCTACAATCTCATCCAGCAAGTTCAGTTCAACTGCCTCTTCGGCTTCAAAGTAATCGCCGGAGAACAGGATGCGCTTGGCGTTGGCAGCCCCCACAACAGTTGCCAACATTTGTGTTTCTTCCATTGAATAAACCACGGACAGGCGCGCCGCTGGAATGCCCATTTTAGTTTTTGCGTCGCCAATCCGGAAATCACACGCGACCGCAAGCCCGCACCCGCCGCCAATGGCGGAACCACGGATCGCCGCGATGACGGGCTTTGGAATGGTATTGATTGCAATTTCCGCCGCATCAACATCTGCAGAATAGACCGCCGCCGCTTCAGCATTATTCCGCGCCGTTGCAAACTCGCTGATATCCGCCCCTGCGCAGAAGTGATCCCCTTCGCCTGTAAGGATAATGACCCGCGCATTCGGGTCATCCCTGAGCGTCGTGAAAGTCTGCCCAAGTCCCTGCCACATCGCTTGTGTGCAGGCGTTCCGCCGCTCCACATGGGAAATCGTAACAATGGCGACGCCGTCTGGGCGGATGTCATGGGTTATGGCGGGCATGTGGAAAACCTTGTGCGTCGGAATTGGATGCCCCATCGTTGCCAAGCGGCAGCCATGTTTGTCAACATGCAGCCTGGACCTTAATAGCAACCCGCACACGGAGATAACGCCCATGCCCGGCGCACTGGACGGCCTAAAGGTCGTTGATTTCACAAGCCACTTATCCGGCCCTTACTGCGCCATGATCCTGGCAGACCAAGGGGCAGACGTCATAAAAATAGAGAAACCGGGTAAAGGCGACGACCTCCGCCAATCACCGCCGTTCGTTGCAGGTGAAGGCGCGCCGTTTATGCTGTGGAACCGCAATAAACGCTCCATTGAGCTTGATTTAAAAAGCCCTGATGACCTAGCCACGGCTTTGGCGCTCATCGCTAGCGCGGACGTAATGGTTGAGAATATGCGCCCTGGCGTCGCTGAACGGATTGGCATTGGGTATGCGGCAGTGGCAGAGCGCAATCCTGGGCTCGTGTATTGCTCCATTTCAGGCTTTGGACAAACCGGCCCCTACAGCAAGCGCGGTGGGTTTGATTTGGTCGCACAGGCTATGTCGGGCCTAATGACAATCAATGGCCCGCCAGACGGCGGCCCCTACCGCCTGCCAATCGCGATTTCTGATGTGGCCGCCGGCATGAACGGCGCCATTGGCGTGCTGTCAGCCCTACAGCACAGAAACAAGACCGGCGAAGGCCAACAGGTAGATGTGTCGCTGCTCGATTCAGCCCTTTCCATGTGTGTATATGAAGCTGCAAGCGTATTTGCGACAGGTGAGAAACCAGAGCGGTTAGGACAAGGCCATCGTGGCTCTGCGCCTTACCAGATTTTCCCGACACAGAATGGCTGGTTCGCACTTGGTGCCTCCCAACAAAGGTTCTGGGAGCAAACTTGCGAAGTGATTGGCGCAGCGCATCTGCTGGACGATGAGCGCTTCAAAGTGAAGGCGGATAGAGTCGCGAGGCAGCAGGAGCTTGCTGAACTGTTAGCACCCTACTTCCAGAAACAAACAACAGAACACTGGTTCGAAGCGTTAGATGTGCTCAACATCCCCTGCGGCCCCGTGATGGACCACCTACAGACGTTGAACGATCCGCATATTCTGGCGCGAGATATGGTGGCACCGGTGGATCACGCGATTGCCGGAAAAACCAAAACGCTTGGCACGCCGATCAAGCTTTCGAAAACGCCAGGCGGTGTCAGGAGTGCCGCTCCAGCCCTTGGCCAGCATGATGAGGAAGTGCGCGCCGAAGCTGCCGCCCGCCAAAGCCAGGATGCAGCAGAATGAGCCTTCGAATCGCGCTCACGGACCTCGAGACCCCCTGCTTATTGCTTGATAAGGACAGACTGCAAAGCAACCTAACCCGCTTTCAAGGACTCGCTGACAATCACAATGTGATGCTTCGGCCCCACTTGAAAACGCTGAAATCGGTTGAGGCAGCGCGCATGGCCGTCGGCGCGAATGGTGCCATTACAGTCTCAACGCTGGCAGAGGCCGAAGCCTTTGCTGCGGCTGGATACCGGGACATTCTTTATGGCGTCGGAATGGCACCAAACAAGCTCGCCCGTGTGCATCGTATCCAACAGGAGAGCGGCGCACGGATACTACTGGTCACAGATTCTACGGTCCTGGCTGATGCGGCTGGCACTTTCGCCAAAGCACAGGGAGCACATTTCCACTTCCTGCTGGAGATAGATTGCGGTGATAAACGGGGCGGATTACCAGCCGATAGCCCGCACCTTTTGGCAGTCGCAGCGGCATTAAAAAACGGCGGTGCGACCGTTGCAGGCGTTCTCAGCCATGCAGGCCACAGCTATGGCGCTTCAGAGCGCGCCGAGGTGGAAGCAATTGCAGAGGAAGAACGCGCGAGTGCCGTATTCGCAGCAGACCGCTTACGCGCCAGTGGGCATGAGGCTGGGATTGTCAGCATCGGATCCACACCAACCGTCGCCTATGCAAAAAACCTAACAGGCGTCACCGAAGTTCGGGCCGGGGTCTATATGCCGTTTGATCTTGACCAGATGTCGCGCGGGCTATGCTGCCATGATGATCTGGCGCTTAGCGTGCTCACGACCGTGATCGGCCATAATCGGGAAGCGATGCGGATATTGGTGGATGCAGGCGGGCTAGCGCTTTCTAAGGACATCAGCGCCCAAGCATTCATGCCAGGTGCGGGATATGGCTTGGTCGTAGATGCTGAAACATTGGCGCCGCTAGACGACCTCGCCATCAATGCCGCCAGCCAAGAACACGGCAAAATTGATGTGGCTGACGCCGTTTGGTTTGAGAAACTACCAGTTGGTGCCCAAGTCCGGGTCTTGCCAAACCATGCCTGCTTCACAGCCGCCGCATATCCCGGATACCAATTGCTGGAAGATGGTGCCCTTGGCGGACGTTGGAGCCGTGTGAACGGTTGGTAAAAAAGAAGAAACCCCCGGCGGGCCATCCTGGCTGCCGGGGGAAGGTCATCCTCTAAGGAGACGAACCGCTTAGAGGATGAAGTCGTAGGCGTTCAGATGTTCTGCATAGACGCCTTCGAAATTGATTGACTGTTCTTCGTTCAGGATCAGGATCGCGCCATTGTCGATATCCTGGATGTTGAGGCCCTCAAAGCCGTATTCAGAGAGGCCAAGTGCGCCCAGATCAACAACGTCCACGCCGCTTTCGAAGTCTTTGATCGCGTCATAGCCATCGCCCCACACGAAGGTGAAGGTATCGGAGTCTGCGCCACCGCGAAGGTCATCATTGCCCGTGCCGCCGACGATCAGATCACAGCCTGTGCCGCCGTCGAGGCAATCGTCGTCCGCGCCGCCAAACAAGCAGTCATTGTCCGCGCCGCCTTTCAGCGTGTCGCAACCGTCATCACCGCAGAGCGCATCTTCGCCATAGCCGCCGTCCAGGTAATCATTGCCTTGGCCGCCGTAGATAACGTCATTGCCAGCGCCGCCATACATAACGTCGTCGCCGAGATCGCCAGTCAGCAGATCATCGCCTTCGCCGCCATCGGCCAAGTCATCGCCTTTACCTGTGTGGATGACATCATTGCCCTGGCCGCCCCAGATGCCGTCATCGCCATCATGGCCGGTCATGAAATCATCGCCGGCACCGCCGTAGATTTCGTCTTCGCCGCGCCCGCCGTGGAGCTGGTCATTGCCTTCGCCGCCGTCGAGCACGTCATTGCCGTTATCGCCGGTTAGGAAATCGTCGCCAGCATCTCCGGTGGCATAGTCGTTGCCGGTGCCGCCGTGGGCGAAGTCATTGCCTTCGCCGCCATGCATACGGTCATCATCCTGGCCGCCCACTAAGCGGTCGTCGCCCTGGTCGCCTGTCAGCAGGTCATTGCCATGCGCGCCGACAACTGTGTCATTACCTTCGCCACCAAACAGTTGGTCGTCGCCAGCATTGCCCGCCAGCAGATCATCACCAGCGCCGCCGCTCAGTACGTCGTATCCAGCGCCGCCAAAAAGCTTATCGTTGCCTTCGCCGCCATCTAGCTGGTCATTACCGCGACCGCCGAAGATTTCGTCGTCGCCGGCATCTCCGCCGACTTTGTCATCGCCGCCGCCGGCTTTAATGGTGTCTTTACCGTTGCCGCCGCCAATTTCGTCATTGCCGTCGCCGCCATAGCCCCAGTCATCGCCGTTGCCCAGGTCCATTTTGTCATTGCCAGCGCCGCCGACAACTTCGTCCATGCCATCACCGGCATAAAGCTGATCATTGCCAGCAAAGCCTTTGAGTACATCGTTTTCGCCTGTGCCCGTGATGAAGTCGTCCGCGCCGGTACCATTGAAGATAGCCATAATGTTCGTCTCCTAGGTGTTTAGTCCCGGAGATTTATGGTGCACTCTTTTCCCAAGTTTGGAAGGACGCATTATGGGACAGGTACTTCACGGGAGCGCCCGCACGACAGCGGCGATCCGTCGAGCAATACAAGATAGTCAAGAGAGCCTGA
>JBDQJI010000040.1:0-30789 GCA_040263875.1 Alphaproteobacteria bacterium
ACCCCATGGCATCCCGCCCCATTACCCCGCCAGAAGACCGCGTTCTGGCGCACAAAGAAAACGGCGTCGGCTGGCTGACATTCAATCAGCCCGAACGCCGCAACGCTATGACGCTGGAGATGTGGGAGGCCGTAACTGTCGCGGTTGAGGACTTCTCCAAGGACCCGGACATCCGCGTTGTCGTTATGAAGGGCGCTGGGGATAAGGCTTTCGTTTCTGGCGGGGATATCTCTCAGTACAAAGATAATCGGGCGACTGCTGAAGCCGCTGCCATCTATGCCGCCCGCTCTGGCGCTGGCCGCGAAAGCCTCGCCAGTCTGGACAAGCCGCTGATTGCGATGATCCGAGGCTTCTGCTTGGGCGGCGGTCTCGGCCTGGCGCTGACAGCAGATTTCCGCGTGGCGTCCACCGATAGCCAATTCGGCATTCCTGCCGCCCGGCTTGGCATCGCCTATGCATTCGAAGGCTTGCGCACGCTGGTCAGCCTGGTTGGCCCTGGCATGGCGCGGAAGATGATGTATACGGGCGACCGTTATTCCGCCGAAACTGCGCTCCAGATGGGCATTATTGAGGAAGTCACCACGCCCGATATGCTGGAAGCGACCGTCCGCCGGATCGCTGAGCAGATCGCCGTCAACGCCCCGATTTCCATCCACGCTTCCAAGCAAACCATCGCCCAGGTGTTGAAGGATGAAAGCGGTCGGGACATGCAGCTTCTCGCAGATATCAGCCGCAAAGCCGCTGACAGCAATGACTTCACTGAAGGCCGCGTAGCGTTCATGGAGAAGCGCCCGGCTGTATTCACGGGGACATAAGCGGTTTCTCTGCTGGAACTTTATCCCATGCCCAAGCACATGATTTTGAATCTCTTCATCCATGGCCGAGGCCATCATGAAGCGGCATGGCGGCACCCAAAAGCGTCGCCACTGCCGCTATCGGATATTCAATATTTCCAAGGGCTAGCCGGGCGGGCTGAGGAAGGGCTTTTCGACAGCATCTTCCTGGCGGATCAACTGGCCCTAGGGCCTGACGTGGATAGCGCGCCGCGCACCTGGCTGGAACCATTAACGGCCTTGGGCGCAATTGCGGCGTCGACCAGTAAAATCGGCCTCATCGCGACAGCTTCCACCACCTACACAGAGCCCTATAACCTGGTTCGCCAATTGGCATCGCTGGACCACATCAGCAACGGGCGGATCGGCTGGAATGTCGTCACGTCGTGGTCCGTGCCTGCTGCCGGCAATTATGGCGATGCAGCGCAGGTCAGCCATCACATCCGCTATGCCAAGGCGCGGGAATACATCGAAATCGCCAAAGCGCTTTGGGCGAGTTGGGACGCGGACGTCATTCAGGATGACCGGGCTGCGGGTCGCTACGCTCGGGCTGACGGCATTCGTCCCATCAACCACAAGGGCGAATATTATGCCGTCACAGGCCCGCTGAACGTACCGCAAAGCCGCCAGGGTCGTCCGGTATTGATCCAAGCTGGGTCATCGGAAACCGGGCGCGATTTCGCCGCCACCCACGCCGAAGCCATCTTCACAGCGCACCTAGAGAAGGCTGCAGCACAGGCCTTCTACACGGATATCAAAGCCCGCGTCCGCCAGAAAGGCCGCGCGGAGGATCAAGCACTTGTCCTGCCTGGGTTCAGCCCCATGATTGGTTCAACGGAAGCAGAAGCCGAACGCCTGACGCGAGAGATCAATGATCTGGCGGACCCAGAAGTTGGCCGTACACGTATGTCAGGCCGGTTCGGCGGCCATGATTTCTCTCATCTGCCTATGGATACACCACTATCGCCTGAAGACTTCCCAGACCCAGATACCGTGCAGGCGGCCCGCAGCCGTACAGCCGTCATTGTTGATCTGGTGCGGCGCGAGAAACCAACGCTGAGGCAATTATTGTCGAAGCTCGCAGGTGCTCGCGGCCATTTCACCTTTGCTGGAACGCCGGACCAAACCGCTGATCTGATGCAAGATTGGATCGAAGATGGTGCCGCAGACGGTTTCAATCTGATGCCGCCCGTCCTGCCCTATATGCTCGATGTGTTCATAGATGAAGTCGTGCCAATTCTGCAGAAGCGCAGGCTTTTCAAAACTGAGTATCAGGGCGACACTCTGAGAGATCACTACCGATTGAACATGCCCTAATTTCGCAAGGGCGCATTGCAAGGAAGCACCACTATGGCAAGAGGCGCCAAGACCGCCCTCATTACAGGCTCTGGCCGGAACATTGGCCGGGGCTGCGCGCACTATCTCGCCCGCGCTGGGTTCAATGTTGTTATCAACGGCTCAACGCAGCGGGATATCTGTGACCGCACGGCTGGCGAAGTGCGTGATATCGGCACGGAAGCACTGGTTTGCATGGCGGACTTGGGAGATCAGGCCGCTGTCGATCGGATGGCAGCTGAAGCGCTTTCTGAATTTGGCCGCGTTGACGTATTGCTCAACAATGCCGCCATCCGCCCATTGTCACCGTTCCTTGAAATGACAGACGCAGACTTGGCCCATGTCATGAACGTGAACACCTATTCCGCCGTTTGGCTGTCTCGGGCATTCCTACCGGGCATGATTGAGAACGGCTGGGGCCGCATCATCAATTTCACGGGCATGAATGCGCAGGAAGGCAAAGCCGGCAGGCCAGGTGTGACGATGTCAAAGCATGCCATGTGGGGCCTCACCAAAGCCCTGGCACGGGAATTTGGCGTCAAGGGCGTCACCACGAACATCATCTCCCCCGGCACTTTCCCTGGTGAGGGCGAGAATGTTGCCCATGATGGCAAACATGGTGCGCTCATCGCAGCCAATCCCGTTGGTCGCCTCGGCAAGGCGGATGATATCGCAGCTTTGGTTCAATTGCTTTGCAGCGATAATGGCGGGTTCATCAATGGCCAATTGCTGCCGGTCAACGGCGGCGTTGAAATGACCTAAACGGTTAAAAGTAGGAGAGAGAGCATGTCTATTCTGGCAATTGGCGGCGCTGGTTTTATTGGGCGGCGCTTGCTGCCGATCCTGGCAAAAGCCGGGCATGAAGTGACGTGCATGGATATTGACGTCGCGGGCGCTTCCGCCGCGTTCGCTGACCTTGGCAAGGCTGTGAAGGTCGTGCGCGGGGACGTGACGCAATTTGATGACGTGATCGGCGCGATGCAGGAATCGAAAGCCGAACGCGTTATCAATCTCTCCTACTTTATCGGCGATTTAGCACCCCATGTGGCGTTCAAGCTTGATATTCAGGGCATGGACAATTGCTTTGAGGCAGCTCGGCGGATGGGCGTGAAGCACACCGTGTTCGCAAGTTCGCTTGCTGTATCAGGCGGCCAAACAGAATTCGGCGAACGACCTGTCCACGAAGAAGATGAACGGCGCGGCACAACGCAATATGCCGTCAACAAGATCACCAATGAATGGCAGGCGCATGATTACCGCCGCGCCTATGACATGACGATCACCTGCGTCCGTCCCGCTAACGTCAACGGGCCGGACAAGAAGTTTGGCTCCATTGATCACGTGAACTGCATTTGCCAACCGGCGCGCGGTAAATCTGTGACCTTCCCCCACGCCAACGCCATGCGGAACGTTATTCACGTTGAAGACATGGCCGAAGCCTTCGCCCGCATCTTGATGACCGACAAGCCTAAACACACCACCTACAATTCAGGCGGTGCCACTGTCAGCTTGGCGGAACTTGGTGCCATGGTGCGCGCCTACCTGCCGGACGCCGATATCCGCTTTGAGAATGAAACGGATGGGCCAACAAGCTCCGGCACCTATTTGATCGACAACACCCGATTGGTCGAGGAGTTCGGCATGCAATACGCGCCGCTCCAGCAACGGGTGAAAGAGGTCATTAATGACATTCGCCGGGAAGAAGGCTTACCGCTGGTAAACTAAGCGCCTTATGATTCTTCAGTTATTATAGGCGCTTGGTCTGTGACAGGTGGTTTGATCATCAAGAATAAGACCATCAAGATTCCGATTACTGGCACAGCAACGACGAAGCACCAAGATTTGGGGATGCCTGCGTCCCGGCCACGTTGCACACTTTTTTGCGCTAGCAGGAAGAACACAAAAAGGCCCGCCAAGAACAATGCCATCGAGACAACTGGCCCCAAGCCTTGCTTGCCGGCCATATTACTCAACACATTGGCGATGACAGCGACAACGAACCAGCCGATATAATGTGTGCGGCCAAGCCGCTTGCCAGAGTTCTCTAAAGCGACGCCAAGGAACGGCGCAGCGACGACCAACGACAAGACTAAAATTTGCCCTGTTTCAAGGCTATCCATCCCGAATCTCCATAGATTTGCTCACTGCCAGCAAGATAGACGCAATTTGATCGAAAATCCTGGCATTTCGTTTAAGCCGTCATTAGACGCGGCATGCCTAATCTCCAAGGACATTGAGGCAAGTAGCCTTGGTTCGGAGATCGCTTATGTCAGCCCCACGCCGTCAATCCTACCAGTTCATGACCCCAGGTTCAGAGCCATCCGGCATAGACGCCGTCGCAACAGAACGCGCGCGTGCGGCAATCGAAAAGCTGAAACTGTCCTACCTGACAGAATGGGCGCCAGCGACCATTGATGAGCTAGACCGCCGCCTGCAATTGGCCCGCTCCGTACCATCAACAGCGCCAGAACATCTGGAGGCCGCATTCCGCCTAGCACACGACATGAAAGGGCAAGGGGCGACATTTGGCTACTCGCTCATCTCAGATATTGGCGGATCGCTCTGCGCTATGACACAAGACCGCTCTGAAGCCACCGACGGCGATTTATGCGCCATGCTGGCCCATGTGGAAGCTGCCCGCGCTGTCTTGAACCATCGCTTGGATGATCCAGATGATCCAACAGCCATTGCGATCATGGCCAAGCTGAAATCCAGCGTTATGGGCTATCTGCACTGATCCCAGTCTTCGCTGTAAGATAGGCTTCACTGTCCGATAAAATCGTATAGCCTATCGGCTTACCGCCAATCCGGCGGCCGGACGGTAGCATGCAAAACGACGCCCAATCCCCATCCTGGCGCCCCCCATCACTCGACGCCCTGCTGCGCTCTGCCAGCGGGACTGACCTTGTGGCGACCTTTGGTCGGCAGGCCTCCGCCGCCTGTCTGCGGGATGCTATTCAGGCAGCGAGAACCACTGGCGGGGCCGATGCGGCAGCACTGCTCGGCGACGCCGCCCTCCGCCTCGCCAAACGCCGTGCGCTCTCCATTAAGCCAGTCTTCAATCTGACGGGGGCTGTCCTCCATACCAATCTTGGCCGTGCGCCTTTGGCAGATGCCGCCATCAGCGCGATGCAGCAGGCTTCTGGCTTCGTTAATTTGGAATACGATCTGGCCAAAGGTCGCCGTGGTGAGCGGGATAGCCACATCACTGAATGGCTAACAAGGCTAACGGGTGCCGAGGCTGGCCTTGTTGTTAACAACAATGCTGCAGCAGTAATGGCTGTGCTCAACACGCTTTCTCGCGGTAAAGAGGCGATCATCTCTCGGGGTGAGTTGGTAGAAATCGGCGGGGCATTTCGCATGCCAGAAGTGATGGTCCGCGCCGGCGTCAAACTCCGCGAAGTTGGTGCTACAAACCGCACGCACCTTAAAGACTACGAAGATGCGATCACCGATAAAACCGCAATGATCGTCCGCGTTCGGCCTAGCAATTATGCGATTACCGGCTTCACCTCCAGCGTGCCAGAGAAAGAATTGGCAGCCCTAGCTAAAGCCAATGACGTTATTTTCTATGATGAGCTGGGTGCTGGTGCATTGGTTGATTTCAGGCAATGGGACCTGCCCTATGAACGCACGGTGCAGGAAGCACTAAGCGACGGTGCCGATATCGTCAGCTTCTCCGGTGACAAGCTTTTGGGCGGCCCGCAAGCAGGCATGATCGTTGGCCGTGCTGACCTCATCAAACGCGTTGCTAAGAATCCGCTGAAACGCGCCCTCCGTCTGGACAAAGCCACCTTGGCGGCACTGGCCGCGACCCTTCAGCTCTATGATGATCCGGATAGTGTAGCGGAACGGCTGCCAAGCATCCGCCTTCTGGCGCGGAAGGTCGATGATATCCGCCCAACTGCCAACCGCATGGCAGATGCTTTACAGCCATTAGCTGCGAACTGGGTCGTCGCCGTAGAAGGTTGCGCCAGCCAAATCGGCTCCGGCGCGTTGCCTGTCGATATGCTGCCTAGCGCCGCCGTTACGATGACCGTGCCGGAGTCCGTCACCCGCGGCCGGGGGCGAAGGCTCGACCGGCTGGCCGCAGCATTCCGCGCTCTGCCCCAGCCCGTGATTGGCAGAATCGCTGAGGACAGATTCTGGTTAGACTGTCGCTGCCTTGAAGACGAAGCCGGATTTATCGCGCAGCTAGGGGAGTTGCAGGTCCCATGATTATCGCCACGGCTGGCCATATCGATCACGGCAAGACCAGCTTGGTCCGCGCCCTTTCCGGCGTCGACGCTGACCGTCTGCCCGAAGAAAAACGTCGGGGCATGACCATCGATCTTGGCTTTGCCTATATCGACACGCCCCAAGGTGGGCGCATCGGCTTTGTCGATGTGCCGGGCCACGAAAAGTTCGTGCGCACGATGTTGGCGGGTGTGGCCGGTGTTGATTTCGCATTGCTTGTCATTGCGGCGGATGATGGTGTCATGCCGCAAACCCGCGAGCATCTGGCCATCCTAAACCTGCTGGAAGCCCCAGCCGGTGCTGTCGCGATCACCAAAACGGATATGGTTGAACCAGGTCGGTTGGCCGATGTCGAAGCCGAAGTCCGCCTGCTCCTGGAAGACGGGCCACTTGCGGACGTGCCAATGTTTCCGCTCTCCAGCATCACGGGCGACGGCGTCGATGCGCTCCGCCAGCGGCTATTTCGTGCGGCGCGGGAAATGGCGCGGCCTGCAGCGCAAGGACGGTTCCGACTCGCTGTTGATCGGTCCTTTCAACTGCGAGGTGCCGGGCTGGTCGTTACCGGAACGGCCTATGCAGGCAAGATCAAAGCGGGCGACCGGGTGATTGTAGCGCCCGGCGGTAAGGAAGCCCGAATTCGCGGCATGCATGCCCAGAACCAAGAATCCCATGCTGGTCGGGACGGCGAACGGCTCGCCATCAATCTGGCTGGGATTGACGCCGATGATATTTCCCGCGGCGATTGGCTGATTGAGCAAGATGGCATCGGCGCTGTTAGCAAGCTCGACGTGCTGGTCCGCGCAGCGCCAGAAGCGCTTGACGGCAAAGGTTTGAAAGACGGCCAAGTGGTCCATTTGCACCACGGCGCCAGCGATATTCCCGCCCGCATTCTGCTGCTAGAGAGCCGTCGGTTGGCACCCGGTGAGCAAGGCTATGGCCGCATTACCTTGGACCGCCCGACATCTGCCGCAGCATTCGACCGCTTCGTGCTGCGCGATCACCAGGGCCAAGCAACGCTGGCTGGCGGGCGTATCCTAGACCCAGATCCACCCGGCCGCCGCTGGCGTCAACGCGGACGCTTCGAAGCCCTGAACCATGCGGAACCGGCAGCCGCACTGGCCGCACTGCTTGCTGATCAACCGGTTGTGCCCTGGGCGGCATTCGCCCGCGCCCGTAACCTAAGTGACGCCGAACGAGCGAACGTGCTTCGGGCAACAAACCACGTCCAGATGGGCGAAGGCAGTAGCGCAATCCTATCTGCACCAGCCCGCGTTGAAGCCCTGGAAGCCGCCATCCTTAGCGCACTTGAGACCTGGCATCAGGAACACAAGCAGGAACCGGGTGCGGCACCAGTAGCGCTCCGAAAGCTCTTGGGCGATACGCCGCCGCCAGTACCTTTGTTTGAAGGCGTTGCGCAACGCATGCAGGACACCCGGAGGCTCATCCGTGCCAGTGGTCGCCTAGCATTGCCCGGACACAGCGTGCGGTTTTCCGATCAAGAAGAGCGCATCTGGCGGAAGGTCGAACCGCTGCTAGAGGAAGGCGGCCTCCGCCCGCCGCGCGTGCGCGAGTTGGCGGATGAAGTATCCATCGACCACAAATTGATCGAGACTTTACTGAAGCGTTCTGCCCGCATGGGACTGCTCGCAGAAGTATCCGCCAACAGGTTCTTTCCGCCCACTGCAATCAACGGATTAACGGAACTTGCGCAAGCGCTGACGGCGGAGAATCCGGAGGAAGGTTTCACCGCCAAGGACTTCCGGGACCGGTCCGGCATTGGCCGCAATGTCACGATCGAAGTGCTGGAATACATGGACAAAGCAGGCCTGACCCGCCGCAAAGGCGACTTCCGGGAGGCGGTGCTGAGCGGTCGTTAGCCCCGCCGCTCCAAACGCCATTCTGATCCTTCGAATGTCCAGTAGGCCATTGATTTGCCAGTCTCACGCCAAGCCAGCCACCGGGTGCGGCCAATGTCGCGCTGAACGGGATCGCGCGCATCGAATACGCGCCAGCGGCCTGAATAACGGTTCCAATCCGCCGGTTCCGCATCGTCGACGCTGACGATCATATCCGCCGGGAATATATCGACCGGCGGCTCTTCGTGATGCACCCAAATCGGATGGTCCCCAGGCGCGCCATCGTTAGCCCCCCCGTGCGCCAGGAAACTGGCCTGGTCAAACGTCCACAATCCAGCATTCAGCGCTTCTGCTCGTACAGGGTCGGCGCACAGGACCAAGACTTTCGTCCCTGCGCCGTCCAACCCCTGTAAGCGATATCCGAGCGCACGGTCGAACCCTGCGCCATCAACATTCAGGAAGTCGATCCAAGCCGCTTCAGGCTCAGCGTTATCGTCTTCCTCCGCCACTGTACAACCTAACCCTCGAAGCGGTCAGCGACGAGGCGGTCAAGCAGGCGAACACCAAAACCAACACCGCCCTTCGGCACTGTCGGCTTAGCTTTCGTGGTCCATGCGACGCCTGCGATATCCAAATGCGCCCAAGGCGTCTTATCCATAACGAAGCGTTTCAAGAACTGCGCCGCCGTGATGCTGCCGCCTTCGCGCCCGCCGACATTCTTCATATCGGCAATGTTGGAGGCGATCTGTTTGTCGTAATCGTCGCCAAGTGGCATCCGCCACAGGGTCTCACCGGTTGCTTCGCCGGCGGCCTGCAGATCATTCGCCAACGCATCGTCATTGGCATACATGCCGCCATGGACACCGCCGAGCGCTACGACAATGGCACCCGTTAATGTCGCCAGATCAATCACAGCAGAAGGCTTGAAGGTCTTCTGCGTGTACCAAAGCGCATCCGCCAGCACGAGCCGACCTTCTGCATCCGTATTAATGACCTCAATCGTTTGGCCAGACATAGACGTCACCACGTCGCCAGGGCGCTGGGCGCGGTCTGACGGCATGTTCTCGACTAGGCCGACGACGCCAACGACATCTGCCTTCGCCTTCCGCCCCGCAATGGCTTTCATTGCACCGACAACTGCGGCCGCACCGCCCATGTCATATTTCATGTCTTCCATGCCACCCGCAGGCTTGATGGAAATGCCGCCCGTATCGAACGTGACACCCTTGCCGACAAGCGCCAATGGGCCAGGACCACGCTTCTTGCCACGCCAACGCATGGTAACCAGTTTGCCTGGTCTAGCGCTGCCCATAGCAACACCGAGCAATGAACCCATGCCAAGTTTACGCATCTGCTCCGTATCTAGAACATCCACTTCAACGCCGAGCTTGATCAGTTCTTCGCAGCGCTTGGCGAAGCTTTCGGGGTAGAGAACGTTCGGCGGCTCTTCCAACAGATCGCGGGCCATGAAGACACCGTCTGCAATTCTATCCAGCTTGCCGAATTGTTTGCGGGCATTTGCGTGAGCCGGTGTGAGAATCCGAACCCCTGCGAGCGTTGGCGCTTCCGCCTCTGGTCCCTTGGTACGGTACTTTGAGAACCGATAGGCAGCGAGTTGAATGCCGAACGCGATTTCAGCCGCCAAAGCGTCATCACCAAGAACTGACTTTCCGGGCGCTGCACACGCAACAGAGACTTGCTTCAAGCCGCCGCTGGCAAGCTTTGAATAAATGGCACCGCCCATATCCTGCGCCGCCCGCGCGTCAAACTTAGCCGGATCACCAATGCTGACCGCAAGCAGGCGCTCATAGGAGACTTTGGATGGTGTCGGGACATCAACAATCTCCCGCACATTGCCCTTCAGACCAAGTGACGTTGCGGCACGTGTGATAGCACCGCCCAAGGCCTTGTCGGCCTCCTTTGCCGGCGCGCTCATGGCACCGCCCTCACCTGTCAGAACTACATATGCGCCAGATTTCGGGGCGCCTAAATCGGCAAACGCGATCCGCATGAAGTCTCTCCTGATTAAGATATGCTGCAGTCTTCGCGCCCTAGCGGCCAAAGGTCAACGGGTTTGACGTTGCAGGATAGGCCGCACGACCGCTACAAAGGCTTTCGTATGGTCGCTTTACCCCGCCCGGATAGACCGCCGCTGAGGCTGAAAACATGTTGATGCTGCTTCGAAATCTCCGCATGCCCGTTCTGGCGATGCTCGCTTTGCTAATTGCACTGCCGCTCCACGCGAGTGCCCAGCAGCTTGTCGGCAGAATTGTTGCGTCCGTGAACGATGATGCCGTGACGGACTTTGACATTGATGGTCGGATTCGATTGATCGCCGCATCTGCAAACACGACGGTGAATGCTGAAACGCAACAACGCTATGGCAGGATCGCCCTTCGCGAACTGATTGACGACCGGCTAAAGGCGCAAGAAGCCGAACGGCTTGGCATAACTGCAAGTGACAAAGAGGTTGGTGCCGCGATCCAAACCATCGAGCGCAACAATAAGATGGAGCCGGGCGGCATGATGAGGGAGCTCACCCAGAAGGGTGTTCCTATCGGCGCGCTCATTGAGCAAATAAAGGCAACCCTCCTTTGGCGAAAGGTGCTGCGCCGTCGGGTACTGCCCCAAGTTCGGGTCGCAACAAATGAAATTGACGACGCTCTGAACCGAATCCGCGAAGCCGGCGGCGGGTTCGTCGCTCGCGTAGCTGAAATTGTATTGCCCGCTGGAACACCAGAAGACCGGCGCGAAGCCAATGCACGCGCTGCTGAAATTCGGAGCCAGCTGGCTTCAGGTGCCAAATTCCCGGAACTCGCCCGTCAGTATTCGCGGTCCCCGACAGCTGCTGTTGGCGGAGATATGGGCGAAGTGCAATCTGGGCAACTGTCACCAGAGTTAGACGAGGCCTTGGCCGCACTGCAGCCGGGGCAGGTTAGTGAGCCGATTTATGCCGATGGCGCGATCCATATACTGCTGTTAGTTGGACGCCAAGGGGTTGAAGCTGGCGACAGCCGCGAGGCTGTAATATCGCTCGCTCGCCTGTTCCTTCCAGTTGGCAGTGACGGCAATACCGATGCGCTTGTAGGCCAAGCAAAAGCAGTTGTGTCTGGCCTAGATAGCTGCGACGCGTTTGAAGCGGCGGCAAGACGCATTGGGCCACCACAGCCTCCCCGCATTATAGACGCGCGGATCGGCGATATGCCGGAAGAGATTCGCGATACAATCAATGAGCTCAAAGCTGGTGAACAGTCCGATGCAATAGAGATGTCTAGCGGCGTTGCCATCTTCATGCTTTGCCGTCGCGCAGAATCGGGTGACAGCCTGCCAACCGCATCAAGAATTGCGGAAGCCTTGCAGCGCCAGCGGGCGGAGCGTCGGGCTGACCGGTATCTGCGGGACCTGCGCCGCCTTGCTTTCATTGATATCCGTGGCTAAGGGCGCTCGTTCAATGCCTCTCCCTCTCGCCGTAACCATGGGCGACCCTGCCGGGATTGGCGGGGAGCTAACGCTTGCCGCATGGCAAGCGCGCCGCCGGGCCGGGCAGCCCTTCATCGTAATTGATGATCCGGCGCGCCTTACTGGCCTAGCCAAGCGCCTTGGCGTCGACGTGCCTATTCACGAAACCACACCAGAGGACGCCGCAAACAGTTTTGCGGATGCTCTGCCGGTGTTGCCACTTGATCCACTTGGCCCTGTAACACCCGGCAAGCCCTCTCCCAAGCATGCAGCGGCCGCAATTGAGGCGATCCGTCTTGCAGTAGAACTCTCCCTAGCGGGGCGTGTGGGTGGGCTCGTGACCAATCCCGTTTACAAGAAAAGCCTCTACGATCACGGCTTTGCATATCCCGGCCAGACGGAATATGTCGGCGCGCTCAGCGACCCGAAAGCGCTTCCGATTATGTTGCTCGCCAGTCCCAGCCTTAAGGTCGTTCCGTTGACGACGCACCTACCGCTCCGGGCCGCTATCGACGCTGTAACGACTGACGCAATCATCACGCTCGGTAAGCTCATGGCGACAGCGCTGGCTCAGGATTTCGGCCATGATCCCGTTCGCCTCGCCATTGCCGGGCTAAACCCGCATGCGGGCGAAGAAGGTAAAATGGGGACAGAGGACGAGGTTATTATCCGTCCAGCCGTTGATGCGTTGAAGGCGGCAGGCGTGCACGCCATTGGTCCGCTCAGCCCCGATTCCATGTTTCATGAAGAAGCGCGCATCCACTATGACGCTGCTCTTTGCATGTATCATGACCAAGCGCTTATACCGTTGAAAACTTTGGACTTCCGCTCCGGTGTCAATGCCACGCTCGGCCTGCCAGTGGTGCGCACATCGCCAGATCATGGCACCGCGTTCGATATCGCCGGTCAGGGTAAAGCGGATACCTCGAGCTTCTTAGCAGCACTGGATATGGCGGCTGCAATTGCGGCAAGGCGACAGGCTGGGCGTTGACAGGGTATGGCGCTCGACACGCTGCCACCTCTACGCGACGTTATTCGCACCCATGATCTGGCAGCGGACAAACGCTTCGGCCAGCACTTCCTGACGGACCCCAATATCCTTGCCAGGATCGCTGCGGCGCCGGGCAATCTGGCGGGCCGCACTGTCATTGAAATTGGCCCTGGCCCCGGCGGACTGACGCGGGCTTTGCTTGAAGCGGGCGCCGAACATTTGATCGCGGTAGAGATCGACCCGCGCTGCGTGGCTGTCATTGGCGAACTCAGCGATGCTATTCCCGACAGAATTGAACTTGTGGAAGCAGACGCCTTAACGTTGGACGTACAAAAGCTTGGAGCAGCACCACGCCAGATTATCGCCAACCTACCGTACAATGTTGCGACGCCGCTGCTCATTGGTTGGCTGAAAGCGATTGCCGAGGATGCATCCGCCATTGAAGGCATGACGCTGATGTTCCAGCGCGAGGTGGCGGATCGTTTGGTGGCAAAGCCCGGTGCCAAGACCTATGGCCGTCTCTCCGTGATGACCCAATGGCTAACCCATCCACAGAAGCTGTTCGACCTACCGGGCGGTGCCTTCACACCACCGCCAAAAGTCGTCTCCTCGGTCGTGCGGCTGATACCGAGCGATGCTGCGCCCGGATTAGAGGCATTCACCGCCATGGAGCGGGTCGTAGCGGCTGCCTTCGGCCAGCGACGCAAGATGCTGCGGCAATCGCTGAAAGCCCTTAGTTGCGCCCCAGAAGCGGTCTTGGACCCGGCTGGCATCGACGGCGCTAGGCGTGCCGAAACACTGGAGATCGCCGAGTTCGTTCAGCTGGCGGAGGCATGGCGGCGTGGTGGCTAAGGCGCTGATGATCCAAGGTGTTGGGTCTGACGTTGGCAAGTCCATGCTCGTCGCGGGATTGGCGCGGGCCTATACCCGCCGTGGCCTGAAAGTGCGGCCGTTCAAATCCCAGAACATGTCCAACAACGCCGCCGCAACAGCTGAAGGCGGTGAGATTGGCCGGGCGCAGGCGCTACAGGCGCGCGCAGCAGGGCTTGAACCGCATATCGATATGAACCCCGTGTTGCTAAAGCCAGATGGCGAACGCACAAGCCAGATCGTTGTATCAGGCAAAGTGTGGGGCCGGACATCGGCGCAGGAATACCCAGCCATCAAGCCGAAGCTGCTGCCCCTGGCGCTTGCCGCATTTGCCCGCAACGCTCAGGGCGCGGACCTCGTGCTGGTTGAGGGCGCAGGCGGTGCAGCGGAGGTAAATCTGCGCAATGGCGATATCGCCAATATGGGCTTTGCCGAAGCGGCGAACCTACCTGTCATTCTGGTTGGTGATATTGAACGGGGCGGCGTGATCGCCGGGATCGTCGGCAGTTGGGTGTTGTTGGATGATGCCGACAGGGGCCGTCTCAAAGGTTATATCGTCAATAAGTTCCGGGGCGATCCAGCGCTTTTTGATCCGGCGATTGATGGAATTGGCCTGCGCACCGGCATGCCCTGCAATGGCGTTGTCCCATGGTTCGCTGACGCTTCTCGCCTGCCCGCCGAAGACTCAATGGCGCTGGCTGGCATGACGAGCGAAGGCACGGGTGCCGTTAAAATCGCCGTTCCAGTCTTGCCCCGGATTGCAAACTTCGATGACTTAGACCCGCTGCGCGCCGAGCCAGATGTCTCTGTCCAGATGGTTCGCCAGGGTGAGGCTTTGCCGGGGGACGCTGACGTCATCCTGCTACCCGGGTCCAAAGCAACATTGCATGATCTTGCGGCATTGAAAGCCGCTGGATGGGATATCGATATCCAGGCCCATGTCCGGCGCGGCGGCAGAGTACTTGGCCTTTGCGCCGGGTATCAAATGCTGGGGAAGCAGATCAACGACCCAGACGGTGTTGAGGGCGGCGGCAGCGCTGAAGGACTTAGCCTGCTGGATGTGTCCACGGTTCTGGCACCAGCAAAGACGCTCGGCTTGCAGGAGGGCCTTGCATTAGGTGAAGCCATCCGCGGATATGAAATGCATATGGGCCGTACAATCGGGCCAGATGCCGCGCGCCCCTTTGTGATGTTTGCTAACGGCGACATTGATGGGGCGAATGATAGAACTGGCAGGATTACCGGGACCTATCTACATGGGCTGTTCGCGGCCGATGGGTTCCGCAAAGCTTTCTTGGCAAGCCTGGGGGCGACAAGCACAGCGAACTACGATGCAGAGGTTGATCAGGTCCTGAACGCGCTCGCAGACCACCTGGAAGCGCATTTGGACTTGGATGCACTGCTTGCTGTCGCTCAGCCGTGCTCTGCTAGCACCTGACCGGCGAGGTAGAGCGAGCCTGCAATCAGTATGGGCGCAGTGCCGCCCTCTGCAATGATGGCCTCTACAGCCGCCTCCAAGGATGCATGCGGTGTGGCCGCGAGGCCAGCAGTGCGGGCGAATGCAGCTAGGTCTTCAGCTTGGAGAGCCGAAACCCCTGGCCCTTTTATAACGTCCACCCGATCTGTGATGGGCCTCAGATTCTGAAAGAAGGCAATGTTGTCCTTCGTTGCCAGCATGCCCACGATCAGCCTTGGTGGCTCCGGCCAGTCCGCCAACGTGTCAGCTAAGGCCGCAGCGGCGGCAGCGTTGTGACCGCCATCAAGCCATAATGCGCGTGGATGAAGACGATCAACGAGCGACCCACGGCGGAGATGCTGTAAACGACCCGGCCAAGACACATTCCGCATCGCGGCTTCAGCAATCTCTTGCGTCAATTCGAAACCATCCAAGCGCTTCAGCACAGCCAGCGCCGTGCCTGCATTGCCGATCTGCCACTTCCCAGCAAGGGCAGGAAGCGGTAGCGCAAAATCCAGGCTACCATCAATATAACGGAACCCGCTATTGGTTCGTTCTGCTCGCCACGCATCGCCACACACAGCCAAAGGTGCACCGACGTCATCAGCAACGTCTGCAATTGACTGCATAGCCTCTGGCGTTTGGGCTGCAATGACGCCAGGCCGGCCGGGTTTCAGTATTCCGGCCTTTTCCCATGCGATTTTAGCGACATCCCGCCCCAAGAAGTCGACATGGTCCAGGCTAACCGGCGTGATTGCTGTAATGGCGGGCGCTGGGAAAACATTGGTCGCGTCAAACCGCCCGCCAAGACCAACTTCGATCAAGGTCGCGTCTGCCGAATTCTCGGAAAATGCCTGCAGTGCGGCGACTGTCGTGATTTCAAAGAGCGTTATTGGATCATCGCCATTGGCTTGCTCGCACCGTTCCAGCACATCCAACAGGCGATGTTCGGCAATCGGCCCATCCGCAAGCCGCACCCGCTCCGTATAGTTCACGAGGTGCGGTGACGTATGCGTATTCACACGCAGCCCAGCGGCTTCCAATCCGGCGCGGATGAACGCCACCGTTGATCCTTTGCCGTTGGTCCCGGCAACATGGATGACATTGGGCAAAGCAAGATGCGGGTCGCCGAGGCGCTGTAACAGCCTGAGAACGCGGTCCAGTTTCAGGTCAATCAGCTTTGGGTGCAGGGCTGAAAGACGCTCCATAACTCCGGAGTCTGCCAGCGAGTCCGCCATGATATCGGCCATTAGCGGGGGTCTTCGTCCGCCTTTTTCGTGGCCTCAGGGTCCACTTCGGAATACTCAGCCTCAACGAACACGTCTTCCTTTAACGCAGTAACCTCAGTATCTGCCGGTGGTGGCGCTTCGCCTTGCTCCTCTGCGGCAATGACGACGTCAACAGGAATTGGCGCAATCACTAAGTCTTGCACCGGCTCCTCTTCCACCTCACTTTCAAGCAGCAGGCTCAAGACGCGGCCAACCGTGGCCTTGAGCTCATCACGGGGCGAGACGATGTCGAGCATGCCATGATCGAGCAGATATTCCGCACGCTGAAAACCATCAGGCAATGTCTGGCCAATGGTTTCCTTGATCACCCGTTGCCCAGCGAAGCCAATGGCCGCTGCAGGTTCAGCAATTGCAACGTCCCCTAACATGGCGAAACTAGCTGATACGCCACCCGTTGTCGGGTCCGTTAATACGGTGATGTACGGCAGGCCTGCGTCTTTCAGCAAGCCAAGGGCGGCCACAGTGCGCGGCATCTGCATGAGAGACAAAATCCCCTCCTGCATACGGGCACCACCAGATGCCGTAACAGCAACAAAGCCCGCTTTGCTCTCAACGGCCTTCTGCACAGCGGCAAGGAATCCAGCGCCCACAGCGGCCCCCATTGAGCCGCCCATGAATGAGAAGTCGAGGACAGCGACAACGGCTGGAGCTCCTTTAATCGTACCGGATGCAGCTTTGAGTGCATCCCCAGCGCCATTCTTGTTATGGGCATCCTTCAAGCGCTCTGTGTAACGTTTCTGATCCCGGAACTTCAGCGGGTCAAGCGCCACTTCAGGCATGACCATGTCTTCACGACTGCCGTCATCCAATAGCAGGTTGAAGCGCTGCTCAGCGCCGATCCGCATGTGATTGCCGCAATTGGGACAGACCATCATCGCCTGTTCCAGGTCGCGATTAAAAATCATCTGGGTACAGTCATCACACTGGCGCCATAGATCCTGCGGGCTTGGCCTACGGCGGACGAGCTGCTGAATGCGCGGGCGAACGAAGTTATCGAGCCAACTCATGGGACGGTGTGTCTTCCTTTGTTAGCGTGCCGATTAACTGGCGTTGCGGACGCCAGCAGCCAATTGCTGAACGAATCCCAATACGTCTTCAACCAAATCCGGCTTGGCTTGGCCTTGCTCATCCAAATTCGCCGTCACCCGTTCAACAATCGCAGATCCCACGACAGCAGCATCCGCCACCTGGGAGACTTTGCCGACCATTTCAGGCGTGCGAATGCCAAAGCCGACAGCCATCGGCAGGTCCGTATGCTTCTTCAAACGCGCAACCGCGGCTTCGATTGAATCCAACGTCGGCGAGGCTGTGCCCGTGATGCCCGTGATCGAAACGTAGTAGAAGAACCCGGACGCATGCTCCAGCACATAGGGCAGACGATCATCAAGGGTGGTGGGCGCGATCAAGCGTACAATATCGATACCTGCAGCCTGAATGGGGTCGCGCAGTTCAGCTTCTTCTTCTGGCGGTAGATCAACCGTGATCAGGCCGTCCACGCCGGCGTCGGCCGCCGCTTTCGCAAACGTCTCACAGCCCATGATGTAGATAGGATTAAAGTAGCCCATCAGCACGATCGGCGTTTCATTGTCCACCTTGCGAAACTCAGCCACAGCCGCCAGCGTCTTTTTGAGGCTAACGCCCTGCTTCAATGCGCGAAGGCCGCTCGCCTGCACCGAAGGCCCGTCAGCGGCGGGATCAGTGAATGGCACGCCAATTTCAATAACATCGGCACCAGCGCCAGGAAGCCCTGCTAGCAGACGCTGGAAGGTCACCGCGTCAGGGTCACAAGATGTGACGAACGGAATGAATGCGCCCCTACCCTCAGCTTTAATAGCAGCAAAGCGGCTCGCGAGGCGGCTCATAGGGGCAATCCCAGGCGTTCGGCAATCGCGAAAACATCCTTATCGCCGCGCCCACATAAATTCATGATTATGATCTTGTCCTTCGCCAAAGTCCCAGCCCAGCGCATCAAGTAGGCAAGGGCATGGGCTGGCTCAAGGGCTGGCAGAATGCCTTCAAGGCGCGCGCAGGCTTGGAAGGCTTCAATCGCCTCATCATCCGTTGCCGCCACATATTTGATCCGGCCTTCCGCCGCGAGCCAGGAATGTTCTGGCCCGATACCTGGGTAATCCAGTCCGGCAGAAATTGAGTGCGCTTCGTCAATCTGGCCGTTTTCATCCTGTAGCAAATACGTGCGGTTACCGTGCAATACACCAGGACTGCCGCCATTGATCGCCGCTGCATGCTCATCCGTATCGAGCCCGCGCCCAGCCGCTTCAACGCCATACATTTCCACGCCGTCATCATCCAAGAACGGATGGAACAGGCCGATGGAATTTGAGCCGCCGCCGATGCAAGCTACCAGGGCATCTGGCAACCGGCCTTCAGCAGCCAAAATCTGCTCCCGCGCTTCATTGCCAATCACGCACTGAAAATCACGCACCATTTCAGGGTATGGATGCGGGCCAGCGGCGGTGCCGATGACGTAATAAGTATCATCCACATGCGCCACCCAATCACGGAGCGCTTCGTTCATCGCGTCTTTGAGCGTCTGCGCGCCAGACGTCACCGGTACAATTTCTGCTCCCAGCAGCTTCATGCGCGCAACATTGGGCGCCTGGCGCTCAACATCGGTAGCGCCCATGTAAACGACACAAGGCAGATCAAACAGCGCGCAGAACGTGGCCGTTGCCACGCCGTGCTGCCCGGCACCCGTTTCCGCGATGATCCGTGTTTTTCCCATGCGCTTGGCAAGCAAGACCTGACCCAGGCAATTATTTGCCTTGTGGCTACCTGTGTGGTTCAGCTCGTCGCGCTTGAAATAGATCTTCGCGCCGCCAAGCTCTTTCGTCATACGCTCAGCGAAGTAGAGCGGGCTCGGGCGGCCAACATAGTGCGTTAGATAATGGTTGAGTTCTTCCAGGAAACTTGGGTCCTGGCGGGCGGCGTAATACGCCTTCTCGACCTCCAAGATCAGCGGCATCAGCGTTTCGGCGACATAGCGACCGCCAAACAGCCCGAAATGCCCATCGGCGCTGGGGCCGGTGCGATAGGAATTAGCGCCTTCACGGCTCATGAAACTCATACTTTCAGAACGACATCAGGGCAGATTCCCTAAACCGCCGCGACCATACCCGTCGTCGACAAAGTTTCCAACCATGATGAGGTGATTTTGCAGCGCTGATAGTCACATCTCCGGCGACGTGGCTGTTCAGTTAGGTGGTAGCGTCTGCACGGCCTTCAAGAATGCTTCGATCATCGCCGGGTCTTTCTCACCACGGGCACGCTCAACGCCCGAAGAAACATCAACCGCATGCGCACCCGACCTCTGAATCGCTACAGCTACGTTTGAAGCGGTAAGCCCGCCAGAGAGCATCCAGCTTCCTGCTGGTGGATTATCTGCAAGCAATGTCCAGTCAAAGCTTTCTGCATTTCCGCCGGGCAGCGCATCCGGGCGGTTTGGCGGTTTGGCGTCAAATAGCAGAATATCCGCAGCATCCCGATAATTGGCAGCACTCGTGACGTCTGCCGCGGTGGCGATTGGAAGGGCCTTGATCACAGGTAAACCGAAGCGCCGCCGGACGGCTGCTGTACGCTCTGGCGTTTCGCTGCCGTGAAGCTGCAAAATATCCAGGGGCGTTTCAGCGAGGATTGCTGCAATATCGACATCCGTCGCATTAACGATCAACCCGACACGGATGGCGCGGCGCCCAACCTGCTCCGAAAGTGCGGCTGCTTCTATTGGCGTCACGGCCCGTGGACTTGGTGGGAAAAATACGAACCCAATGTATGCAGCACCAGCGGCCAAAGCCGCTTCCAGCGCCTCAGGGTCCCGTATCCCACAAATTTTCGCGTCTATTACACTCATAAATAAGGACTTAAATCATTTCAGAAGTTTGTCGAGCGACACAATCCGCAGGGCGCATCAGGTAAAGCCGTCCCGGTCAGGCCGTCTACTATCCGCAACATCCTGTTCGTCAATTTCAGCATCCACAACCCGGTCTACGCCAGGCCTCAAACGAACAAACGCACCCGCAAATGCGACACAAATCAAGCTGAACGGCGTCACCATTCGTGGCCAGAATAATGCGCCCAACAGGAAGTAAATCCCCGCGATCATTGAGAACATACCGATTGGAGGATCACCAGGAGGATCGCCGAAAACGACTGGCTTCAAGGCAATCATCAACAGGCCAATCGCGGCACCGGCGCCAAACCAACGGTCAACCCGCCGGCCAAACTCGTCATCATAAAGCGCCCGAAGACGCCAACTGAGCCGCCGCATGTGTCTCATCGCCCGTCGAAAATTGCTCTGGCTACGGCTAACCGTTAAAGCCGCTAGCGGATAAGACCATAGAACAAATAAATGAAATCAGAATTTCGGCAACAACTCGTAGTTTTCCAGTTGCTTAAGCCGCAATATCGCGCCCGGTTCCCTGATCGCTCTGCGCCGCTTTAAGTTCAGCCTTGAGGCGGTCAATTTCCTCAGCCGAAGCCATGCAGTCGCGCATCGATCCACGCAGTTGGCGGCGCACATGGCGATCTTTCAACCAGCAGCCAATCCATCCGACGAGGAACCCAAGCACCACGCCACCAAGGATCGGCGCAAACAACGGCACACCGATGCGGATATCAAGCGGCCATAAGCCAAGCTCCGCGATCTCACGGTTCGCCATGGAAAAGAATACTGCGGCGAGCAAAATCACCAAAAGAACAATCAGGCCTACAGCGCGCATGTGAGCGACCCTTATTGAAAACTGCGAAACAAAGATACCGTGTGTCTAGCATGCCCCGCCAGCTTAGACGATGGCCGCAAAGAAAAAATGCAAACACCCGGGAAAACGTTCCCAAAGCCCAAAAACAATGTGTACGAAAGTGCTATTCGACACCGTCATTAAGACGTTCGCGAAGCTCTTTGCCGGTCTTGAAATATGGTGCGTTCTTAACGCCAACCTGCACTGTTTCGCCGGTGCGTGGATTGCGGCCAACGCGCGCGTCTCGCTTTTTCACAGAAAATGCGCCGAACCCGCGAAGCTCAACCCGGTCGCCATCTGCCAATGCATCTGCGATTTCACCAAATACTGTTGCGACAACGCGTTCAGCATCTCTTGGAGTTAAGTGAGGGTTCAGTTCGATCAGCCGTGCGATCAATTCGGATTTTGTCACCGCTAAAGCCTTTCAATACTGACTAACAAAACGCTGGAAGGGTACAGCATCTATTCACGATAGCAACCGGAAACCTTGATTTCTCAACATTTCACACCATGTGCCGATTTCAGACTTACAACGGCCGCCACAAAGCAAGCAGACCAGACATCAGTAATCCATCGGATTGTTTCTTGGTCCCGAACACCCACGATAGCGCTGTCGAAACCCAACCATTGCCTTCGAATTCACCCTTTGGCGTGACATCAAAGGACGGAAGGTCTTCAGATACTTGCTTTTCTACTTCAAGCCATGCTCGTGCATCCCGCTCGGCACCAAGCGCGTCAATCAGGCCCAGCTTCAACGCGCTTGCTCCCGTTACAACCCTGCCGTCACGGATCAGCGTAACTCTCTCGGGCGGGAGTACCCTTCGCTGCTCGACCATACCAAGGAACATCACGAACAGCTCATCGACCATTTCCTGGGCCTGGCTTGCTGCTTTTGGCGGAGTCTCTTCAAGCGGTGACGGGCGCGCTTTTAGGTCGCCACTGCGCCAAACATCCATAGCAACACCAACATTATCCATCAGACCCGTAACCCTGGGAGACTGAAAGATAACGCCGACAGAGCCCGTAATAGACCCTTCCCGCGCATAAATACGGTCTGCTGCAATCGCAGCCATGTATCCGCCCGAGGCCGCGACATCACCAATAACGGCAACAACAGGCTTCTCAGCTGCGACTTCTCGAATGGACTTAAACAGATCATCGCTGCCGACAAAGGTGCCGCCAGGGCTGTCTATCTGCAGCACTAAGGCTTTCGCAGACTTGTCCTCGGCGACACGTTGTAGTGCGTCACGGCGCGCGTCATTGCTGACAATAACACCATCAATCGCCAGCAAGGCGACGTGATCACCTTTGCTTGCAAGGCTGCCTAAGCCTGCCACACCGGCCCACGCGAACACGGCCAGAGCGATGGCGATCGCCGCCAGTGACCGCCACCAGATCAAGCGGCGACGCATGCGCCGCCGGTCCGCCAATGCCTCAGATGAAAGCGCCATTCAGCAATCTCCAGTTAAAAAAGCAAAACGCCGACCATGGGGGTTAACCCATAGCCGGCGCAGTGCACAAGCAGGTGCTTGCTTAGTCTTATAAGCAGTCGCCTGCTTACTCGTTCGTATCGCCGCTGTCCGTATTCTCGGCCTGGCGGTTACGCAACGCGGCACCAAGGATGTCGCCCAGGCTCGCGCCTGAATCCGAGGAACCAAACTGCGCCATCGCTTCTTTTTCTTCTGCGATTTCGCTGGCTTTGATCGACATTGTGATCTTCCGGTTGTTCCGGTCGATCTGCATCACCATAGCATCGATGCGCTCGTCAACTGCGAAACGCTCCGGACGCTGATCACTGCGTTGACGGGCAAGGTCTGAGCGGCGGATAAAGCCGGTCAAGTCACCATCAAGCTGCAGTTCTAGGCCGCCATCGGTGACCTTCGTGACCGTGCCGGTGATCGTAGCGCCACGACGGATGGCTTCGCCACCTGTCTGGAGAGCCGCATCAAACGGATCCTCTTGCAGCTGCTTGATACCAAGGCTGATACGCTCTTTCTCTGGGTCCACATCGAGGACTTTGGCTTTGACCATCTGGCCGCGCTCATAGTCCTTGATGGCTTCGTCGCCAGTGCGGTCCCAATCCAGATCGGACAAGTGCGCCATGCCGTCGATATCGCCGGGCAGGCCAAGGAACAGGCCGAACTCGGTGATGTTGCGGACTTCGCCTTCAAGCTCGCTGCCCACAGGATGGCTTTCGACGAACACTTCCCAAGGGTTACGCTGCGTCTGCTTGATGCCAAGGCTGATGCGGCGCTTATCGCTGTCCACATCGAGCACCCGAACTTCGACTTCTTCAGAGGTGGAGACGATTTTGCCGGGGTGGACGTTCTTCTTGGTCCAGCTCATTTCGGAAACGTGCACCAGGCCTTCGACGCCCGGCTCTAATTCCACAAATGCGCCGTAATCGGTGATGTTGGTGACGCGGCCTTTGAACTGCGAGTCCACTGGGTATTTGGCGATGACACCTTCCCATGGATCTTCCTGCAGCTGCTTCACACCAAGGCTGATGCGCTGTGTTTCCGGGTTGAAGCGGATGACCTGAACCGTAACGGTCTGGCCAATCTGCAAAGCTTCGGAAGGATGGTTAACGCGGCGCCATGCAATGTCGGTGACATGCAACAGGCCGTCGACACCGCCGAGATCAATAAACGCACCGTAATCGGTGATGTTCTTGACAACACCTTGCAGGACCTGGCCTTCGGCGAGGTTCGCAATGAGCTCGCTGCGCGCTTCGGCGCGGCTCTCTTCGAGAACAGCACGGCGGGAGACGACGATATTACCGCGCGCCCGGTCCATTTTCAGGATCTGGAATGGTTGCGGCGTACCCATCAAAGGCGCGATATCGCGCACGGGGCGAATGTCCACCTGGCTGCCCGGCAGGAATGCCACAGCGCCGGAAAGATCAACCGTAAAGCCGCCTTTGACACGGCCAAAGATAACGCCTTTGACGCGCTCGTTCTCTTTGAAGGCGTCTTCAAGGATCTGCCATGCTTCTTCGCGGCGGGCCTTATCACGGGAAAGCATGGCTTCGCCATTGCGGTCTTCCAGGCGCTCCACATAGATATCGACGACATCGCCGATCTGCAGCTCGGAAGGGCGGCCGGGCGCGCCGAATTCCTTCAAAGGAACGCGGCCTTCGGCCTTCAAACCAACATCGATCAGCGCAGAATCACCATCAATGCCAATAACAACGCCCTTTTGGACGGTGCCTTCAAACCCTGACATCTCAGTCAGGGAGTCCTCGAGCATGCTCGCGAAATCTTCCATATCAGCCATGTAAACTCTTATCTCCGGCGGGCAGCACAATTGCCGCCCGTTCGTGGGTAAAGCCGCATTTAGGCGCGAACGCCCGGCAGCAGCTGGGTTGGATGGGGTTATGTGGCGCCTGGCAGGAGCCGCGCGATCCTCTCGCAACAAACAGGAACCCGATCCTCAACGCCTTCCTTCAGCGCTTTAAGACGTTGCCCGCCCCTATCCGGGGTTCAGGTTCGTCAGGATCGTCCAGCTTCATCAGCAGCCTCGACTAGTTTCGCTGTCAACTCAGAAGCGATCTGGAAGACCGCATCCGCATCTAGAGCGTCCGTATCGAGGCGGATTGCATCATCCGCTGGCAGCAACGGTGCTTCAGAGCGACCGCTGTCCCGTTCATCGCGCGCCTTAAGGCTCGCCAGAACGGCGTCGTATATAGCCTCTTCGCCCCGGTCCCGCAACTCCGCAGCGCGCCTGGACGCCCGGACCTCTGGTGCGGCCATCAAAAACAGTTTCAAATCCGCGTCTGGACAGATGACGGTGCCGATGTCCCGCCCATCCAAAACCGCCCCAGCTTTGCCGCCAGGGGGCGTCGCTGCGAACCGCCGTTGGAAATCCAGTAGGGCAGCACGGACACCGGGTACTGCAGCAACCTCTGATGCGGCGGCACCCGTTTCCTCAGTGCGCAGGCCATCCCGCTCCAGCGCATCAGGCTGCATCGCCTCAGCGATTTTGGTTGCGGCCACAGCATCGCCAGGATTGGATCCAGCATCTAGTACAGCCCACCCGACGGCCCGGTAAATCAGGCCAGTATCCAGATAGGCTAGATTATACTGCGCGGCCAAACGCCTAGAAAGCGTGCCTTTGCCAGATGCTGCAGGTCCATCGACCGCGATGATGATGTTTCGTGCGCTCATGCATCCGGCCTTTCGAACGCAACACCAAGGCCCTGCATTAAGCCAACGAAGGTCGGGAAGCTTGTTGCAACAGGGGCTGCATCGTCCACGACTATCGGCGCGTCGCTGACAAGGCTCAGCACCAAAAATGACATGGCGATCCGATGATCCAATTCAGTCGCGACCATAGCGCCACCAGGAATTCTACGCCCGCCGGTGACGGTCATGCTGTCATCATCTGCCGCAACACGCACGCCTGCGGCTTCAAGGCCGTTCGCCATCGCCGCGATTCGGTCCGTCTCCTTCACCCGCAGTTCATGGATACCAAGCATCCGTGTTTCACCTACCGCTACTGCGGCGGCGATAGAGAGAATCGGATATTCGTCGATCATGCTTGGCGCCCGCTCTGGCGGCACCGTGATGCCTTTGAGCACAGATCCACGCACGCGAAGATCCGCAACAGGCTCACCTCCTGCATCCCGCGCATTCTCTAGCACAATATCGCCGCCCATTTCTTGCAGCGTCGTGATCAGCCCTGCACGCGCCGGGTTCAAGCAGATATGCCGAAGCCGCACATCGGAGCCAGGTGTGATCAGCGCTGCAACCAGTGGAAACGCGGCGGAGGATGGGTCTGCCGGCACATCAATATCAATCGCAGTTAGTTCAGGCTGGCCTTGCAGGGATACGCCCCAGCCCGTTCCAACCGCTTCACTAGAAACATCCGCCCCCATACGCTTGAGCATGCGTTCTGTGTGATCCCGGCTCATCGCAGGCTCAACGATACGGGTCTCACCGGGCGCTGCGAGGCCAGCCAGCAAGATCGCGGACTTAACCTGGGCAGAAGCGACGGGTGACGCATAATCCAACGGCGTCAGGCTCTTCGCGCCATGAATCACAAGTGGCATGCGCCCGCCGCTCCGGGCCATGAAGCGTACGCCCATGGCTTCCAGCGGGCCTATCACGCGCTGCATTGGACGACCTCTCAAGGACCCATCGCCTGTCATACAGGCAATGCCGTCCAGGCCTGCTAAGGCACCAGAGAGCAATCTGGCGGCTGTGCCGGAATTACCCATGTCGAGCACATCTTCAGGCTCAACCAACCCTTGAACGCCGACTCCATCCACGGTCCATACGCCATCTCCGCGCCGTTGGATGTGTGCGCCCATGGCGTTCAGGGCGGCTGCAGTACGTAAAACGTCCTCGCCTTCGAGAAGCCCTGTCACCTCTGCATGGCCGACGCCAAGCGCATTCAGCAACAATGCGCGATGGGAGATTGACTTGTCCCCGGGCGGGCGTACATCCCCACTTAACCCTGCCTTAGGCGGAAGGGCAGTAAGCGGTCCGGCAAGGGCATTTTGGGGCGGGGAAGCCGCTGGCGTATCAGCGCGCATCAAGAAAGCTCCATTGGGTGTGAATTTTTGTGGGTGCGGGTTTGTTTTGTTTGACAGGTCATACACTTTCTGGCAATTCCGCGCCGCATGATTATCGAATGGCGAAACGCCCGCTGACGAAGCGCGCCGATTGCTGGGATTTGAGTAAAAAATTGGGCGGTCGAAAGGCCGCTCTCAATGGGCGAGAGGCATTGCTTCAAGCCCGGATTTGGGAGTTCGGCTGACCATGAGTGCATCAGCACGCGGTAAAAAGCGCACCTGCCAAGGGTGCTCTGAATCATTTTACGATCTGAATAAAGACCCGGCGGTTTGCCCTCATTGCGGCCATTCGCACCCACAAGAATCGTTCCTGCTGTCCAAGAAAGCACCGCCTGAACCAGCGGCAAAACCTAAAGCAGCAGCTACTGATGATGACGATCTGGATGATGATCTGGATGATGATGACGTTCTGAATGATGACGACGACATGGATGATGACGATGATGACGTCGTGATTCCCAAGGTTAAAACATCAGACGATGATGACTAATTTGCGCTGCCGCTGAATTCATTGTGAATTCAGCGGTCCACCC
This sequence comes from Alphaproteobacteria bacterium, assembly GCA_040263875.1. Classification (GTDB taxonomy): domain Bacteria; phylum Pseudomonadota; class Alphaproteobacteria; order Bin95; family Bin95; genus VMCJ01. The sequence continues at coordinate 27,188 of JBDQJI010000040.1, forward strand.
CCTTGCATTGAATTGCTCGGGACGTTAGATCATCTTCCGCTGGCGGGCTTCCCATGCCGTCAGCCGGTCGGGGCCATAGCTCAGTTGGGAGAGCGCTTGGATGGCATTCAAGAGGTCAGCGGTTCGACCCCGCTTGGCTCCACCAAAGCTTTTTCGCGGAAGCGAAAAGGCCTGCCCACAGAAAAATTCTCAGTAGCCCAGCAGGCGATTGCGTGAGCAAACGCCGAGAGGGCGTGGGGCTGTCAGGCTTTGACACCCCCACGCCGCACCTCAATCAAACTGCCTGTATATCCATGCCCTTAGCGACTGCTGGGCGGGCCATCATGCGGTCATACCACGCCTTTAGGTTCGGGTATTTGGACCAATCGATATCCACCCATTCCCAGCGGCTGATCCAGCCAATGCAGGCAACGTCTGCGATAGAAATTTCATCCACCAGATACTCACGGCCCGCAAGGCGCTTGTTCATGACGCCATAGAGACGGTTGGTTTCATCCGTGTAGCGCTTGATGCCATAGGGCACCTGCTCTTTCGCTGCACGGCGGAAGTGATGCGCCTGTCCTTGCATGGGGCCTAGGCCACCCATCTGCCACATCAGCCATTCCAGCACCTGCATGCGCTTGCGCGGATCCGTCGGCAGCATGTTGCTTTTCGCTTTTTCAGCCAGATAGATCAGGATCGCACCGGATTCGAAGACGCTGATCGACTCGCCGTCTGGGCCATCGGTATCGACGATTGCCGGGATGCGGTTATTCGGGCTGATTTCCAGAAAATCGGGCGCGAACTGCTCATCCTTGGAGATGTTTATGGGATGGAATTCATAGTCCAGGCCAAGCTCTTCCAGCATTACGGAGATTTTTTTGCCGTTCGATGTATTCCAGCTATAGAGGTGAATCACTGCAGTGTTTCCTTCTGCTTGCATGGGGTGTTGACCCCAAGCATAGTCCGACCGCGCCGCGCCCGCGAGCGGGCCGCAGTGTATTCTCCCTCAGATTTCATCAGGCGGCATGCGAAGAAGCGGCGAAGCAATTGGCACGGTGTTTGCGCTGGTCGGGTCCATCGGGCTCGGCAGCGCCATAGCCATTGCGCGAATTGCATATGACGAGGGCGCTAACGGCCTTTCCATCGCCTTCCCGCGCGCCTGGCTGCTGGTCTTCCTGCTGCTAGGGTTCTGCGAACTCACTGGCCGGCGGCTTACCATGAGCTTTAAGTCCTGGCTTGCCTGTTTGTTCCCAGGCCTGCTGCTGTCCCACATGTTCTACGGCAATATTGCAGCGGCAGAATTCATTCCAGCCGCCGTCGCAGCGCTGCTGTTTTTCATATTCCCGCCATTGGTGACGATCATCAACGCAGCCGTTGATCGGCGCCCGCCATCCCCCATAAAACTCGGCGCTACGCTGATTGCATTCGCTGGGCTAGCCGTGATGCTCGGCGTTAGTCTGGATGATCTGGACTGGCGAGGTGTCGCGCTTGGACTATCTGCAGGCGTGTTCTGTTCCATCAACATAACCTGGGTCGCGCGCAAGCTTTCGCATATTGATCCGGTCGTCAGCATGACGCATATGGCCCTTGTCGCCGCTGTAGTATTGACCGGTGCCACGCTCTTTTTCGGTGGCGCACCGTTACCCAGCGGCGGTTCAGGCTGGGCAGCGCTACTTGCGGCCGCTGCCATACAGGCATCCTGCATCCCGTTATTTTACATCGTGCTGCCAGTTATTGGGCCAGAGCGGATGGGCATTCTGTCCAATATCCAGCCCGTGGCGACGATCATTGTCGCCTACCTGGCGCTCGGCGAGGCGCTGAGGCCGATGCAGTTCCTTGGGGCCATGATGATCCTGGGCGGCATCTTATTGATGCAATATGCAGCCAAACGCGAGCGACCACCTACAGCGCCCGCACCTTCTCCAGAACCGGAAGCAGGTGTTCCCGAAACGCTGCCGGGTTCTCCGACATTGGAAAATGCCCAACGCCATGCATGACCTCAAAATGCGTCGCATTGATGAGGTCCGCGAGTTCCTGGCCCATCTCCGGAGTAGCGGACGGATCATAATCACCGCTTAGCAGATAGATCGGGCAGGCTGTATTCCTGAGCGGCTCTGCGAGGCCGTTCCGCAGGTCGCCATCCTCAAAATAATAAACGAGATCGCCAGCGAATATGCCGGGCCCGCCTTGCATGTAGTGCCACATCGTCTCCCAGCGCTCTTCGGATGGCGATTGCGGGGCAATCATACCCGCCATCAAAGCGCCCGCCGTTTTGCCGCCATGGATATCTGGGCGATGCAGCGCATTCTGCGGGGCCGGATCGCCGACGCTTCTATCCTCAGCATAAAGTGCGGATTGCAGGCCGATCGCCGCCCGGAATTGGGTCCCGTGCCGGATCGCAAGGTGCAACACGGCGCGCCCGCCGATTGAGCAGCCCATGACAGCCGGACGGTCCAGCTTTAGGGCGTCGACGATGGCCATGACGATCTCCATGTAGCTGTCAGTCGTCAGTTCATAGACTTCGACCTCAAACCCCGCGGGGGGCGAAGATTTGCCATGCCATGGCAGATCAAACGCGATCACGCGGTAGTGTGCCGTAACAGCCGGATCATTCAGAATATGACGAAATTGGCGCCCATCGCTTCCCGCAGTGTGCAGGCAAAGGAGCGGAGTCCCCTCACCGGCTTCCTCAAAATACACACGGTGCGGGCGGCCATTGATTGTGAGGCGCAGATAGCGGCCCGTCACGGGTTCGATTTCAGGAACGGTGACGGTAGGCGGCGCAAGCACCTCATCTTGGCTGAGGTTTGAGAACAGCATTTCCAGCAACAGCAAGTGCTGATGAAATTTCAGCATATCACCTGTCACGATGAGATTCTGCGCACGGCGCATCGTTGTAAGGGTTTGGAAGCCAGGCAGCGGCTCTGATTTACGGAGTTCGCGCCATGCCTCTGATGTCGCTGATAGCGTAATTTGAGCCACACCTTCGCCGCCAGAAAGATGCACGCCCTTTTCATCTATATGCAGCATCCAGCGGGCTTCATCGGCGTGTAGGGCGACGGTCAGCGGGCCGAACGCGACATGCTGTGCGATATTCAGATTAGCGGCGGCGCGGGCTTCAATATAGTCAAACATCCAAGATGACCTCCGGCAAAAATGAGTTATGCAGGACGGTATCTTGGCAGACTGGAATCGTCTATCCGGCGATGGCCAGCTTCGGCTTTCTAGCAGCGCCCGCCAGATAGCTATCGACTAATTCTTCAGCTGGAATCGGGCGGCTGAAGTAATAGCCCTGAATTTGTTTGCAGCCGTAGCCAATGAGCAAATCCACCTGCTCAACTGTTTCCGCGCCTTCAGCAATGCACTGCAAGCCGATGCCTTTTGCTAGGCCAATAAGCGTGCTGGTGATTTGAGCGTCATCGGTATCAGTTTCGATGTTCCTCACGAAGCTACGGTCAGTCTTGATCTTATCCAGTGGCAGGTGGATTCCGACGCGAAGCGCAACGCGATCAAGCAAACCTGATTTGAACGTCATTTCCAAGCTTGGCGAGCATGGCCTCGATGGGTGTTTTGAATCCGAGGCACTTTCGCGGCGTTGAGTTCAGGGCCATGGCAATCTC
>JBDQJI010000041.1:0-30416 GCA_040263875.1 Alphaproteobacteria bacterium
GCGCCCTTCAAGGCAGCGATCTGATCTCTCTCGCTGGGCGTGAGATGCGTATAGTTCGACATGGCGACACCGTTTCACGTTGTGCATCAGACAGATACCAAATCTGCCCGCGGTGTTGCACTTCGCTCCGGAATTCACCGTGGTAACGTTTCATATAAAGATTCGTGGCGGATTTACCTGAGTTTGACGGCGTTTTTGGCCAAAATGTTTGGTAATCTTTAGGAGAATTGTGCGTTGACGCTCAAACCAAAGGTTTTAAGACGCCATTCCAAAGGTTTAACTTGAGTTCAAAGCCAATGCCGGGCGCGTCATGCAGCTTGACCTGACTTTCCGCTAGCTCTGCATTGTCTGCGAAGCCGCCAAAGGGCTGGAACACGCCAGGGTAACTTTCATTGCCGCCAAGGCCCAATCCTGCCGCAATGTTTAGCGCAAACTGATGGCCACCATGGGGAATGCAGCGCCGGCGGGACCAACCTAGATCGTCCAGCATGGCGAGAACGTCTAGGTATTCGACCAGTCCATAAGACAGTGGGGGATCAACTTGCAGCCAATCCCGGTCCGGACGCATACCAGCGTAGCGGATCAGATTGCGTGCGTCCTGGACAGAGAAAAGGTTCTCACCGGTCGCCATTGCACCCGGATACACTTCGCCCAGGACTGCCTGGAGCTGATAATCGAGCGGATCGCCCGCTTCCTCGTACCAGAAGAGATCATAGGGTTTCAGCATTTCCGCGTACGCAACAGCGGTTTGGAGGTCGAAGCGGCCATTGGCATCAACGGCTAGGCGGCGGCCTTCGCCAACCACCTCTAAAACGGCTTCAATCCGGGCTTTGTCATCATCGATACCATCGCCGCCAATCTTCATTTTGACGACGTCATAGCCAAGGTCGAGATAGCCCTGCATTTCGTCCTTTAGCGCATCCAAACCCTTGCCCGGATAATAGTATCCGCCAGCGGCGTAGACGAAGACGCTTTCATCTGCTTGGCCACCATTGTAGCGGTCTGCCAGAAGGCGCCAAAGCGGCAGACCATGGGCTTTGGCGAGTGCATCCCAAAGCGCCATATCCAATGTACCTACGGCGACAGACCGCTCACCATGACCACCGGGCTTTTCATTAACGCGCATGGCGCGATTGACAGCGGCGGGATCAATAAACCCGTCGGCATCAACCAAGCTATCTTGATCAACGGCCTTAATGCGCGGAATAAACCGCTCCCGCATAAGGGAGCCTTGTCCGTACCGCCCGTTGGAGTTGAAGCCGTAGCCGATAACCGGCTTTCCATCTTTGACAACATCCGTCACGACTGCGACGGCGCTGCAGGTCATCTGACTAAAATCTACATACGCATTACGGATGTCAGATTTAAGGGACTGTGTTTTCTCAACGATATCGACAATGCGCATTTTAGGACTCTTTGATCTGGAAGGAATTCAGACGGATACCTTACCAGAAACGCGCAAAAAAAACGCGCGGACGCTCAAGCCTTCTTGGTGGGCGTCCGCGCGACCGAGATGTATCAACGCAGCTAAGGATGGGGCGGTGTGCGTTGCATCATCTGCGATTTCAATGTGTTCGGTTAGACGATCATCGCGCCATCATCCCGCCAGACAGCGACGATGCAGGAACGGGGAACAGCGGCGCCGCCTTCAGGGAAGTGGCTGTCGCCTTTCTCGCCCGGATGCTGAATGCCGACAAACATTGTGCGGCGGTCCGGCGACCAAGTGAGGCCTGTGATCTCACACTCCTTCGGGCCAATCATGAAGCGACGGATGTCGCCAGTTTCAGGATCAGCGGCAAGCATCTGATTATTGCCCATGCCGGCAAAGTCGCCCGTGTTGGAGTATTTGCCGTCCGTCTGGATCCAGAGGATGCCCGCTTCGTCGAACTTGATGCCGTCCGGCGAGTTGAACATGTTCTGAGATGTGATGTTCTCGGAACCGGCATAGGCGTCATCATGCACAGTCGGGTTGCCCGCGATCACGAACAGGTCCCAGGCGAGCTTGGCTGCGCCGTGGTCGCCGCCCATCGGCCGCCACCGGACGATCTGGCCATAGTTGTTGCCAACGCGAGGGTTTGGGCCGCCAGCAGGGGCTGCGTCACCGCCCTTGTTCGGCTTCTTGGCTCGGTTCTTATTGTTGGTAAGGGCGCAATAGGCTTCCGCCTTGTGGGGGTTCGCCGCCACCCATTCTGGGCGATCCATCGTCGTCGCACCGACAGCGCTTGCAGCCTGACGGGTGTGGATGCAGATATCGGCTTTGCTGGCCATGCCAGTGGTCGCCGGGGTCAGATGCAGCCATTCGCCTTTGCCGCCGTCATGGAATTTGGCGACGTAAAGCTCGCCGTCTTTCAGCAGGTTCGAATTATCGCCACCAGCTGAATACTTTCCGGTGGAGACGAAGCGATAAAGGAATTCGCCGCGTTCATCGTCGCCGAGATAAACGACGACATGGCCGTCAGCTGCAATGACGACTTCAGCATTCTCATGTTTGAACCGGCCAAGGGCAGTGCGCTTCTTTGGTGCGGCGCTTGGGTTGAACGGGTCAATCTCGACGACATAACCGGCGCGGTGCGCCTCATTCGGGTGCTTTGCGATGTCAAAGCGATCGTCCGTCATGGCCCAGTTGTAGCCCCAGTCCTTGTGGCTGATGCCGTAGCGTTCGAAGCCTTCGGGCAACGCCATGTCTTTGTCGCTGGAAGAGAAGTAGCCGTTGAAGTTTTCCTCGCATGCTAGATAGGTGCCCCAGGGCGTACGGCCAGCGCCGCAGTTGTTCCAAGTGCCGAGCGAGGTGACGCCGTTCGGGTCTGCTTCAGTTTTCAGCAGGTCATGACCGCGCGCGGGGCCAGTGATGTCCATAGGCGTATCGGCGGTGATACGACGATTCTCCGGGGCGTCGAGTACGACCTCCCAGCCGCTTGCACCTGGGCGAACCTGGAATACGGAAACACCGTGGGACGCCTTGCCCTTGCGAACGTCGTCTTCTGTTTCCGGCAGTTTGGAGGCGTTGGCGCCGAAAGCAATGCTGCGGTTGGTGTATTCGTTGTTGACGACCATAACGGCGCGACCGTCACGGGTGTAAAGTTCCATGCCGTCGTTATTGTCGCCGAATTGTTTTTCTTGCGCAGCGCCGGTGCTGCGGGTCGCGTGGTCGAATTCAGGCGCCGTTGACCAAAGCGGATCGCCCCAGCGGACGAGGGTTTTCCAGGAGAAGCCATCTGGCAACGTAACAGTGTCCAGGCTGTTGGCGGCGACGACCTTGAAGCCCATCCGGTCTGCGGCGCGGGCTTTGAGTGGGGTCAGCGATGTTGCGCTGGCAACGAGGCCGGCAGCGCCGAGTGCGCCGAGGAACCCACGACGGGACAGGGCTCTGTCGGCCAGGCGGTCGAAGTCTGTTTCATCCGGACGTGGGTTATTGATGTCGTCGAATTCGTCGAATGTTGGATGGCTGTCCATGACCAATGCTCCATTTAGCGTGCGATTAAGATCACAGGGAACATTCACGCTCCATATTGAGAGCTTATGACAGATATGTCGCATTTTTGTTGCAAAGCGAGGCCTTGCCAATCGGAGTATATTACTCCAAATACTAAACGTATCAGATAACTCCTATTTGAAATTTTGAGGAGGGCTGGGATGCTGCGGCTCAGCAAGATGACAGATTATGCGGTGGTGGTGATGGGCCGTTTGGCCTCTCGCCCGGATGAGCGCCAGTCGGCGGCTGACGTGGCCGCCAATACTGGCTTGCCGCAAGCAACTGTTGGCCAAGTTCTGAAGGCGTTGGCGTCTGGCGGCTTGGTTGCGGGCGCGCGCGGGGCCCAGGGCGGCTATCTGTTGTCACGGCGGCCTGATGCTATCTCGGTCGCGGAAATCGTTGTCGCCTTGGACGGCCCGGTTGCGATCACGGCCTGTGTAGAGGGTGCCGATGATCCATGCTCCGTCGAAGCGACATGCCTGCTCAAAGGCAGTTGGGACGCTGTGAATATCGCCATTGAAGATGCGCTTAAACAGGTGACGCTTGCTGACATGCTGGCACCGCTTTTCCAATTTAATCCGCCGCCGACTGAACTTAGGGAGGCCACATCATGAGCGCCACCGCCGAAACCGTCGCCGATGTCGAGCGGCTAAACGAGAAATATAAATATGGCTTCGTCACGGATATTGAGGCGGAGAACGCGCCCAAAGGTCTGAGCGAAGACACGGTCCGCTTTATCTCGGCCAAAAAGAATGAGCCTGAATGGCTGCTTGAATGGCGGCTCGAAGCCTATCGCCGCTGGCTTGAGATGAAAGAGCCCGACTGGGGTAAGCTTGGTTATCCGCCAATTGACTACCAAGATGCGTACTATTATTCCGCGCCAAAATCGAATGAGAATGCGCCAGAGAGCCTGGACGACGTTGATCCCGAGCTGCTGCGCACATACGAGAAGCTTGGTATTCCGTTGCGCGAGCAGGAGATGCTTGCTGGCGTTAAGAACATTGCGGTAGATGTTGTTTTTGATAGTGTTTCTGTCGCAACAACTTTCAAGAAAAAGCTGGCTGAAGCGGGCGTTATCTTCTCCTCAATCTCCGAGGCAATCCAAGAACATCCGGAATTGGTTCGGAAATATATGGGCGCTGTTGTACCGCGCGATGACAATTACTTCGCCGCGCTGAACTCTGCCGTGTTTACCGATGGGTCATTCGTTTATATCCCGAAGGGCGTCAAATGCCCGATGGAACTGTCCACATACTTCCGCATCAATGCGGAGAATACGGGACAGTTTGAACGCACATTGATCATCGCCGAAGAAGGCTCATACGTGAGCTATCTGGAAGGCTGTACGGCCCCAATGCGGGACGAAAATCAGCTTCACGCGGCTGTCGTTGAACTGGTTACGCATGCAGATGCGGAGATCAAATATTCGACCGTGCAAAACTGGTATCCGGGCGATGAAAACGGCGTCGGCGGCATCTATAACTTCGTTACCAAACGTGCACTGTGTGCGGGAGACCGTTCCAAAGTGAGCTGGACCCAGGTTGAAACTGGGTCTGCGATCACCTGGAAATATCCAAGCTGCATTTTGCAAGGGGATGACAGCCAGGGCGAGTTCTATTCCGTCGCGATCGCTAATAACATGCAGCAGGCTGATACCGGCACGAAGATGATCCACATGGGCAAGCGCACACGCTCCCGGATCATTTCCAAGGGTATTTCTGCCGGGAAGGCGCAGAACAGTTATCGCGGCTTGGTGAAAATGCTGCCAACGGCAGAGAAGGCGCGGAATTACACGCAGTGTGACTCGCTCCTGATCGGCGATCAGTGTGGCGCGCATACATTCCCTTATATCGAAAGCCAGAACCGCTCAGCCCGTGTTGAGCATGAGGCGACGACGTCCAAGATCAGCGAAGATCAGCTCTTCTATTGTCGCCAGCGCGGTATTGGTGAGGAGGAAGCTGTGGCGCTCGTCGTCAACGGCTTCTGTCGTGAGGTCTTGCAACAACTCCCTATGGAATTCGCCGTTGAGGCGCAGAAATTGGTCAGCATCAGCCTTGAAGGCAGTGTTGGGTAAGGATCAGAAATATGCTTGAAATCAATAACCTACACGTCAACATTGACGGCAAACAGATCATCAATGGCCTGACGCTAACCGTGCCAGCCGGTGAAGTGCACGCCATTATGGGGCCGAACGGCTCTGGCAAAAGCACGCTCTCTTACACGCTCGCTGGCCGCGATGGCTACGAAGCGACGGATGGTACGGCCATGCTTGGCGGAGCGGACCTGCTGGGGCTGGACCCTGAAGAGCGTGCGGCGCTTGGCTTGTTCCTGGCATTCCAGTATCCGGTCGAAATTCCGGGCGTTGCTGGGATGACCTTCGTGAAAACGGCGCTGAATGCTGTCCGCACGGCACGGGGCGAGGGTGAGCTTTCTGCGCTCGACTTCCTCAAGCTTGTGCGCGCCCGTCTTAAGGACCTCGGCATCGATGAAGCAATGCTGAAGCGGCCTGTGAATGCCGGGTTCTCTGGCGGCGAGAAGAAGCGCAACGAAGTGCTGCAGATGGCGCTGCTTGAGCCGAAGTTCTGCATCCTTGATGAGACGGACAGTGGTCTTGATATCGACGCCCTAAAGATCGTCGCAGATGGTGTTAATCGCATGCGCGGGCCTGAGCGCGGCATGCTCGTGATTACCCATTACCAACGACTGCTCGACTACATTAAGCCAGACAAGGTGCATGTATTGGCTAAGGGCCGGATCGTCAAAACAGGCGGCCCTGAATTGGCGCTTGAGCTCGAAGAAAAAGGCTATGGCGATGTCCTGGCCGGGCTGGCCGCATAATGGCTGCCAAAGAACCTCTCGGGGTCGCAGCGTTCGCACCGTCGTTCCGGGAACGCAGCGGTGAGCCTGAATGGCTGAGCAGCCTGCGCCGGGATGGATTTGCGCGCTTTAGTGAAGGCGGATTGCCCACCAATCGCGACGAGGCTTGGAAATATACCAGTCTCCGCCCCATCGCCCGTGCGAAATACGAAGCCGCACCTGCCAATGACGATGCAGCGCTCGATGACTTGCCAGCGCTGATGCTGGAAGGCTCCGCGCGGGCCGTATTTATCAACGGTCGATTAGCTCCTGCACTGTCTGATTTGGATGGCCTGGCGGATTACGTATCGCCGCTGGCTGATGCTCTGGATGCAGATTGGGTGCAGGCATTGCTTGGCCGCGAGGTCGATGACGCCCAGGTCATGTACGCATTGAACGCGGCGTTATTCGATGACGGCCTCGCGATTCGTGTGCCCGATGGCGAAACCATGCCGCGCCCACTGGAAATCCTGTTTATTGCAGCTCCAGGTGAGCGGGCGCTGATGTGGCACCCGCGGATGGCCATTGATATCGGCGAGAACGCACGTGCCACAATCATTGAGCGACACATTGGCCCTGCCAAAGGGGCGTATCTGGCCAATCACGGTGCGGATATCCGTGTGGCAGACGGTGCGGTGCTGACCCATGCCAAAGCCCAGCTCGAAGGCGGGGAAGGGCGACATCTCGCCATGGCCCGCGTTTCCATCGGCGAAAGTTCGATTTACGACAATTTCGTGCTTACATTGGGGGCCGCACTCTCTCGCAATGAAGTCGCGACCAGTTTAGACGGCTCAGACAGCGAGGTTCGCTTGAACGGCGCGTACATGCTGAATGATCGCCAACATGCCGATCATTCAAGCCGCATTGACCACCTGGCACCAGATACGCGGTCACGTCAGGTCTATTCCGGTGCCATTGGCGACAATGCGCGCGGCGTGTTTCAGGGCCATATTGTCGTTGACCAGGTTGCACAGAAAACTGACGGGCATCAGCTCAATCGTGCTTTGCTGCTTTCTGATCATGCTGAGATCGATTCCAAGCCCGTGCTGGAAATTTATGCGGACGACGTGAAATGTAGTCACGGTGCCACTGCTGGTGACATTGACGACGACCAGCTGTTTTACCTCCGTGCGCGTGGCATCCCTGCTGAGCAGGCTCGGTTGCTCGTTGTGCGTGGTTTCCTGGCTGCCGCTGCGGAAGGGCTTGGCAACGAAGCTGTTCGCAACGTCATGCTGGCTGAACTCGATAAAGCCCTTGGGTTGGAGGGGATAGAATGACGGCTCTCGCATCATCTGCGCGCCCAAACTTTGACGTAGAGGCCATCCGCGCAGATTTCCCTATTCTGCATCAACAGATCAACGGCCACGACTTGGTCTTTTTGGATACAGCTGCCAGCGCGCAGAAGCCGCGCCAGGTGATCCAAGCGATGGTTGATGTGATGGAGAACGACTACGCCAACGTCCATCGTGGCGTCTATGCGCTGTCCCAGCGCGCAACGGATAAGTTCGAGGCAGCGCGGGGCAAAGCCGCAAAATTCATCAACGCGCCCCATGAAGATTCGATTATTTTCTCCCGTGGTGCGACTGAAGGCATAAACTTGGTTGCCGCTTCATATGGCCAACGGCTTGGCCCGGGTGATGAGATCATCACGACTGAATTGGAGCATCACTCCAATATAGTGCCGTGGCAGATCATTGCTGAGAAGCAAGGTGCCAAAGTTCTGTTCGCGCCCATGGATGATAATGGTGCGCTTGATATGGATGCGCTTCGTTCCCTCATCAGCAATCGCACGAAAATCGTCGCGGTGACCCATGTCGCCAATACGATGGGAACTGTACTGCCGGTTCAGGAGATTGCGCGTCTTACCCATGCGGTTGGCGCGATTATTCTTGTCGATGGTTGCCAAGCAGCACCTCATATGCCGGTTGATGTACAGGCATTAGATGTCGATTTCTATGCATTCTCAGGCCATAAAATCTATGGCCCAACGGGCATTGGCGCTCTGTATGGCCGCCCTGAAATTCTGGCCGATATGCCGCCGTATCAAGGCGGGGGCGAGATGATTGAGACGGTGGAGAAGACCGGCTCGACCTATAAAGAACCACCGCATCGCTTCGAAGCTGGCACGCCGGCAATTGTCGAAGCCGTAGGGTTTGGTGCGGCGATCGACTATATTCAAAGCATCGGGCTTGAGGGCATCAGCGCCCATGAAACCGATGTCGCCGCCCACGCAGAAGCCTTGCTTCGTGCAATGCCTGAAGTCGAGATTATGGGTAAGCCGGGTGCGAAAACATCGGTGTTATCGTTCAATGTGAAGGGCGCGCATGCCCATGACGTTGGCACGATCCTGGATCAGATGGGCGTTGCAGTGCGGGCCGGGCAACATTGCGCGCAGCCAGTGATGGACCGATTCGGCGTTCACGCAACGGCGCGGGCAAGCTTCGGCATGTATAATACCAAGGCCGAAGCGGAGGCGCTTGCCGCTGCGGTTGCCAAGACGATTGAGATATTCGGGTAAGGAGCCAGAACATGTCAGACATAGAGGACGGCAAATCCAGGCCTTTCCCGACGTTCCTTGATGAGGACATGCCAGCCGGATTGAACCCCGGCGGCATGGGTATGGGAATGGGCTTCGGCATGAACACGGGCATGGACGCCAGCGAGGGCGATTTCCGCGCGCGCCGTGGCGCGAAGCTGCCGGAAGGCCAAGCCGTCGGCACGCAGGAAGATGCGGTCGCCGCGCTCAAAACCGTCTACGATCCTGAGATCCCAGTGGATATTTGGGAGCTTGGCCTTATCTATACGGTTGATATTAACGAGGATGGCTCAGTCTTCGCAGAGATGACTTTGACCGCACCTGGTTGCCCTGTTGCGGGTGAAATGCCTGGCATGGCCGCTGATGCGCTGGTTGCTGTGCCAGGGTTTGGTGAGATTGAAGTGGTGCTGGTGTTTGATCCACCGTGGACGCCGGAGCGCATGTCAGACGAAGCGCGCGTCGCACTCGACTGGTTTTAGGAGAGAGATGATGGCTGAACGTCCCCCAATGGTGACTTTGACTGACGGCGCTATTGCCCGTGTCAAAGAGTTGATTTCCAAAAGTGATGAGCCGGTGATGGGCCTCCGCATTGGCGTCAGCGCGCGCGGCTGTTCCGGTCTGTCGTATTCGGTGGAGTACGCGCAGGAGCAGAAGCGCTTCGAGGAAATTATTGATCAAGACGGCGTCAAAGTGCTGATCGATCCAGCGGCCGTAATGTTCCTGATCGGGTCAGTTGTTGATTACAAGGAAGACCGATTCTCGTCTGGGTTTACCTTCACAAACCCGAACGCGGTTGGCGCTTGTGGCTGCGGCGAAAGCTTCTTCGTCGACCAGGACGCAGCAAAGGCTGAAGGCGCTCCGGCCTAGGCGGGATTATCTTCCAAGATCATCGCCGCACCCTTTTCGCCGATCATGATGGCCGTAGAGTTTGTATTGGCTGTTGTCACGGCAGGCATGATCGACGCATCGATAACCCGTAAGCCTTCGAGTCCGCATACATTCAGCCGTGGGTCAACAACAGCCATGGGATCGCCATCGGGTCCCATTTTGCATACGCCGACGGGGTGATAGATCGAAGCACCTTTCTCCCGCGCAAATTGGGCAAGCTCATCGTCGCTCTGGATATCAACGCCGGGTACGGTCTCGCCCTCTGAATGCGCATTTAGGGCGGGTTGTGCAAAGACCGCACGGGCTTGGCGCATGCCCTCGACAATCACCCGCACATCATCTTCGGTCGACATATAGTTTGGCTTGATGAGCGGCGCCTGTCTTGGGTCGCTGGACTGCGCCATGATTGTGCCCCGACTTTCCGGACGGGCGATTGAACAGGCCACGGTCATGCCGGGTTTCCGCTCAAGAGCGCCGAATTTGGACTCGTCATAGCTTGCAGGTGAAAATAGCAGCTGGATATCTGGACTTTCCAAGCCTTCACGGCTTTTGGTGAAGACCTGGGCGGAGGATACACCGAATGTCAGCGCCCCACGGCCTTCCAACACGAAACGCAAGCCCTGCCACATCAACCGAAGCCCTCGGGACATTTCGTTAATGGATACGGCGTTCTTGGCACGGTGGGAGATGCGGCAGCAGTAATGATCTGAAAGGTTAGCGCCCACACCGGGAAGGTCGTGCTGCACTTCAATACCGATAGATTTGAGGTGCGCTGCTGGACCAATGCCCGAAATATGCAGCAAGTGCGGTGAATTTACTGAACCGCCCGACAAGATGACCTCATGTGTCGCGCACACTTCCTTCATGTCGCCACCTTGGTCATAGGCGACGCCAACACACCGTTTGCCTTCGAAAATCAGCTTCGTCGCCAGCGCTTCCGTGATGACTTCGATATTGTCCTTGTTTTCAATGTTGGCCAGATATGTCTGGGCGGTGGAGCCACGCCGTCGACCGATCCTGGACATCTGGCTATAGCCGACGCCTTCACGGTCATAGTCGTTTAGATCGTCCTTGAAGGCGTGACCTGCTTGCTGCGCTGCTTCAACGAAGTGGTGGGTTAGGGGCAGGATGGTTCGGTAATCTTCGACCTGCAGCGGTCCCGTCGCACCGCGTGTATCACCGGTGCCGGAAACATAGCTTTCGGATTTTCTGAAATAGGGCAGCAAATCATCATAAGACCAGCCTCGACAGCCAGATTGCGCCCAGGAATCGTAGTCCTGCTGTGTGCCGCGAATATAGAGCATGCCGTTGATCGAGGATGATCCGCCAAGGGTTTTGCCTCGTGGCCAATGGATTTGTCGTCCAGCCGTGCCTTCTTCGCCCTCTGAATGGTAGTTCCAATTCAGCTTGGGATGATCCAACAGCTTCAGTATGCCTGCAGGAATATGGATGTAGGGGTGGGTGTCTTTGGGGCCAGCCTCGAGCAAAATAACTTTATGCCCTGCGTCCGCCAGCCGCCGGGCGACCACGCAGCCGGCAGAGCCCGCGCCGACAATCACATAATCCGCATTCATCTATTCAGCCGTCCCAGTGGAAGTACATTCATGTACCAAGCAAACCATGACTGTCCTGGTTCCGCAATTCTGCTTGCGTGGCATGCAAAGGCGTTTGATCATGGTGACCTTGCATTAAGGAGCCAGACAGAATGAACCGGGATGAATTCGCCGCAAGAGGTGCCGCGCTGGCTAAAAAAATTGGTGTCACTGCACCCTCTAATGCGCCTGGCCTCGCGGAATTTGCGGCTGAGGCCGGTTTTGCCAGCATCTGGGCGCGAGAGACGTTACCGCCAGAGGACCGGATTATCGTGGTATTGGCGACGCTGACCTCATTGCAGCGACTGCCGCAGCTTCGTGCGCATATCGGGCCAGCGCTTGATCTCGGCATCAGTGCGCGGGGCGTGCAGGAAATCATTGTGCAATGTGGGCTCTATGGCGGCCTTCCCGTGGCGGAGGAAGCACTGAAGGTGGCGGCTTCCGTTTTTGCGGAACGAGGGTTTGAAGCGCCAAAGCTGTCTGCGGATGAGCGAGATATGCGCGCACAGTCCATGGAGGATCTTAATAGCGAAGGCCATCGTATCATGGCCGAGATTCACGGCGACCGCAGTCAGTCTGGCTATGCAGCGCCTGAGGATCCAGCGACTTCGGCTCTATACAAGGTCGCGATTGAGTACGGCTATGGCGTGATCTGGACGCGGGCAGGGCTGACATGGCGCCAGCGGATGTTTGTCGCACTTGCGGCGTTCACCGCACTTCGCCTTGAAGCGACACTGACGAAATTCGCGCAGTCGGCAATTGTCCAGGGTGTTTCCCGTGAACAGGTGATTGAGGCGATCATGCAAACAGCACCCTATGGCGGCTTCCCACCAGCACTCATCGCGCTTTCTCAGGTGAAACCGGTCTTATTCCCAGACGCTTGACGCAGGTCCTCCAGCACCATCAGGCGGAGTGCGCTCGAGAGATTGCCAGTGCGCGCTTTGTCGATTTCCGTGACCAGCGCGTTGATTGAGACGTTACGTGCCGCCGCGATCCGCTGTAATTCGGCCCAGAACCCATCCTCCAAGCTGATGGACGTCCTATGGCCGCTCAGTGTGACGGAATGGCGACGCATTTGGGCGGGATCGCTCATGCTTTCTTCTTGCGTGGCTTTTTGGGTGGTTTAGCTGCAGCCGCGCGTCGGGATGCTTCCATGCCAAGGCGTGCCCACGTTTCGAATTCTTCTGGGTCATCCATTGCAGCGTCAGGGGCGGTCCAGTAGCTCATTTGGACCTTCCTGCCCTTGCCTTCGTAGATGAATGGTTCTGAGCCAGCTTCAGCGAAGCGAGGCTCAGTTTGCTTGTCGACCTTGAAGTAGAGTTGCTCATACGCCACCAGGCCGAACATTGCGCCATCGTGGAAAATGCCTAAGCCACCGAACATGCCTTTGAACATGACGCCGGGTAGGGGCTCAAAAAGCTCCTCCAAATAGGATTTGTAGTCCGGGCTGTCGGCCATAGGTCATGCAACTCCCATGAAACTAGCAACAGCATCCGCGACGGCATTCAGGTTTTCGTCGTGGGTAAATCCGCTTGCCTTGCGAGGTTTCTGGTCATGATCGCCATCTGGCGTCCAAAAAACCTTAGTGGAGGGGCTTAACGTGTAGCCATTGACCTCATCCCGCTTGCCAAATGGGTCTCGCTCACCCTGCACAATCAATGCTGGAGCTTGGATATCACTCAAATGTTCTGTCCGCAGCTTCTCTGGCCGCCCTGGCGGGTGAAACGGGTAACCGAGGCATACAAGCCCGGCAGCACCCAGATCATCCACAAGATGGGAGGCGACACGACCGCCCATGGATTTCCCACCGATGAACAAAGGCTGGCTTGCTGCGAGACTCTGCGCTTCTGCAAAAGCCTCGCGAAAAGCCAGTTCCAATTTCGGCATGCGGTCTGGCGGGCGCTTGGACCCTTCGGCCCGGCGCGTCGCCATATAAGCGAACTCAAAGCGGAGAGTGCGCACGGCGCGATCTGCCAGCAGGCGCGCGATCTCCTCCATGAAGCCTGAATCCATGGGCGCACCGGCACCGTGGGCGAGCAGGAGTGTTGGGGCTGCCTCCGGACCGGCGCTTAGCATCAGGGGTTCAGGAAGAAGTCATTGCCCTTATCGTCGGTCACGATGAATGCTGGGAAATCAACAACTTCAATCCGCCAAATGGCTTCCATGCCGAGCTCAGGATATTCAACGACCTCGACTTTTTTGATGTGCTCCTGGGCCAACCGTGCAGCGCTGCCGCCAATAGAGCCCAGATAGAAACCACCATGCTCCTTACAGGCGTTGACAACTGCCGCAGAGCGGTTGCCCTTCGCCAGCATCACGAAACTGCCGCCCGCCGCTTGGAACTGGTCAACATAAGAGTCCATACGCCCAGCCGTTGTCGGGCCGAATGAACCTGATGCCATGCCCTCTGGTGTTTTCGCAGGGCCAGCATAGTAGATGGGGTGATTGCGGAAATATTCAGGCATTTCCTCGCCCGCATCCAAGCGTTGTTTGATTTTTGCGTGCGCGATGTCCCGGGCGACAATAATCGAACCGGTGAGCTTCAAGCGCGTTTTGATTGGGTGCTGGGAGAGCGTTTTGCGGATATCATCCATGGGCTGGTTCAGGTTGATCTGAACGACATCGCCGCCAAGCTCTTCCTGGTCTACATCTGGCAGGTACTGGCTTGGATTGGTTTCCAGTTCTTCCAGGAACACGCCGTCTCTGGTGATTTTGCCAAGGCACTGGCGATCTGCCGAGCAAGAAACGCCAAGGCCAATCGGCAGCGACGCGCCATGGCGAGGTAGGCGGATAACGCGGACGTCGTGGCAATAATATTTGCCGCCAAACTGCGCGCCAATGCCCATGTTCTGAGTCAGTTCAAGC
Organism: Alphaproteobacteria bacterium; assembly: GCA_040263875.1. Taxonomy (GTDB): domain Bacteria; phylum Pseudomonadota; class Alphaproteobacteria; order Bin95; family Bin95; genus VMCJ01. Next base: position 14,210 of record JBDQJI010000041.1, read on the forward strand.
ACCTGCTTTTCCATGTCGAGGTCACGGATAGCCTGACCATGCACACCGCCTTCAGTTGGGAGATGATCCAGGTATTTGGTGGACGCGAGCTTCACTGTTTTCAGATTGACCTCTGCCGAAGTTCCGCCGATTACAATGCTCAAATGATAAGGTGGGCAGGCGGCCGTGCCGAGTGTGCGGATTTTTTCATCTAGGAATTTGACCAGGCTTTCCGGGTTTAGAGTCGCTGGTGTCGCCTGATAGAGGAAGCTTTTGTTGGCGGACCCGCCGCCTTTAGCGATGAACAGGAATTCATAAGAATCGCCATCCGTTGCGTAGAGGTCCATCTGCACAGGCAAGTTGGAGCCTGTGTTCTTTTCTTCGAACATGCTGATTGGTGAAAGTTGGCTATAGCGCAGGTTATCGTCGGCATATGTGCGGAATACGCCTTGCGAAAGCGCTTCTTCATCACCGCCGCCAGTCCAAACGTTCTGGCCTTTTTTGCCCATAATAATGGCTGTGCCGGTGTCTTGGCACATGGGCAGGACACCGCCCGCAGAAATGTTGGCGTTTTTCAGGAGATCAACGGCCACAAACCGGTCGTTATTGGAAGCCCCAGGGTCATCCAGGATTGAGGCAAGTTGCTTCAAATGACCTGGCCGCAGCAAGTGTGAAATATCGTGGAAGGCTTCCTTAGCAAGGAGTGCGAGCGCTTCAGGCTCTACGACCAGAACATCTTTGCCGTTGAACTTTTCCACGCGCACATGGTCGCCCGTCAGCTTACGGAACGGCGTGTCCTCATGCGGTGCATCGAACATCGGACGGTATGAAAATTCAGCCATTGCGGCTCCCCCAGAGTGCGCCGCGCAGCGTGCCGGCGTTGACTATTTTTTGTTTCGAAATGCATCCAGCGATACGACCGTGCCTTTTTCCGCAGGCTCGTCGCCATCTTCGCCTTCAGTTTGGCCGCCGCTTTCCGCGGCAGCTGGTGCCAGCGCACCTTCAGGCTGGGGCGTGGACTCGCCATCTTCCTCATCCCCATGGGGCTGGAAGTGCAGGGCAAAGTTTACAGCTGGGTCAACAAATGCGGTCACAGCGTCAAACGGAATAATCAAGCGCTCAGGCTTGCGATTGAAGCGGAGGGTAATGGCGAATCCGTCCTTATCGACCGTTAGGCCTTCAAACTGATGCTGCATCACCACCGTCATCTCATCGGCATATTGCGCCTTTAGATGGGTAGCCACTTCAACGCCCGGATGCTCGGTTTTGAAGGTGATGTAATAATGATGATTGCCGGGGAGGCCCTCGTTCATTGCGATTTCGAGGGCTGACTGCATGACGCCACGAAGGGCCATTTGCATCAACTCGCCATAATCTATGCCGCCAGCGGACATGGCGTCTTCCATTCTCTTCTAAGCGCGGTCCTGGTATCGCCGCGCGGATGATAGCGGGGGAGTTTCTGTTGCCCGGTACTCCCCCAAACCGCGCTTACCATAACCTAGCCTAAGCTAGATTACGCAGCGAGTGCGACTTCATTGTCATTCGCACCTAGGTTTTTGATCCGATAACGGCGGAGTCACACCGAGCAAAAACTACGTCTTTACCACGCACGTCGAGCCTGGTTCGCCCCCGGAACGCCCAGGATTCATGAGGTTAGCATACCTGGGCGTGGAATTGGTGGAGGCGCCGGGTACTGCCCCCGGGTCCGTAACGATTATTCCACGCAGCGTTTATCACCATAGTCAGGATATCTCCTGACACTGCTTATATAGGCGCAATGCCGATGGATTTAAAGTGTGTCTATACTACCTTTGAAATCGATTCTTTCTTGTTGGGAGTATCGCCGCCGTGGCGAGAATGACTGATGACGAGGCGAGCCAGATCGCCGATGAACGCGCTGAGCAAAATCAAACCCGGCGCGCGACTGCGCCTGCGCTTGAGGAGGTTCTGTTTGAGCCAATTCCCGTGCTCGATCACGGCTTTGTCCGATGCGTCGATTATATGGGTGATGACGCTGCCATTGTGCAAGCGGCGCGTGTATCTTACGGCAAAGGCACCAAGAAAATCAGCCAGGATGAGGGGCTTATTCGCTATTTAATGCGGCACAGACATACCTCACCGTTTGAGATGTGCGAAATTAAACTGCACGTCAAATTGCCAATGTTCATTGCAAGACAATGGATTAGGCACAGAACTTCTAGTGTGAACGAATATTCAGCGCGCTACTCTATTCTTGACAAAGAATTCTATGTGCCGGATGCAGCTAATTTGGCGGTGCAGTCATCCGCGAACCATCAAGGACGCGGCGACTCGCTAGATCCCTCGCAGGCGTCGGCTGTACTTGATCTGTTGAGAGATGACGCCATCCGTGCGTTCGATTCCTATGATCATTTGTTGAACGCTGATGAGGCTGGCGAGCCGCGTGATCCAGAACGTCCAGGCCTAGCGCGGGAATTGGCTCGGATTGGGCTGCCACTTTCTTCCTACACACAATGGTACTGGAAAACGAACCTCCATAATCTTTTCCACTTCCTCTCGTTGCGCGCAGACAGCCACGCTCAATACGAAATCCGCGTCTATGCAGATGCGATTCTCGACCTCGCACGACGCTGGACCCCCTTGGCGACACAGGCGTTCGAAGATTATCGCTTGAATGGTGCTGAACTTTCGGCCCAGGCGCTGGAAGTCGTTCGCCGCCGTGTCGCGGGCGAAAGTGTGGATCAGAAGGCCAGTGGTCTTTCCGCCCGTGAATGGCGTGAGCTTGAGACACTGCTTAACCCCTAAGGAGAGGCCACTTGCCGCCCATCAGTGATCCGGTTGCATTCGAACTTTTTAAGAACGCGCTGATCGCCATCGCCGACGAAATGGCGCTGACGATTACCCGTACGACCTATTCTGGCGTTCTCAAGGACAACATGGATTTCTCGACGGCCTTTTGTGATGGCGAAGGCCGCTTGATCGCGCAAGGGCTGACCTTGCCGGGGCATCTTGGGTCTTTGCCAACCGCGCTGAAATCCGCGCTCGACAGGTTTGGCGATAATATCGTTGATGGGGATGTGCTTTGCCTGAATGATCCATACGCAGGCGGCATGCACTTGCCCGATATCTTCGTGTTCAAGCCGATCTTCCATGAAGGTCAACGCATGGCCTTCGCCGCCACAATTTGCCATCACACAGATGTTGGCGGGCGTGTGGCCGGTTCAAACGCTGCTGATTCGACTGAGATTTATCAGGAAGGCCTGCGTATACCGCCAACGAAGCTTTACAGCGCTGGACAACCCAATGAGACGATGTTTGATCTGCTGCGAACCAATGTTCGCCTGCCTGTGCAGGTCGAAGCAGATTTGCGGGCGCAGCTCGCCGCCTGCCATATTGCTGAACGCCAATTCCTGGAAATCGTAGAAGATCAAGGTGCTGATCAAACCATCATCTTGATGGACGAGTTGATCAATTACTCCGAAAGACTTGCCCGCGCCGCTATCTCCAAACTGCCTGATGGCGAGTGGTCGTTTGAAGATTGGATTGATGATGACGGCGTCGATCTAGGCAAACCAATTCGGTTGTTTGTGACTTTTAGAAAATCTGGCGACCGAATTCAGGCAGATTGGACAGGCTCCCATCCGCAAGTCCGCGGGGCTATCAACAACACGTTTTCGTTCACACAGGCAGCGTCTTATTGCGCGATCCGGTGCGTGTTGGATGGCGATATCCCCACCAATGAAGGGTTTTTCCGTGCGATTGATGTGGTCGCACCCCTAGGGACGATCGCGAACATGCAGCTACCGGGGGCTTGCGCCGCGCGCGGGCTGACGGGTTTTCGCATGATTGATTGTGCGCTCGGCGCGTTGGCAATGATGGCCCCAGATAAAGTGATGGCGGCGTCCGATGGCGGCAATACCGGCATATCTATCGGCGGTTGGAATGCAGACCGCAAACCCTTCGTCTATGTCGATTTCACTTGTGGTGCATGGGGTGCCAGGCCCTGGGCTGACGGGTTGGAAGGGAACGCCAATATCTTCTCCAATATGGCGTCTCAGTCGGTAGAAATTACTGAGGCAGAGCATCCGGTTGAAATTCTCCGCTATGAATTCCTTGCGGACCGGGCAGGCGCTGGCCTCTATCGAGGCGGCGCGCCATTCGCGCGGGAATATCGGATCACCGCAGATGCTGCGAGCTTGCAGGTTCGTGCCGACCGGGCAAATTTCCGCCCCTATGGGCTGTATGGCGGCGGGGCCGGGCGTCATGCGCGTAATGCGCTGAACCCCGGTACCTCTAGAGAGCAAGAACTGGCACCAAAATTCACGATGGATGTCAAAGCCGGGGACGTGTTGCTGCACGAACTGGCAGGCCCAGGCGGATGGGGCGACCCGCTAGAGCGAGCGCCTGCGGATGTATTGGATGATGTGGTGGATGAGCTGGTTTCAGAAGCAGGTGCCAGGTGCGATTACGGCGTTGTAATTAGTGGCCATACAATCGACGAGGCCGCGACCAAAGCCTTGCGCGCTAAACTGCAAGCCAAACGCGGTCCCGCGCCAACACCCTTCACGCGCGGCGATGCGGTGCCAGCTCTGGAGGACGGGGCATGAGCGGCGAATGGCGTATCGGCGTTGATATTGGCGGCACGTTCACAGATATCGTGTTGCTCGGCCCCGAAGGTCGTCTTTCCGTCCGCAAAGTCTCCAGTAGCGTGGATGACTATGCCCGGGCAATTGTAGAAGGTCTTGCTGTCGCATTGGATGAGGCAGGGCTGACCGCGGCAGATGTTGTAGATATTCGCCACGGTGCCACAGTCGCATCTAACGCGATCCTGGAGCGGAAAGGTGCCCGCGTTGGGCTGATCGGGACTGCTGGGTTTCGCGATGTTCTTGAAATTCGCACGCTTCGTATGCCGCGCCTGTACGATCTGGCCTGGGAAAAGCCGAAGCCTTTGGTGCCGCGGCGCCTGCGGGTGACAGTGCCGGAGCGGATTGATGCAAATGGCGCTGTCGTAACGCCGTTGGACATGGATGCCGCGGCGGAGGCGATTGATGCATTGGTCGCCAAGGGCGTTGACGCCATCGCCGTTGCGCTGATCAACGCCTATGCCAACCCGGCCCATGAACAGGCGTTGAAAGCGCTCCTGGCCGAGCGCGCGCCGGGCGTCGCGGCGTGTATTTCAACCGATGTCTTGCCCGAAATTCGGGAATATGAGCGAACATCCACAACGGTGGTGAATTGCTATGTGCTTCCTGTAGTTCGCGCATATTTGAAGTCTCTGCAGGCTGGATTGAGTGCAGACAAGGTGGATGCGCCGCTTTCGCTCATGCAGTCCTCTGGTGGCCTAACGCCTGCAGATGCAGCCGCGCGGCTGCCTGTGCATATCATTGAATCGGGTCCTGCTGGCGGTGTTGTCGGTGCCCAGGCGCTAGCAGAGCCGCTTGGTGAGAGCAGCATCGTTTCCTTCGACATGGGCGGCACGACAGCCAAGGCGGCACTTGTCATTGATGGTCGTGCGGAGCGGGCTGAGGAATTACAGGTTGGCGGTGAAGCAATTCAAGCGTCACGCCTGCTGACAGGGCAGGGCTATTCAGTCAAAACCCGTGCGATTGATCTGGCAGAAGTTGGCGCTGGCGGTGGGTCTATCGTTTGGATCGATGCAGGCGGTGCCATGCAGATCGGCCCGGAAAGTGCAGGTGCCTCACCTGGCCCGGTAGCATATGGCATGGGCGGGGATCGGCCAACGGTAACGGATGCAAATCTCATCCTTGGGTATTTGAACCCTGCTGGACTTGCAGGCGGTGACCGTCCTTTGGATTTGGAAGCCGCCCGGGCGGTATTCCAGGCCAAAGTCGCTGATCCGCTCGGCCTCAGCCTTGATGATGCAGCATTCGGTGCCCGCAGGATCGCGGTCGCTAACATGATGCGCGCAATTCGGGCTGTGACCGTAGAACGAGGGCGAGACCCACGGTCGGCCGCTCTATTCGCATTTGGGGGCAATGGCCCATTGTTCGGATGGGACATGGCAATGGCGCTTGGCATGAACCGGGTGATTGCACCGCCGGCACCAGGCCTGTTCTCTGCGTTTGGCCTCATTTATGCGGAAGTCGAGCACCACTATGGCCGCACGCTCCGCCGCGTTCTGGCGAATGCTGATGCGCGTGAGATTGAAGCGGCATGGGCGGCGCTTGAAACAGAGGCCTTAGATCAATTGAAAGCAGAGGGCTTTAGCGGCCCAACACAGTCCGTACAGCGCACAGCCAGCCTTCGCTACAAGGGCCAAACCCATGAGCTTGAAGTGGATTGGACCGGCCCAATATTCGCTGACAATTTGGATGCGCTCGCAGAAGCGTTCGGCGAAGAACACGCCCGTGTCTATGGGCATCGGGCAGGTGCAGCCGAACCTGTGGAACTTATCACGCTGCGTGTTTCAGGGCGCGGCCTTGGTGATCGGCCGCCGCTTGCGCGCGCATCTGATCGGAGTACCGGTACCCATGGCGTGCGGCAGGCCTACTTTGGGCCGAAGCTTGGATGGCTTGAGACGCCGATCCTCAGCCGAAAAGATCTGGTAGATGGCCGCAAAGGACCATTCATTGTTGAGGAATATGACGCCACTTGCCTGGCCCCGCCGGGCGTGACAGGTGAAATCAACGACGCAACGGGCGCTATTATTCTGCGCTAAGTATGGACTTGGATTTTTAGCGCTTGTCCCGATGGTAGGTCAATGCAGCGCCGAGACATAGGCTTAGGATGGTGTCCGGCGGTGGGTTTTCTAGCGGTACCAGGATTGCACGATTGCCTTGGAATGTCAGTTCATCGCTGAACGTTGCGCGGAAGTCGCCAATCAACGTCGTCTGACAATTTAGGAAGATCGCGGCGCGGTCCGGCTGCTTGCGCTTCCAGCCAAGCCGAATTGTGCTGCCGATACGCGTTGCTGTTAAGTAGGCCGGCTCACCCCATTTCAGCGTTTCCGTGAGTTTGCCAACATTCAACGATTCCGCCGCGTCATAAACCAGCCCGCGCAGATGCATTAGGCATTCGCGGGCGGACGCTGGGAATGCGTCGTAAGCGTTCGCAACGTCTGATGGGATTGATGGCAACGTCACGCGACCATCGGGTTGGAATCTAGTGTGCTGATGAACTCAGCCATCGCGGCGGCGGCGAAGCGGACCATATTGTCCGCACGGTCATCATCGCCAGTTTCTACTGTCCGAACCGACCGAGCAGGGCCATCGACCGCGATGCAGGTATGGCCAGCGGCGTCGCCATAGCGATTGCCGGTTGGTCCCGCGGCACCTGTTTCGGCAAGTCCCCAGTCTGCACCATGCTGATCGCGGATGCGTTCTGCGAGCAAGGCGGCATAAGGTTCGGAGGATGAGCGGATGCCCGCTGCGTCCATCTGTTCCTGCGTGACGCCGACAAGCGATTGGCGCGCTTGCAGTGTGTATACAACGGCCCCGCCAAGGAAGTAGCGGGATGCCCCTGGCACTGCCAGAAGTGCGGAGGATATCAACCCGCCCGCGGAAGATTCAGCAATGGCGACGCGTTCGCCACGGCTGCGTAAACGCTCAGCAATTTCTTCGGCGAGGCGCATAAGTTCTGGGTTCATCGGATTGGCTCCTAGTGCGGCGTGATGACATTACAGACAGCATGGCGGGCAGAAGCAGTTGCTGTCAAAGTACCTTGAATTCAGACCTGCATGAAAGAATCCCGATGATTGATGATCCACCCATTTTGACAGTTCGCCGCGCCGTTCCAAAGGTTCCTGCTGGCGTCATTGAAGCATTTTCTAAGGCGCAAACTGGGCATTTGGTTGATTGCATGTCTGGCCGAGGCGCGCTGGATTGGCGCGTCAAACCACTCGACCCTAAAGGGCCAGCGGTCATCGGGCGCGTGATCACGGCGCAATGTTATCCAGCGGATAATCTGGCTGTGTTCGCGGCTATGGATATCGCGGAACCGGGTGATGTGATCGTTGTGCAGGCGGATGCTTATACGGGAACCGCCGTTGTTGGCGATCTTGTAATCGGGATGATGAAGAACAAGGGCGTCGCTGCATTTGTCACTGATGGTCTTGTTCGGGACCTCATTGGCATCGAGGAAATGGACCTGCCGACCTATGCGATGGGAGCAACACCGAACTCGCCAGCTAAAACGGGCCCGGGCACCGCTGGCCTGCCAATCATCTGTGGCGGTATTCCGGTGCAATCAGGAGATATCGCATCTTTGGACCGCGATGGTGTCGTAATCGTCCCGCGGGCTGAGGCAGAGCGGGTCGCAAAGGCGCTGGAAGGCGTGCTTGAAGCCGAAGCCGGGGCGCTTGCTGCAGTGAAAGGCGGTCGTACGATGATGCCGGCGGCAGCTGAAATCCTAAGCGGCCCACAAACCAAATATGTTGATTAGTAGGAAAATCCCATGACACCTGAACTTTGTTATTTGGTATTGGCATCCTTGCTGAGCTTGTTGATGTGGGTTCCTTATATCCTTGGCCGGATCGCGGCCTGGGGCCTTTGGGACGCGATGAGTTACCCCCAGCGGGAGTTGCCGCAGCCTGCATGGGCACTCCGTATGCGGAGTGCGCATAGCAATTTGACGGAAAACTTAGTTCCGTTCGCCGCCCTGGTGCTGGTGGTTCATGTTGCTGGCTTGGCGAATGAAATGACGGCTATGGGTGCGATGATCTTTTTCTGGGCTCGTGTCGCACATGCGATTGTATACACGCTTGGTGTTCCGGTCGCACGCACGCTGACATTCGCAGCTGGCCTCGTCGGTTGCCTGATGATCGCGAGCGTTTTCCTCTAGAATGTCAGTAGCTGATCTACCAAGCAGGCCCTCCGCCGTCGTTATTGGTGGGGGCGTTATGGGGTGCTCCACGCTCTATCACCTAGCGAAGCTGGGAATGACGGATGCGATTCTATTGGAGCGGAATCAGTTAACATCCGGCACCACATGGCATTCGGCAGCGCAAGTCCGTGCTCTACGATCAACGCGAAATCTGACGGACCTGATCCGCTACTCGATCTCGTTGTATAGCGCGTTGGAAGAAGAAACCGGGCAGGCGACTGGATGGATCAACAGGGGCTCCCTCTCAATCGCGACGACGCCGGATCGGATGATCCATGTTCGGCGCCAAGAAGCACTCGCTCACAGCTTCGGGCTGACGGCAACTGCCATTTCCGCAGGCGAAGCCAAAGAACGTTGGCCGCTGATGAACGCCGACGATGTGCTGGGGGCTGTGTGGTCGCCAGATGACGGGCGGGTTGGGCCTACGGACCTCTGCACCGCGCTGGTCAAACGTGCAAAGGCAAGGGGCGCGCGAATTTATGAAAACACCTCAGTCCTTGGGGTGACCACAGAGGGTGGCAAGATAAAGGGCGTTGAGACGGCTGGTGGTTTCATCCAGACGGATACAGTCGTTATTTGTGCCGGGCTGTGGAGTAGGGAAGTGGCGGCGATGGGCGGGGCGCATGCGCCCTTGTACCCGTGTGAGCATTTTTATCTGCTGACCAAGCCCGTGCCTGGCATTGAAGGCAATCTACCGACGCTCTCAGACCATGATGCAGGCCTGTATATCCGTGATGATTCAGGCGGACTGCTGGTTGGTTGTTTCGAGCCGCTGGGTAAACCGATTGCGCCAGAAACACTGGGAGAAGACTTCGCGTTTCAGCTATTGCCTGAGGACTGGGACCACTTTGAGCCGATGATGGCGGGTGCCCTAAACAGGCTGCCAGCGTTAGAGACTGCGGAAGTCAAAATGCTATTGAATGGCCCGGAAAGCTTTACACCCGACGGCGCATTCATGCTAGGCGAAACGGCAGAAACCCAGGGGCTTTATCTTGGGTGCGGGATGAATTCTGTTGGTGTGGCGTCTGGCGGAGGGGCTGGGATGGCGCTTGCCACGATGATTGTTGAGGGTGCGCCACCAGCTGACTTGAGCGGCGTCGATCCCAAGCGCTTTTCGGACGCATTCAATTCGGCTGAGGCCTTGGCTGCCAGGGCACCAGAAGTGCTCGGCAAGCATTATGAGATCACATATCCGGGCCGTCAGTGGACAAGCCAACGCAACCTGCAACCAACGCCGTGCCATGGGGTATGGACACAGCATGATGCGCATTTTGGCCAAGTGGATGGCTGGGAGCGCCCGCTATACTTCAACAAGAAATCCGATCCAGTTCTGACCTTTGCTCGCCCTGATTGGCAGGACGCTGTCACTGCAGAAGTCATGGCAGCGCACGCGAGTGCCGCTGTTTTCGAGCAATCCACCTTCGGAAAGATATTGGTGTCAGGTGCGGATGCGGAAAGCTTCCTGAATCGCGTTTGCACGAATGATATGGCGCGTGCGACCAGTCGGATGATCTACACGCTGATGCTGAACGACCGTGGCGGCGTTGAAAGTGACCTGACCGCGATGCGGCTCAAGAATGATCAGTACCGGCTTTTCGTCGGAACAATGGCGCTGAAGCGGGATATGGCCTGGCTGAAGCGTAGCATCAATCCAGGGGAACGCGTGACGTTTCAGGATGAAACCTACGATCTGGCAGTTCTGGGGCTGATGGGGCCAAATGCGCCTGACATTGCCCGTTCTGTGGGTGCGGAAGCCTTGCTGGATCTGAAATATTTCGGGCATGGGCAAGCTATGATTGCGGGCCGCACTGTCCGCGGCGCACGGTTGTCCTATGTTGGCGAAACGGGATGGGAAATCACCTGTGCATCTTCCGATGCCCCATTTGTTTTGACCGCACTAGTCGACGCAGGTGCCAGGCCCGCAGGCGGTTTCGCACAAACATCCATGCGGATCGAAAAAGGCTTTCTAGCCTATGGACACGATATGGATACGGACCTTGATCCGTTACAGCTCGGTCTCTCATTTACTGTTGCATGGGATACAGCGTTCATTGGACGGGAGGCGTTGGAAGCGCGTCGCCAGAAGCCTGGTAAACGGAAAATGGCTACTATTGTTTTGTCAGATCAGGATGTTTGGCCTCACGGTAACGAACCGGTCTATTGCGGCGACAAGATTGTCGGCATGACGACTTCCGCAGCCTACGGCGTCCGTGTCGGCGCGCCAGTTGCCTTGGCGCTGCTGGATGAAAACACCTGTGTTGGACCTGTCGAAATTGATATCGCTGGCAAACGGGCTTTAGGAACTGCGCAGTCCGATCCGGCGTTTGATCCCAAAGGCGCACGTATGCGTTAACTGGATACGTTAGCCGCCTGCTGCCAGTGCCATAGCCGCGTCTACACTGTCTGTCGTCGGCAGCATCTTCGCGACGCCCACAGTATCAAGCACTGAACGTACTTCCGCAGATGGGGCAGCGAGGATCATTCTGCCACCACGGCTATGCAACGCTTTGGCGCTCATGATGAACGTGCGGATGCCGATTGATGCCAGATAGGTCACGCCGCCTAAATCTACGACGACCGGCATATCCTTATTGGCAAGGGCTGCTGTAAACGGCAAATCAATTGACTGAGCGCCGGCCATGTCCATCCGCCCGGTTAGGCGAATGAGCATGGCACCGCCTGCCAGCGTTTCGGTCGCGATATCCATAGCCGTACCTTTAGGCTGGTTTGAACTTCGGGATTGTCAGCTCATCCGTCACGGCGTCAAAGAAAATCTGGACAGGCATGCCGATTTTTACAGCGTCCACATCATCTGTCACCAAGTTCGACATGATGCGTGCGCCCTCAGCTAACGTCACAGAAACGATCACATAGGGGCATTCGCCCTGGAATGCAGCGCCTGCAGGACGACGTGCCACGGTGAAGCTGTAGACCTCGCCCTGGCCGCTAGCCTCAATCCACTCAACCTGGCTGTCATCTACACCTGGCACGAGCTGGCGGCTGTAGAGGAACGTTTGGCCGGTCTTGCCGCAGCGCTGGATCATCAGCTTGCCGTCTTTCGCACCTTCCCAATATGGGGCCGAGTCCGGATCAATCGCGGGGACGGGTTTTTCGTAAGTCATTGGATATCCCCTTAGTCTGGTTTTTGGTTGGAAAGCACGACAGTCGCACCGGACGACAGAACGCCACCTGTGCCATGACATACGGCAGTGTTCACATTGGGCGCTTGCCGCTGCCCAAGGCCGCCTCGCAATTGCCGCGTCGCCTCAATCAGCAGGAAAATACCGTACATGCCGGGGTGGCAGTAGGAGAGACCCCCGCCATTGGTGTTCATCGGGAATTCACCGCCGGGTGCCGTGCGTTGGTTCTTCACGAAGTCCTTGCCCTCGCCACGACCGCACAAGCCAAGCGCTTCCATGGTCAGCAGCACGGTAATCGTGAAGCTGTCATAGATCATCGCCATGTCCATATCGGACGCTTTCAGCCCTGCCATTTCGTAGGCGCGAGCGGATGAATGCTCGGCAATTTCGAGGCGGGACATATCTGGCATGTAATTGATGTTCATATGACTGGCGCTTTCGCCATGACCCAGAACATAAATCGGCTTGGCGCTCATGTCTTTTGCGCGCTCTTCTGTGGTCATCACGACGGCACCACCGCCATCTGTCACGAGGCAGCAATCTTGGCGGCCAAGTGGGTCGACGATGGGGGCAGCGTTTAGCACTTCATCCATCGATAGCGGATCGCGGAAGGCGGCGGCTGGATTTAGCCCAGCCCAAGCGCGTGTGGCGACGGCGATTTCGGCAAGCGTCTCGCGGGACGAGCCGTAGTCATGAAAATGCCGGTTCGCGGCCATGGCGTATGCGCCAGCCGGTGAGGGCAAGCCCGCGACCATATCGAACTGGTTGGAGAACATTGCCGGGCGACCGCCAAGGCTGCGCGCCGACTGGCTTTTCTGCATGGAGCCATAGAGGATCAACACGGTGTCACATACACCAGACTTGATCATCTCGTAGGCATGCCCTGCATGGAGCACGAATGCAGACCCGCCAACATTCGTGCCGTCCAGATATTTCGGCATGCGAATGCCTAAATATTCCGCCAGCAGGTTCGGCTGCATGGCACCCGGTCCCGGCATGCCCCACATACCGGCGACGGCCAAGCCATCCACATCGGTCATCTTGAGGCCAGCTTCCGCCAGCGCTTCGTTCGCACAGTCGCGCTGCATATTCAGAACGTGGGTCCCGGGCAATGCTCGCCCACGATTCTCCGTTGGCGCATCAGAAACGCCCACAATAACTGGTTGCCTAGACATAGTTTTCCTCTTGGCCTGTGCCTGCTTTTGGCCCCGCTCGGCCAACGCCTTCGATATCTTGCCGACGTGGATGACCATGAAACGGATGCTCTGTAAGTGGTGTGCCAGTTAGCCTAGCCGCTGTGATCACCAGAGTCATGCCTATGCGCGAAAGGCATGTCATGCAGTCCCGATTGGCCGCTACTCCGCTGCCTCGACCTGCCGCCCAAGCCCGATATCATCCGTTTCAATTGTCAGGCGATGCATGATCCTTGTGTCGGGCCAGTAGTCAGCGACGGCGTAGTGGAGGCTGGAGCGGTTGTCCCACAGGGCGATGGTGCCAGGGTGCCAGTTCAAGCGGTACTGGAATTCGGGCTTGGCGCAGTGTCGCGTCAGCATGGCGTGGAGGCCTTCGCTCTCATACTTCGTGACGCCCAGAATGGCGGCGGTGAAGCTTTCGGAAAAGTAGAGCGCTTGTTCGCCCGTCACTGGATGCACAGGAACCAGTGGATGTTGCACCGGCGGGTTTTCTTCTCGCGTTTTCAGCATGCCAGCGCGGGCAGCGCCCTCCCAGTTGCGGGCTTTTTCTGGGGATGAGTGCAGGCGCATGAAATCATAGAGACCCATTTTGTCCGCCAGCAGTCTGCGCATCGCGTCCGATAATCCGCGCCATGCTGCCGTTAGGGAGACAAAGATGGTGTCGCCGCCAAGCGTTGGCGGGCTTTCAGCCTTCAGCAGTGAGGCGAATTCAGGTTCGGCGCGGAACATGCCATCTGCATGGAAATGGTCGATATAGGGCGGGTTCTCGCGGTCATTGATGATGACGGAGACTTCGGGCGCATCGTCCGTTGTGTCGAATGCGGCGCGGCGGGCTTTTCGCAAGCGGCCGAAGCGAGCGCCGAATGCGGCTTGCTCCTGTGGGCTCACGTCCTGGTCCCGTAAGAATACCACCTGATGCTGCATAAGCGCCTGATGAATCTCGGCGATTGCAGCGTCACTAACGGGCTGCTTCAAATCGACGCCTGTAATGAATGCGCCACAGTTGCGCGAGGCGGGCGTGACAGAGATGTGGGCATAATCCGCCATGTGGGCGCTCCAATTCAAAGATGGCCTTGATCTCTTGAATCAAGCGCGCTTTGGCCCTCTGGTCAATGGCGCTCGATTCAGACCATGATTTTGGCAACACGAATCAACAGGAGATCAGGCGATGCGTTGGGTACGGTACGAGGTAGACGGCAATGAAACCTTTGGCATTGTTGAAGGTGAACAGATCATCGATGTGAAAGGCGACCCGTTTGACGGCTATGAGCGTACGGCAACGTCGCGTGCGTTGGCTGATACCAAGCTGCTCGCCCCCGTCATGCCACGCACATTCTATGCGGCGGGGCTGAATTATGCGGATCACGTGATTGCCGCTGCCAACAAGCGTGGGGAGGTGCCGAACTTGCCGGAAGCGGCAGATGTGGGTTACCGCGCCGTAAATTCGATCACGGGCCATGATGATCCGATCATCGTGCCTGCCGACGCTACGGAACTGCTGCAATATGAGGGCGAGATCGTCGTTGTCATTGGCAAGGAAGTGAAGAACCTGACGGAAGAAACCGTGTGGGACTGCATCCTGGGCTACACAATCGGCAATGACGTTTCGGAGCGCACCTGGCAGCGCGGCGACCGGACCATGTGGCGCGGCAAGAATACGGACACATTTGCCCCCATGGGGCCATGGATTGAGACGGACCTGGACCTGGAAGCAGCGATGACGACTGTGCGGGTCAATGGCGAAGAAAAGATCACGTTCAAGACCACATCCATGATCTTCGGCATCGCAGAATTCCTCATCCGCATGTCTCAGTACTGCACGCTATACCCGCGTGATGTGGTGTGGATGGGTACGGAAGGCGTTACGGATAATATGGTTAACGGTGATGTTTGTGAGATCGAAATTACGGGCATTGGCCTATTACGCAATCATGTAAAATGGCTGGGGAAATAGCGATTTAGTATCGAATGACGCCAATTTCCGGATTGCTGAATCGAGCCGATTTCGTTAACATTATTGCTGGGCGGTTGGAAATTATTCAGTAGCTTGGCGATCGCCAGGCTTCACCACGTATGGGGAGCGGGCTATGACCGCGACGATTTCAACCAACCTAGCCCATGGCCTGCTCGGATTCCGCATCACAGCCGGCGCCGGCGAGAATTTAGGCAGCGGCATTAAGCTCCTCGATGATTTCAACGGCGACGGCCTGGCGGACATCATTATGTCCGGCCCTTTGCAGGCGACCACTGATACCGTCGTGCTGTACGGCGATGCGGCTGTCGGCGCCGGCGGGCAGGTCAACCTTTCCAACCTGGCGGCCGCCGATGGGTTCCGGATTGATCTGAACGGCAACGGCAACGGCAACGGCAACAGCGGCCTTGGCGGCGGCGACGTCAACGGCGATGGGCTGACCGATCTTCTGCTCACCAACGATTCCAACAATGACGGATTTGTGCTGTTCGGCACGCCGGACTTGATCTATGGATCGCTAGCCATGTCTGCGTTGGACGGTTCGAACGGCTTCGAGATCGTTGATAATGTCAACGCCGAAAGTTTCCAACTCGGCGAAGCGAACGGCGACTTTAATGGCGACGGGTTCGACGACGTCATTATAAACGATGCGGCGAATCCCCATCTCCGCTCGGTTATATTTGGCGGCGCGGCCTTTGCGGCGGACTTTGACGTCGCACAGCTCGATGGTGCGGACGGTTTTCAGGTCGATACCTCGGATTTATCGCCCGCGTTCGGCGATTTTATTGGGGATTTCAACGGCGACGGTTTCGACGACATGCTCTTTTGGGCGCAAGGGGTCGGCAATGGATACGGCACTGCGGGCGCTGGCGCGGTCGTGTTCGGCGGACAGGGTCTCGCCGCTTCCAATTCATTTGACGATCTGGATGATGAGGGCGTCGGGCTCAGGCTCAAGAGTACGACTAAGTGTTTAGTCCCGGAGATTGATGGGTCGGATTTATTCTGAACCGATCAGGCTCTTCAGTCCAGACTTTGCAGACATATTCGAATGGGGTGAGACCTTTCAAGGTTTTTAGTCTGCGTGCGAAGTTGTAGGCGTTTAC
>JBDQJI010000042.1:0-30252 GCA_040263875.1 Alphaproteobacteria bacterium
AATAGGTGAAGATTTTAGGTGCAGACGGGTTGCCAATCTGTAGCACGGTCTTGCACCATACCCTGGTTGCTTAGGTGTAGGTTGAAGGCATGGTTTGGGATAGGTCAAAAGCTGTGGGCATTGTCGGCGTTGGCGTGATGGGCGGCGGTATGGCGCGGAATCTTCTGGCCAAAGGCTTTCCGGTTATTGCTTATGATTTGGATGCAGCGGCGCTTGATGACATTGTCAGAAAAGGTGCCAAGCGCGCTTCATCTGCAACCGATGTTGCGGAACAAGCAGCGACGCTGATCTGCATGGTGGAGACGACTGCACAATCAGAGGCCGTCATCGCGAGCGACGCGGGCTTTTTGCCAGCATTCCGCCAGGGCGATACCGTTATTTCTGCCGCGACCATTGACCCTGTTGCCGTGAAGCGTTGGCATGCGTTACTGGCGACAAAAGGCGTAGCGTTGTTAGACACACCAGTATCTGGCGGTGCGGAGCGGGCGGATAAAGGCGACCTTTCAGCCATCGTCGGGGGTGACTCCGCAGCGCTTGAAGCCGTGCGCCCGGTGGTGGAGGCCTATGCCTCCCGCGTGTTCCATGTCGGTGAGGCCGGGCAGGGGCTCGCCATGAAGCACGTCAATAATATGATGATCCAAACGACAACGGCGGCACTGGCCGAAGCCTTCGTTATGGGGAAGAAGGCTGGACTGGACCCCCAGCAGATTTATGATGTGCTGAGCGTTTCAACCGGTGCTTCGACAGCTCTCGATATGCGGGCACCGCGCTTCATATCTGGTGACTTTTCGCCGGGCGGCACTGTAGGTATTACTTGCAAGGACCAAGGCTTGCAGGTCGACTTCGCGAAGTCGCTCGGCGTGCCAATGTTCATGGCGAATGTCAGCCTGCAGATATTTGAGATGGCAAAAGCGCGCGGGCTAAACAAGCTCGACAGCGCGTCTGTCATCACGTTGTATGAAGAGATGGCAGGCGTGCAAGTCGGCAAACGGGAGAATTAGGTTATGGCGCTGGATGCACCGCAAGAACTCAATGAGCCGTTACATTGGCCGGAAGGCGGGAGCACGCGCGTTCCGTTCCGGGTGTTTTCGGACGAAGAGATTTATGCGCTGGAGCAGGAGAAGATCTTCCGGGGTCCGGTATGGAACTTCCTCTGCATGGAGTTTGATGTAGCGGAGCCGGGCGACTTCAAAACCACATTTGTTGGCGAAACGCCGATCATTGTGACGCGAGATCGGGACGGCGCGCTGCATGCCTTGGTCAATCGCTGCGCCCACAAGGGTGCGCTGGTGTGCCTGAAAGACAAAGGCAATTCACCAACCCTGACCTGCGTCTACCATTCCTGGAATTACACGCTGGACGGACGCCTGCGTGGCCTTGCATTCAAGAACGGCGTTGGCGGCAAGGGCGGTATGCCAGAGGACTTTGATATGTCCCAGCATCGCCTCCAGCCGCTTCGGGTTGAGGCGTTCTGTGGCATGGTATTCGGCACATTCTCCGATGAAACACCGCCGGTGGAGGACTTTCTCGGCAAGACCATGGCGGACTTTGTGCGCCGGAATCTTGGCCGTCCGCTGAAGCCCTTGGGTGTGCAGAGCCAAATTATTCACAATAACTGGAAGCTATACGCGGAGAACTTGCGTGACGCATATCATGCAACGCTGCTGCACACATTCTACACCACTTTTAAAGTGAACCGGCTGGATATGGATGGTGGGATCATTATCGCGCCCGATAAATGGCATCACATATCCTATGCCAAGAGGAAAACGCTGTCTGAAGACGATGAGTACGAGAAAGCCGAAGTCCATTCAGCTCAATATGACAACAAACTTGAAGGCCCCCAGCTGCTGGAAACTTGGGATGAGTTTGATGATGGCATCACGCATTCAATCCAGGCGTTTTTTCCCAATCTCTGCATCCATTTCACGCTGAATAGCTTGTGTGTGCGCCACTACCTGCCGCGCGGCGTCGATAAGACGGAGCTATTTTGGATCTATGTGGGATATGAGCAAGACACACCGGAAGAGACGGAAAAGCGGGTGATGCAGGTCAATCTGACCGGGTCTGCCGGATTGGTTTCAATGGAAGATGGCTGCATCAACAACTTTGTCCAGCGCGGCACCAAAGGCAGTGAAGACTATAACTCGTTCATGGAAATGGGCGGGCGAGACGATGAATCCAGCGAGAATAGCCGTGCGACGGAAGCCGCCATTCGCGGATTCTGGACTGGGTATCGCCGGATTATGGAGTTTTGAGGGTGATTGATTCAGACCTCCGCCAGCGCCTGGACGATTTGCAAACTGACTACGCCCACGCAATTGATGATGATGACCTTGAAGCCTGGCCCGGTTTCTTCACGGAAGATGGTTCTTATAAAATCATGACCCGTGAGACCTATGAAGCCGGTCTGCCGATGGGCGTATTGTACTGCAATACCAGGGGCATGATGTCGGATAGGGTTCTCGCCCTCC
This sequence comes from Alphaproteobacteria bacterium, assembly GCA_040263875.1. GTDB lineage: Bacteria > Pseudomonadota > Alphaproteobacteria > Bin95 > Bin95 > VMCJ01. The sequence goes on from JBDQJI010000042.1 coordinate 2,475, forward strand.
GCACCGCCAACATTTATGAGCCGCACACATATTGCCACCTCCTCAGCCGTTCACGGTATGCAGAGGGCGAGGACGGATTGATAACGGGGCGTACAAACTTTTCCGTCACCCGCACGATGCAGGATGGCACAATGGACCTGTTCACGGTCGGCAAGTATCTCGATACATTTGTTGAAGAAAATGGCGGTCTGAAGTTCAAGCAGCGCCTCGCGATCATCGAGTCCCGCAGGATTGATGTCCTGTTGGTATTCCCACTCTAGGGACCAACGTGCATCTCACCGAATTCACATCTTACGCAGATGCCCAGGCTCACTTTGCCTCGCAGAAGCTTTGGGGCCTATTTGATGGCGACCGTGAGCGCCTGAACATCGCCCATGAGTGCATTGATCGACATTCCGGTGATCCTGCGCGAGTGGCCTTGCGCGTCGCCCACGCAGATGGCGGCGATGAGGTTCTAACGTTCCGGCACATCGCCGAGCAATCCAGTCGCTTTGCACATCTGCTGCAAGCTGAAGGCATTGGCGTGGGTGAACGTGTCGCGATCATGCTGGAGCCTGGGGAGGCGTATTATGTAGCCTTATTTGGCTGCATGAAGGCTGGGTGCGTTGCCGTGCCACTCTTCACAGCCTTCGGCCCGGACGGCCTCCGGCTCCGCATTGATGACTGCACGCCGAAAGTGCTCCTAACGACGGCGGATAAGGCAGATATCGCCGACGATATTTCTGGCCTCGCCATATGGATCGCGGACGACGCATTGCAGATGCGGATCAATAGCTTCCCCTCCCATTTCGACGTGAATACCAGCTGCAATGATATGGCCGTATTTCAGTACACATCTGGAACCACCCGGGCGTTGCCAGACGCGATAAAACACACCCACCGGGCGGTCGTTGTCGTACTCGTTGCAGCGCTTTACGGCACGGGTGTGCGGCCATCGGATAAGTATTTCTGCCCGTCATCCCCCGCATGGGGGCACGGGCTCTGGCACGGAACATTGGCCCCGCTGGCGCTTGGGGTGGAAACAGGGTCTTATGCCGGGAAGTTTGATGCGGACCGGCTGATGCAGGCTTTGGTTGATTTTGGGACAACGAACCTTTCCGCCGCGGCCACGCACTACCGAATGATGATGAATGCTGGGTCGGCAGGCGATTATGCGTTCAAGTTCGAGAAATTGTCCTTCACCGGCGAGCCGATGGATAGCGAGACTGCGGCTTTTTGTGAGCGCACATTCGGCTTTCCTGTCCGCAGCATGTACGGCACGACGGAGATCGGCGTGATCCTGGTGAACTATCCGGGTGCGGCCGACTTCCCGGTAAAACCTGGCAGCCTCGGTAAGCCACCACCGGGTGTTCAGGTGGAAGTGCAGCGGGCCGATGGAACGCCCACTGCACCCGGCGAACTCGGCGAAATCATGCTCCGCCGGAGGGGGGAGTGGTTCCCGACCAAGGACCTTGGCACGGTCGATGAGGATGGCTATTTCTATCACGGTGGCCGGGCGGATGATGTGATCATTTCAGCCGGGTGGACGATTAGCGCGGTAGAGGTCGAAGATGCGCTTTTGAAGCATCCGGATGTGCTTGAAGCGGCCTGCATTGGAGTGCCAGATGAAGCCCGCGGTCAAGTGGTGAAGGGCTTCCTCGTGGCGAAACGGTCTGGTGAGGCGTTCGCCGATGAGGTGCGCCAGTTCGTGCGGAGCCGCTTGTCCACCCATGAATATCCGCGCATCATCGAAACCGTATCTGACCTGCCTAAAACGCCCGCAGGTAAAGTAAACCGCAAAGTCCTGCGTGAGGCTGAATCCGCCCGCGCATCCAAGCCAGAGGCCTAAACATATGTCTGAGCAATTTCCTGTCATTACTGACGATGGCCTGAACGCGTTGAAGCGCCGGATCGGTGTTGAAATCGTCGGTTCCCTGGCACCTTGGTGCCACGAGGCGACACGGGACAATATCCGCCATTACGCGCACGGTATTGGCGACGATAATCCCCTTTGGTGTGATCCAGATTATGCGGCGCAAAGTCGATTTGGCGGGCTTACCGCGCTGCCAAGTTTTCTCTTTGCCTGTGACCGGATCGTGTCAGGATATGTAGGTGGTTTGCCGGGCGTTCATGCCATGTGGGCCGGTGCGGATTGGACCTGGCATAAGCCTATCCGCCGGAATGATGAACTCCATACGCGGGCATATCTGAAAGACCTGATTGAGCATGATACGCGCTTTGCAGGTCGTGCGATCCAGCAGATTTACCACGTCGATTTCTACAATCAGAACAATGAGCTGCTCGCGAGTGCTGACAGTTGGTGTTTCCGCACCGAGCGCGACACGGCACGGGAACGCGGCACTAAATACGACGCAACGAAAGAGCGCGGCGTGCGCCAATATACGGAGGCGGAACTCGAAGAATTCTACAGTCTCTACGCTAACGAAGCGCCACGCGGCGCTGAGGTGCGCTATTGGGAGGATGTGAAGGTTGGCGATGAATTGCCGCCAATGCCCAAAGGTCCGATGACTGTCACCGGATTCATCGCTTACGCCCAAGGCTGGGGCGGCCTTTACATCCGTGCCAACCGCATCGCATGGAAGCAGATCGATGCGCATCCGGGCCTTGGCATCAAGAACAAGTTTGGCATTCCAGATTGCCCAGAGCGTGTCCACTGGGAAGAAGACTTCGCCCGCCAGGTCGGCACCCCCGGCGCCTATGATTATGGCCCCGAACGTTGCTCATGGCTGACCCACCACATGACAGATTGGATGGGCGACCACGGCTTCCTCCGCCACGCCACCTGCAAAATCCGCCGCCACAACCCCGAAGGCGATCTCTTGACCATCCGCGGCAAGGTAACAGGAAAAAGGGTTGAGAATGGTCAGCACCTGATTGACATCGAACAGGAAGCACGACAGCAGGATGGAGAATTGTCCGTGCTGGGGACGGGTACAGTGGAATTGTTGTCCAGAGGGTAGCCCCATGACCAATGCGGCCAGAACCGCCATCGCAGCCCATCGCGGTGGTGCATTGGAAGTGCCGGAGAATAGCCCAACGGCGTTCCGACATGCGGCGAGGCTGGCGGTCGATTATGTTGAATTTGATGTGCATCCGTCTGCCGATGGGCAGCTTGTCGTGCATCACGATGCCGTTTTTGGGCGGATGACGGATTTGACTGGTCCGGTCGTTGCAACGTCCTGGGCTGACATTGTTAAGGCGAAAATCAAAGGCACAGATGGCGAGCGGCCGCTGCTGTTAGATGAAGTCATTGATATCTTTGAGCCGACGGCCATTAATTTGCGGCTAGAGATAAAGCCGGATGTGGATGGCGTCCCGTATCCAGACCTTGAAGCGGAAATCGCCAAGATATTGGTACAGCGGAAGATGCTGCCTCGGACGCTGATCTCAGCCTTCAACGTGGATACATTGGCGCGGTTCAGGGATATCGCAGCCGCCAAAGATTTGTTGTGGCTTGTTAGCCCGCAAACAATTCGTCAGATCGGTGGAATCGATGCTGTGCTGGCAATAGCAAAGCGCTTCGATATTCCTGAGATTGCGCCGCGAATTCAGGCCATGAATGAAAGCGTAATCGCGGCGGGGAAGGCGGCTGGCGTCAGAATTGGGGCTTATGCGGTGAACGAGGAAGCGGACATCAGGGCGATGCTGGCACTCGGCGTTTCAGCCTTTACATCCGACCGGCCAAGTTTGGCGCTAAAGCTTCGGGGCGAACTCGCACGAGCATAAGTTTAACGCACAACGTGAAGCGGGAGGCGCAGCAGGGCTGGCCTCCGATAAACGGACAGGCATCTCCAATGCGGGCAAGCGCCGCCAGAGACTGAATTAAGTCTTCAAATCAAGCAGAATGCCCGTCATTTGCTCGCCGGATTGAATAGCCTTCACGCTAGCTTGGAAGCTGCGTTCAGCCGTAATCAGGTCGATGGCGTGCTTAGGATTGGTAGCTTCTGCACCGCCTTTGGCGATGCGTTCACCCGCGTCGCCAGCTTTTTGGGCGGCGCGGTTTAACCCTAGTATGCTTGTCTGTAGCGATCCTTGAACGCTCACAGCTCGGTTGCTCCTGGTCGGGGGCCCTACCTGGACCTATTCCCATACGGTCGAATGTATGCAGGAACCCTTACAATGGCGTTAAGGCAATACTCAGGAATCCTTGGCTTCCAGCTTGTCCACCACCGTATCTGCCGCGCCCAAATCCATATCCGCGATCCGCGCACCGCGCTTTTCTATAGCACGTATGGATGTTTCAACGCCGTCGATATCGCTCTCGGCCTGGGCTAGGTGCCGTTTAAAGGCATTTGCTCGGGTCGTCAGCCTGCCAACGTCACCCATTAGGGCGCTGACTTCGGCTTGTAAGCGGCTGGCCTCTGCATGGAACTGGGCGTCTTTCATGATCGCGCGGGCCGTGTTCAGTGTGGCCCACAAGGTCGTTGGAGAAACGATATAAACCCGAGCGGTAAACCCGGCCTCAACAACGGCGCGGAAGTTGGCGTGGAGTTCGCCATATACGGCCTCGCTGGGGACAAACAGCATGGCGCAGTTGGCGGTTTCGCCGGGCAGGATGTAGCGTTCACTGATATCTTTGATGTGCTTGGAGATATCGCGCGCGAAGGTCCGGCGCGCTGTACTTTCTGTCTGAGCATCGCTCGCAGCGCGGATTGATAAGAACGCCTCTAGCGGAAACTTTGCATCGATGGCGATGGAGCCCGGCGGGTTTGGCAGCGTGATCAGGCAATCTGGGCGGCGACCATTGGAGAGCGTGGCCTGCTCCTGATATGCGCCTGGCGGTAAGGCGTCTCGTACAAGGTCGTAAAGGCGCACTTCACCGTAAGCCCCGCGTGCCTGTTTGTCGCTAAGTGCTGCTTGTAATCCCGAAATTTGGCCTGAAAGTTCAGTCAGACGCCCCTGGGCTTGGTCGATACGGCCAAGCCGTTCGGCGAGTTTTTGCAAGCCTTCAGAATATGCAGCCCCCGTTCGGTCCAATGTGGTTGCCATACGATCGGATGAAGCCGCCAAGCGCTGTTCTACAGCAAGGGCGAGGGCGCTTTCTTGAGCTTGTAGGCGTTCGCTCAAGCGAGCGTCAGCGGCCAGTCGATCGTCCGCCAGCCGGGCGATCCGGTCCTGCAAAACACTATGGCGACGCCAAGCGATTAGGCTGCCGAACAGGATAATGACAACAAGTGCGGCAACCGTCCCAGCCAGCACAATCGTTGCCCATTCCGGGGCCGGAATAGTGGGGTCAAACGTGGATTGAAGCCAATCCAGCACTTGCTGCATCGAAGGTCTAACCGTTAGTCGACGTCGAGATAAACAACAGCACCCGCATTCGCGATGAGCGTGCAGTCGTCATTGCCGTCATGGGGAATCTTAAGCCCGCCCTCGACCACATCAACTTTACCGGTGCCATGGGGCAGAACAGCGAGCACCTGTGCCTTATCGACAGTTTCTGGGTCAGGCGCGCCGATGGTGACGTGGACGAACATCGAATCGGTTGGCACATCGAGCGCCTTAGCGATGGTCAATGTGTTGTGCCAAAGCGCATCTTTCAGTGCGCGGACCGCGGCCTTGGTGCTATCACCGCCACGAATATCTGTGCCCATCCCGATTTCCAGGACCATACGTTTCATCGCCATCTGCTTCATTTCCTTAGAGGAACTGGGACAAGCGCTGAGTATAGGCTGAATGTGCCCAAGAAGGAATCCCCAGGCAAGCGCTGCCTGCGGCATCAGCCGCATTGCGTTGGGGGCAGGACTGTGAGAAACCGCAATATACGGTGTTTCATACGATTTAGAGGAGCCGCGCGACCCATGAACGCGCCTGTGCCAGCCAATGCCCTGCCGAAAGGCTTTTTCACCGCCAGCTTGACCGAAGCAGATCCGGAACTTTTCGGCTCTGTCGCAAACGAGTTTGCCCGCCAGCAGGATCAGATCGAACTGATCGCTAGCGAGAACATTGTGTCTCAAGCAGTGCTTGAAGCCCAAGGCAGCGTGCTCACCAATAAATACGCTGAAGGCTATCCAGGTCGTCGCTATTATGGTGGGTGCGAGTTGGTTGATGTTGCTGAACAGCTGGCGATTGACCGGGCAAAGCGGCTTTTTGGCTGTTCTTTTGTCAACGTGCAGCCCCATTCAGGTGCGCAGGCGAACCAGGCGGCTTTCATGGCCATGGTGCAGCCGGGTGATACGATTCTCGGCATGTCTTTAGCGGCTGGGGGGCACTTAACCCACGGCGCTGCCCCTAACCAGTCCGGCAAATGGTTCAATGCAATCCAATATGGCGTGCGCGAAGACGATGGCCGGATTGACTTCGACCAGGTCGAAAGCCTTGCCCGTGAGAATAAGCCGAAACTGATTATCGCAGGTGGGTCAGCCTATCCGCGCGAAATTGATTTCGCGCGTTTCAAAGATATCGCAGACGAAGTTGGCGCGAAGTTTATGGTCGATATGGCCCATTTCGCAGGATTGGTGGCTACCGGCGTTCACCCAAGCCCACTGCCGTTTGCCGATGTTGTGACAACGACCACCCATAAAACCCTGCGTGGCCCCCGTGGTGGCATGGTGCTGTCCAATGACGATGCGTTGGGCAAAAAGATCAATTCCGCCGTGTTCCCTGGGCTGCAAGGCGGCCCGCTGATGCACGTGATCGCTGCTAAAGCGGTCGCGTTTGGAGAGGCGCTCCAGCCGGAATTCCGCACATATGCTGAGCGCGTTGTCGCCAATGCGCGCGCTTTGGCCGAGACGCTGAAGGCCAAGGGCATGGACATCGTTTCCGGCGGTACGGATACGCACCTGTTACTGGTAGATCTCCGTCCGCTTGGCCTTACAGGCCGGGATGCGGAAGCGAGCCTGGAACGGGCAGGGCTGACGTGTAACAAGAACGCTATTCCGTTTGATCCTGAAAAACCGGCTGTAACATCGGGCCTCCGGCTCGGTTCGCCAGCAGGCACAACGCGCGGATTTGATGTGGCGGAATTCACCCGAATTGGTGAGATTATCGGGGACGTTCTGAACGAACTGTCCAAGAGCAGTGAAAACAATGGGGCAGCAGAAGCCGCCGCCCGCGCCGTAGTGGATGCGCTCTGCAAGCGTTTCCCCATTTACGGCGACTGACGGACGAAAGCGGGAACCTGATTAATGCGATGCCCATTCTGCGGCCATGACGACACCCAGGTGAAGGACTCCCGTCCGACGGAGGATAACACCGCCATCCGTCGCCGCCGGGCATGCCCTGAATGCGGTGCCCGCTTCACGACCTTCGAACGTGTGCATCTGCGCGAACTGACAGTGGTTAAGGCCAACGGCAAGCGTGAAGTGTTTGAGCGCGAGAAAATGGAACGCTCCATGCGGATCGCGCTCCGTAAGCGACCTGTTGAAGAAGACCGTATTAGCCGTGTTGTGACATCTATGGTCCGCCGCTTAGAGACCATGGGCGAGACAGAAATTCCAGCTGCTCAAGTTGGGGAATTGGTCATGGAAGCGCTGCGATCACTTGATCCTGTGGCCTATGTTCGGTTTGCTTCTGTCTATAGAGATTTCCGTGAAGCTAAAGACTTCGAGGCGTTTATTGGCGCCTTGGATGAGGATGACATCTAACTTACCCACCCAGCATATGCAGGCCGCCCTGGCGCTTGGTCGCCGTGGCCTAGGTCGTGTTTGGCCAAACCCGGCAGTTGGCTGCGTGATTGTGGATACCGCAGGCTGTGTCGTTGGGCGTGGCTGGACCCAGCCAGGTGGGCGCCCCCACGCAGAAACGGAAGCGCTTAAACGCGCTGGAGACCGGGCCAAAGGCGGCACAGCGTATGTAACGTTGGAACCCTGCAGTCACACTGGCCAGACACCGCCGTGCGTGGAAGCGCTGATTAACGCTGGTGTTGGCCGTGTCGTTGTAGCGTTGGAGGACCCTGATGCGCGGGTCTCCGGGCGCGGTATCGCGATGCTCGAAGCTGCAGGCATTGCTGTTGAAAGAAATATTCTGGAGGCTGAAGCGCGGTTTGATCAGGCTGGCTTTCTGTCAAAGGTCGAGCAGGGGCGGCCTCTGATCGCGCTTAAGTCTGCAGCAAGCCTAGATGGACGTATCGCGACGGATTCTGGCCACAGTCAATGGATAACAGGCCCACAAGCGAGACAACGCGGGCATATGCTGCGCGCCGAATATGATGCGATCATTGTCGGTATCGGAACGGCGCTAGCCGATGACCCAAGCTTGAATTGCCGTGTCGCCGGGCTGAGTGAGGCGTCGCCTTTGCGCATTGTTATCGATAGCAAACTGCGGCTCGATCCAGCGTCTGACTTGGCGACACGGGCCTGCGATCAGTCGACTTGGGTTTTCACGACCGAAGCGGCGTCAGCCCGGCGCCGATCCAGGCTCGAAGCGCTTGGCGTGCGTATAATTGATGCGGCAACTGACCAGAATGGCCGCGTTGATGCTAAATCTGTTGCCCATAAGCTCGGCGATGAAGGCGTTACGCGCGCGTTGATCGAAGGTGGGGGCGCGCTCGCAGCGTCGTTCTTGAAGGCGGATTTGATTGATCGGGTGCATAGCTTCCGGGCTGGCCTCATCATTGGCGGAGATGGGCGTGCGGCTATCGGTCCGCTGGGGCTGGACCGCGTTGACGACGCGCCTAGTTTCATGGCGCATAGTACGCGGCAGCTTGGTGTAGATAGTGAGCAGTTGTTTGTTCGCCAACGATAACGCGAACGGCCGCTGTATTTGAAAGGCATTTTCCATGTTTACTGGCTTGGTTTCAGACGTTGGCCGTGTCGGCGAGATACAGAAGTCTGCAGATGGTGCGCGGCTTGTGATCGAAACTGCATATGACGTGAGTACCATCGACATGGGCGCATCAATTTCGATTGCTGGCGCTTGTCACACTGTCGTCGAGATGAAGCCTGGCCATATCTCCTTCGATAGCTCGAACGAAACCTTGGACCGCACGACCATTGGCGACTGGAAAGTTGGCGACCGTATTAATATGGAACGCTCACTGACGCTGGGTGCGGAACTTGGCGGTCACATTGTATCTGGCCATGTGGACGGTGTTGGCGCTGTATCTGAGCGGGTGCAGGATGGAGATGCTTGGCGGTTCAGTTTCACGGCACCCAAGCCACTGCTGCGTTTTATTGCTGAGAAGGGCTCAATCGCCATCGACGGCGTTTCGCTCACGGTCAACGGTGCGGATGATGATGGTTTTCATGTCGCGATTATTCCCCATACGTTGGAGAACACCGCCTTCAATGCGCTGCAAATAGGCAGCCGGGTCAATCTGGAAATTGATATGCTGGCGCGCTACGTTAAGAGATTGCTCGAAACGGAGGGTTTGGCGTCGTGAGCGTCGAGATGAATGATATGGCGCGGGTCAGCTTAGACACTATCGCCGAAGAGCTACGCCGCAAGGATGAGGACCTTCAGTTCCTCTCCCCAATCGACGAAATCATCGAAGACGCCAGGAATGGACGCATGTTCATTCTGGTTGATGATGAAGATCGGGAGAATGAAGGCGATCTCGTGATCCCTGCACAGATGGCGACACCGGAAGTGATCAACTTCATGGCCAAGTTTGGTCGTGGCTTGATCTGCCTGTCGCTGACGACAGAACGGGTTGAGCAACTTGAGCTGCCGCTGATGCAAAGTGACGTGCGGCAGCGGCAATCAACGGCGTTCACCGTGTCGATTGAAGCGCGGGAGGGTGTTACCACCGGTATTTCCGCGCCGGACCGTGCGCGCACAGTTGCGGCTGCGATTGATCCGCAGAATGGCAAGGATGATATCGTGACCCCGGGGCATGTATTCCCATTGCGCGCGCGCGATGGCGGCGTGTTGGTTCGGGCCGGGCATACCGAGGCCGCAGTTGATATCGCGCGGCTGGCTGGATTGAATCCATCCGGTGTAATCTGCGAGATCATGGATGAAGATGGCGGCATGGCGCGCCTGCCGGAACTCATCCAGTTCGCGCAGTATCACAGCATGAAGATTGGGGCGATCGCTGATCTGATCGCCTATCGCCGCCGCTTTGATCGCACGATTGAGCGTATTGTCGAGACCGAGCTTGGCAGTCGGTTTGGCGGTGAATTCCGGATGGTCGTATTTGGCTCAACGCTTGAGGGCACAGAGCATGTGGCGCTCGTGAAAGGCGACGTTGCGGGTGATGAGCCTGTCATGGTGCGAATGCATGCCATCAATATTCTGGAAGACCTGCTTGGCGACCACCATCGCCAGCGTGGCGGTGGCTTGCAGCAAGCGATGGAGATGGTTGGTGCGTCTGAGCGCGGCGTTGTCGTGCTGATCCGCGAAAGCCAAGCAACCAATTTGTCTGATCGTATTCAGGCTGAGCTTGGCTTTAAGGCCGAAGGCGGTATGTCCACATTGAAGGACTATGGCGTCGGTGCGCAAATTCTGCTCGATCTTGGTGTACAGAATCTCATCCTTCTGTCGAACTCGCCGAAGCGGGTCGTCGGGATCGAAGGCTACGGTTTGAATATCATTGAGACCCGCCCCGTGGTACGCGACACCACACAAGGCGCATAACAGCATGCCCAGCAGTTCTCTGGAGGATTTTAATTTGGCCGATGCGGCACAATATCTCGACCTGGATCGTGCAGAAGGTGCCCACGTGCTCCTGCTGACGGCTCCTTACTATGGCCAGATCACAGACGAACTGCGCCGGGGCGCGGTGGAGACGCTTGACGAGTTTGGCGTCACTCATGAAGAAATTGCTGTTGGTGGTGCCTTTGAACTGCCGGCCGCTGTCATGCTCGCGGCTTCACGCCGGGATGGCGGTAAGGAATTTGATGGCTTTGTCACGCTCGGCTGTGTGCTGCGCGGCGAGACGAGCCATTATGATCTTATCTGCCAGGAAACCGCGCGCGGCCTGATGGACCTTACGGTCAACCGTGGTCTTGCAGTTGGGTTCGGCGTGCTGACTTGTGAAAACGAAGCGCAGGCGCTTGAGCGCGCACGTGTGGATCGGAAGAATAAGGGCCGCGAAGTTGCACTTGCATGCCTTGGAATGATCTCGATGAAGCGGCTGTTCCGCGGCGGGGCTTGATGTCTCCATCAGAATCAGAAGGCCCTGATACGGCTGACACACCGCCGCCTAGAGCGCCGAGCCGCCGTCATGTTACGCGTATTGCTGTTGTTCAAACACTGTATCAAGCGGATTTAACAGGAAAAACAATACCCGTGGCTGCTAAGGAAATGCGGAAGCATTACCTTGGCCGTGCGGTTGATGGTGAAACGCCCGTTGCGGCGGACCCCAAGTTCTTTGATACCGTGATTGACGCCGTAAATGCTAACGGCCCGACCTTGATTGAGATGCTGCAATCAGCATTAAAGAACCGCCCACTTGAACGCATGGAATTGGTACTACAGGCGATCCTAGTAGCGGGTGCCGCTGAACTGTTTGCAGTTCAGGAAGCACCACCGAAGGTCATCATTTCAGAATATGTCGAGATCGCAGAGCATTTCTTTGGTCGGCCAGAGGCATCAGTTGTGAACGCGACACTCGATAAGATTGGCCATCTCGTCCGGCCTGACGAATTTTAGAGCGCGTTTAGGGGATTACTGTTGGCGAGCGAGTTTGACCTTATCGCTCAATGCTTTGCGCCATTAGCCGGACCGGAAGGACTTGGCCTTAAAGATGACGCCGCTTTATTCCAACCAGCCCCAGGCACTGAATTGGTCTACACGGTCGATGCGATGGCATCCGGCGTGCATTTCCTGCCTGATGAAGCGCCAGAGATTGTCGCAAAACGCCTCATTCGCGTGAATATATCTGACCTGGCGGCCAAAGGTGCGAAACCGCGTGGATATCTGCTGACCATCGCTTTGCCGCACGACCTCGACATTGCGTGGGTGCAGGCTTTTGCTAAGGGGCTTGGTGAAGACCAGGCTGAATTTGGCTTTAAGGTCATTGGCGGCGATACGATCTCCACGCCCGGGCCGCTTGTTCTGTCGTTGACGGCAATTGGTGAGGTTAGCCAAGGTCGAATGATCCGGCGCGCAGGAGCGCGGGCAGGGGATGACCTCTACGTCACCGGGACGATTGGAGATGCCGCGTTCGGGCTTGAGGTCGCTAAAGGCGCTCATCAAAGCGCGCCTGCGGCCGATAAGGCTTATCTCGAAGCCCGCTTTCGATTGCCAACGCCGCGCGCTCATTTTGGCCAAATGCTCGCAACGGAATCGATTGCCTCAGCAGCGGCTGATGTGTCCGATGGCTTGCTCGCTGACGCGGGCCATATCGGTGTCGCATCGGGCTTGGATATTGAAGTCGTTGCTGGCTCAATTCCGTTATCAAACCCTGCGCGCAGAATTGTTGCTAGCGACAACAGGCTGGCAGACGCCATTACGGGCGGTGATGACTATGAAATCGTGTTCACGGCACCAATTGATCGCCGACAAATGATCAAAAAGGTCTCGACTAATAAGGGACTGCAGGCAACGCGAATCGGTCGTGTCGTAGAAATGCTGGGCGATAAGCCGGCTGTTCGCCTCATCGGCGACGATGGTGCTGCCATCAAGTTGGAGCACTTAGGCTACCGGCATCGGTAAGCCTATTAGGCGGCACTTCGCTGCTTGCAGGCCCCAAGCGCCTCGGCTTTTGCGATGACACCATCAACGAAACTTGCTGCCCAATCACCAAACGGTGGATCATAGATCGCGTGGTTTGCAATTTGCTCGTCACGGGGCATGGCACCGGGCATGTCCAGCATATGCGCAGCGCCAATTGTCCAGCGTTTGAGCATCTGCAGCGTCACTTCCGGATGAAACTGGATGCCGTAGGCAGATTGGCCATAGCGGAAAAACTGGTTTTCGAACGCCCCATTCCCTTTTGCGAGTGAGACGACGCCTGCGGGCACATCAACGCCTTCCTTGTGCCATTGAAACACATGGCTGAGAGGGGCTGGAAAATACTGTCTGCCGTCCGCCGTCGGTTCAATCGGGCAGTATCCGATCTCCACATAGCCTTCCGGATGCAGCATGACTTGAGCACCGAGTACACGGGCTAGAGTTTGCGCGCCCAAGCAAACGCCAACAAACGGTGTGGGCGAGTTAAGGTTCTGCTCGAGCCATCTTAGTTCTTTGGCTATTCCCGGCAGATGCTCGTCATTGGCACTCATTGGGCCGCCGAACATGAGGGTTGCGGTGTAGGCGTCTAGTGTTTCAGGCAAGGCCTGGCCGAGCTGCGGGCAGCGGACGTCCAGCAAAAAGCCTTGCTCTATGAACAAACGGCCAAGCCGCCCAGGATAGGAGAAACGCTGGTGGACAATACAGAGGATAGAGCCGCGATGCATGAGCCACAGTATTCAGGAAGCGACTTAAGATAGATATATCAAACTGGCAGCTATGCATAATTCACCGGTCTTGAACCTATGTGCATGGTATAGCTTCGCGCTGAAAGTATAGCGCTTGCATTCAGCGCTCACAAAAAATCAGCATTAAGGCGCAGCTTCAATGGCATTCATCACTGCTGGCCGTTTCCAGGCGCATCGCATGCTGCAAGGTGGTGCGGCCGTTGGTGCTATACTGATGGTGATTGCAACGCTGTGCTTTGTATCCATGCAAAGCCTAATCCGCCAGATTGGTGGTGAGTTGCCGCCGGTTGAGGTGGCATTCTTCCGGAATCTGTTCGGATTCTTGGCAATCGCGCCAATCTTCCTACGCCATGGATTAAAGCCGCTGAAGACCAAACGATTGCCACTGCACGCCCTTCGCGGCGTGCTGCAGGGTGTGTCGATGATGGCGTTCTTCACCGGCGTTACGATGGCACCATTTGCGGAAGCAACGTCTATCAGCTTCTCCGGACCGCTATTTGCGACCGTACTGGCGGTTGTGATTCTGCGCGAGAAAATTAGGCTGCGGCGGATGCTGGCCTTGTGTGCAGGGTTCCTCGGCGTGCTGATCGTCCTCCGCCCAGGTTTTGCTGAAGTGGGTCAGGGGCAGGCTTTGTTGCTCGGATCTTCTTTAGTTTGGGGATCTGCAATTGTCTTGATCAAAAAAATGTCAGCAACAGAATCTGCGATGACGCAAACGGCATATATGGGCATCTTCATGACGCCGCTCACGCTACTGCCTGCACTGTATGTCTGGCAGACGCCAAGCCTTGAGCAACTTGGATGGATGGCGCTGATTGGATGTTTCGGCACGCTCGGCCATCTTTGCTTCGCGAGCGCCTTCAAACGCGCTGATTCAACGGCACTACTGCCGCTTGATTTCCTCCGCTTGTTTTGGGCGAGTGCCTTAGGTTTCCTAATGTTTAATGAGGTGCCAGACGTTTGGGCCTGGATTGGCGGAGGCGTTATCTTTGTCAGCGCCACCTATATTGCGTTCCGTGAGGCGCAGTTGGCAAACCAGGGCAAACATTAAAATTCGTATTTTCGGGAATATTCTCAGGCCGTAGGCGTTATAACTATGACATGAGTGACTTTCTGACAGATGTGGAAGCGGCGATCCCAGGGTTGCGCCGCTATGCGTTAGCGCTAACGCGGGATGCGGATGCTGCAGACGATCTTGTGCAAGATTGCCTGGAGCGCGCGTTGACCCGGCGTCGGCTGTGGCGGCCGACAGGAACTGTGAAGTCCTGGCTGTTCACCATCCTGCACAACCAATTTATCAGTGATCGCAAACGCTTGAATCGTCGCGTAGGCGATTTGCCGATGGACGATGCGCTGCAGCAATCGGCGCCGGATAATCCAATGGCCAACGTAGCGCTTGCTGAAACCGCCCGCGCGATTGAAGCATTGTCAATTGAACAGCGCACGACTTTGCTGCTGGTCGCTGTCGAAGGTCTGACCTACGCAGAAGCCGCTATGGCCACGGGCGTTCCGGTCGGCACGATTATGTCTCGCCTCGCGAGAGCCAGGCGCGCACTTGCAAATAAGATGGAAGCTGGCCCAAGGCTGGCGCGTGTCAAATGAGCGGGCGCAATGACCATTTGGCAGACGGCGATACGCCTTTGATCGATGACATCGATCTGTCCGCTTATCTGGATGGTGAAGCACGCCCGGAGGATCGGCGCCGCATTGCGGAGGCGATTGAAAGCGCACCAGGGTTTGCCCATCAAGCTCAATTGCTGCGTGATGCGGATTCGAAAGCACGTCAGTATGGTGACGCGTTATTGGCATCAGCGCCACCTGCACGCCTCTGCGTCCGTCGGATGGCGGCTGAACGGCGGGCCAGGCGCGTCCGGCGGCTGGCTGCTGTTGGCGTCGTTATGGTTATCGCTTTTCTAGGCTTTGCAGGTGGATGGATGGGGCATGGCTTGTTCCACCAGCAGACATTTATTGCCCGCTCATTCGTGGAGGATGCGGCTGCGGCGCACAAAGTGTTCACCGCCGAGACGCGCCATCCGGTCGAAGTGACGGCGCTAGAGAGCGGGCATTTGACGGCGTGGTTGTCAAAGCGCCTCAATATTCCAGTGACCCAAGCTGATTTATCTGGGGCAGGTTTCAAGTTTATTGGTGGGCGCTTGTTATCTAGCAGAAGCGGTGCTCCGGCAGCGATGCTGATGTATCAGGATGCTGAAGGGATTAGGGCGACGCTCTATCTCGCACGAAATCGAGGGACGGAGCCGTCATCATTCCGATTCTTTTCTTCGGATGAAGGGCGTGTTGAATCTGTATACTGGTTTGATAGTGACACAAGCTTTGGGCTGACTGGCACGCATGACCGTGAAACGCTTCTCAAGCTGGCTAAAGGCGTTCTGAAAGCAATGGACGGGGCCTGAATTGAGATCAAAGTATACCAGTGGGCGGGCGGTCCGCAGGCTGGTGAGTAAGTCTATAACAGGGAGAAGTACAATGCGTTTGGGAGTTATTGCAGCCGGTGTTGCTGCTGTCATGATCGCGGGTTCCGCCATGGCGCACGAGGGTGTGGAAGCACGCCAAAAGCTGATGAAGTCTATCGTTGGTAACGTGAAAGCGATTGGCGCTGTTGTTAAGGGCCAAAGCACCGAATCAATGGCTGATGTCGCTCGCCGTGCGGGTGAGATCAAGATCGATGCCGATAACATGGGTGGCGTGTTTGGCGATCAGGTCCATGTTGAGAATGCAAATGGTGTACGCACAACGGCGTCTCCAGCAATCTGGGCAAACTGGTCTGATTTTTTCAAGCTTGGCCAGGATATGGAAGCTGCTGCAGCGACCCTTCAGGTCACAGCTGCGGGCGGTGATATGGAAGCAGTTAAGGGCGCGTTCAGCGCAATGACGAAGACGTGCGGCGCTTGCCACAAGCCATATCGGGTCAAGAAGAAGTAACTTCAGAAGTCACTTGAAGATGGGCCAGAACTGGGCAACCGGTTTTGGCCCATTTTTATGCCTGCTGAGTTGAGGGTGCATCTACGCTAATATGGGCATGTCCGTGACTTTCATTAAGAAAATGCCTTGCAGGCGTTGACGCGCTTCTGGCGTCGGGGATACGCTACATTATGAACAATATGCCGGGGGGCATAATGGCTGGACGCACTATAACTCGCGCTGATTTAACTGAAGCTGTTTATCAGGAAGTTGGTCTCTCCCGTAACGAGTCGGCTGATCTTGTCGAAATGGTTTTGGAAGAGGTCGCTAAGTCCCTGGTGGAAGGCGATACCGTCAAATTAGCATCCTTCGGGACCTTCATGGTCCGCCAGAAGGGCCTTCGCAAAGGCCGGAACCCGAAAACTGGTGAGGAAGTCCCAATTCTTCCTCGTAAGGTATTGAGTTTCCGCGCTTCTCATATATTAAAGGCGCATATCAATCAGGGCGCTGGCGATTGACGCTGCATCCGTTGACGCGTGGAATTTCTAAAAATGGCTGATGACGAGAAGCCAAGCCGTCGATCGCGAAAAAGTGAGAACGCATACCGGACCATAAGCGAGGTTGCCGGTGAAATTGATGTGCCAGCACATGTTTTACGATTTTGGGAAACGAAGTTCCCGAGCGTGAAGCCTTTAAAGCGTGGTGGTGGGCGGCGGTATTACCGCCCGGAAGTTATCGATGCGCTTCGCCGGATTCGCAATCTTCTTTACGATGATGGCCTGACAATCCGTGGTGTTCAGAAATTGCTGAAAACCCATGGCGGCAAACCGCCCGCAGGAATTGCTTCGGAGGCGGCCCCGTCTGCTACGCCGCCAGCGCCTGTTGCCGTCAAGCCGCCCGCTGAAGTGGCCGGTGAGCCGCAGCTAGATTTTGGTCTTTCTTCCAGACAGATAGATCAATTGCGTGAAGTACTGGACGACCTTAGAGGGATGCGGTCAACTTTATCTGCCGTAGCGTGATTGACGTTCGCCCCTAAAGCAAAGCATATAGAGAAATCGAGTCGGGTTGGCGGTTTAAACCACTGGCCTTATCGATCAGGTCCGGAGCGTAGCGCAGCCTGGTAGCGCACCACACTGGGGGTGTGGGGGCCGCAGGTTCAAATCCTGCCGCTCCGACCAATTTTCCGCCTTAGTAGATGATTTGTGGCGGCCAATCGTGGTTGGTGCCCGGCGCTCACCGCATATGGGGGTAGCCGATGAAGCTAACAACCGCTGAAATTCTGCATTGCGATGCCGGTTGGCGCGTATTTTCCTTCCTGCGGCTCAAGACCGATGAAGGCGTTACGGGCATTGCCGAGTACAATGAATCTTACGGCAGCCCAGGCCTCAGCCGGATTATCGAACGGCTAGCAGCGCTGATTGAGGGCGAGGATGCCCTTAAGCATGAACTGATTGCACAGAAGCTTTATGCCGTTACCCGCCAAGCGACTGGCGGACAGAATCAACAGGCAATTGCTGCGATCGAAAACGCTTTATTGGACATTAAAGGCAAGGCGCTTGGTGTCCCGGTCCATGCACTGCTAGGCGGCGCTATCCGGGAGACACTACCGTTATATTGGTCTCACTGCGGCACGTATCGTATCAATGCATCTCACACAGCCGCGATGGGCTTGCCGCAGATCCGTAGCTTGGCGGATATCACAGAGCTTGGGCGGACTGTGAAAGAGCAGGGCTTCAAGGCACTAAAGACCAACATGTTCTTGTTCGATGAGGCAGGCGGCGAGCCAGCGCTGCATATGCCAGGATTTGGCGGCACGCCCGGATGGCCTGAACTCAATGCAAGCCCGAAACTGATAGATGCCGTCGCTGCCCAGATTGAAGCTTTCCGCGCAGGTGCCGGTCCGGATGTTGGTATTCATCTTGATCTGAACTTCAATTTCAAGACAGAGGGTTATCTACAAATGACCCGCGCGTTAGATGGCCTCGGCCTCACGTGGTTCGAAATTGATATGTATGACCCGAACGCGCTCCGTCGTATCCGTGATTCAATCAATACACCTGTAGCGTCATGCGAATCACTGTTCGGCCTGAGCGGTTTCCGGCCCTTCTTTGAGGCCGAGAGCATGGATGTGGCAATCATCGACACGCCCTGGAATGGCACTTGGCTGGGCATGAAAATCGCCGCACTGGCTGAGGCGTTCGAGGTGAACGTCGCGCCCCATAACTTCTACGGCAACTTATCAACGCTGATGAGCGCGCACCTATGCGCCGCTGTGCCGAATTTCCGCACCATGGAGATCGATGTTGATGATGTGCCATGGAAGAACGACATCATCACCTGGGTGCCGGAAATCATTGACGGACATCTGACTGTGCCGAATGCGCCTGGTTGGGGCGCGGAGCTCAATGATGATGTCATCGCCGCTCACCCGCCGACACGGCCAGTTGGGTAAGCGGCGAAAGACGGGTCAGGCTTTTTGTAGATGGGACTCGACGAACCAGAGTTGTTTGTCGAGGTCAGCTGTTACACTCGTGAACAGGTCCGCCGTGACTGCGTCTCCGGCTTCTTCCGTCGCGTCAATTGCATCCCTCATGGCGTTCGTCACGGCAGCAAGTCGGTCCGCGACGGCGGCCACGTGATCTGAGCCTTTTGTGATGTCTGCAGGATATTCAGTAAGCATTGAGGTGCCCGCGACATCCTGCGTGCGGCCCGCCGCCATGCCGCCAAGTGCGACTGCGCGTTCTGCGATTTCATCCGCGTGATCGCATACAGCGTCTGTCAGGCTATCGAACATCTCATGCAGGGGCATGAAGTGGGGACCTTTGACGTTCCAATGGGCTTGCTTGGCGATAGCGGCCAGATCAAGGGCATCGGCGAGGCGCGCATTCAGAACTTCAATCACGGCCTTGCGCGTAGGTTCTGATAAGCCGTTGCGGGTGGGGTACATCTGACACATTCCTTTGTTTAGAGTAATTCTAATGTAGTGACTGGCATTGTGAGTTCAAGACCTGATCCCCCTAAATTTATACAGCCTGTTCAGCAGCGAACGGGGAGATATCCCGGTCATCCAGCACCATATGAATAAGTGCTGGTCCATCATGGGCGAGTGCCTCTGCGAAGGCTGTTCCAAACTGATCTGTCGCATCCACCCTCCATGCCAGCATGCCGTAAGCACGCGCTAAAGCGGCGAAATCTGGCGCGGCCAAGCGTGTCCCATACACGCCTTCCTCGCCATATCGACGCTGCTGAGATACGAGAATGGAGCCCCATGCCTGATTATCCGCCACAACCACCTTTATGGGCAGGTCCTGTGCGACCGCTGTCATCAATTCCTGTCCCGTCATTTGAAACCCACCATCGCCGACAAATGCGATGACCTGGGTATTTGGCCTGGCAGCCACAGCACCTAGCGCGCCGGGCACTGCGTACCCCATAGCGCCGCACATGGGGCCAGCCTGGGTGCGGCCTGGGCCGAATACGTAATAGCGGTGCACCCAGCGGGCAAACGTGCCGCTGTCGGTTAAGATGACGGCGTCCTCGGCCAGTTGGCGCTGCGCTTCGACCACGCATTCCGCCATATCAACCTGGCCTTTGACGGTCACTTCGCCGGGTTTAACGAAGCTCATATAGTTGGCGTGGATGGCGTCACGCCACTTCAAACGCGCTTCTGTTGGTTTGGACACGGCGTCTGCCAGCGCAGTAAGGGCCGGGCCTGAATCAGCAACGAAGGCCTGTGTCGGCTTCAAGCGCGTTAACACGTCAGGTTCAGGGAAGATGTGGATGAAGGCTTGGTCTGGACGGACGAGTGCGAACTCCAGGCTCGTAATGCCGTCCATACGTGCGCCAACTGCGATGATCAGGTCAGCATCCTTGAAGGCTTGCTCCTGCCAGGCGACACGGTTGATCTCCAAATGCCCGGCATAGGCTGGATGGGTATTGGGCAGGGCGTCCTGCCGACGATATGCTGAAGATACCGCACAGCCTGAGGCTTCAGCGAAGCGCGCCAGGGCCGACTGCGCCCCTTCATTGGTCACCATTTCGCCTGCGATCACCATTGGATGTTTCGCCTGATCAATCAGGCGGGCGGCGGCTTCAACGGCCTGTGGGGCAGGGGCGCCGACGGCTCGGGGGATTGGCCCTGGAATATCGCAATCGCCTGCATCGCCTTCAGTGATGTCTTTCGGCATGACAATGATGGCAGGGCCTGGACGTCCGCTGGTGGCGAGCGCTAATGCCCGGGCAGTCACATCCGCGACTTGGGCCGAGGATTCGGGCTCAAACACACCCTTCGCGACGGCACCGAACATCTGATGGTAGTCAATTTCCTGGAAAGCTTCCCGGCCTTTGGTCGCTGTTGGCACATGACCAATGATAAGCAGCATCGGCGTCGAATCTTGCTTGGCGACATGCACACCGATAGAGGCATTGGTGGCACCAGGGCCGCGACTAACGAATCCAACAGCGGGCCCGCCAGTCAGCTTTCCGTAAGCTTCGGCAGCGAACGTCACGCCTGATTCGTGGCGCGGCGTGATCAGCTGAATCCGATTGGCGTTCCGCTGAGCTGCGCGCAGGATAGGAAGATAGCTTTCGCCGGGGACAGAGAACGCAGTATCCACGCCCCAAGCCAGTAATGTTTCGATCAGCGCATCGCCGCCATTCATCGCAAATCTCTCCAAAATTATCGGTGAGAGCGGAGCCTAGCAGACGGCGGCGCGGCGTAAAGCGTGATTGATGCTTCCAAGCAGCGGCTTATGATCGTTATTGAAAAAGATGAGGACAGGCGGATGAAGTGGCTTTTGCTTGGCGTTGCTGCAGTTTGCGTCATCGCTTTCGCCGGTTGGAAGATGGTTGCGGGTGGTGAGGATGAGACCGCCCGTATTCCCTATGGCGACCGCGCTGTCGTGGCCCGTGGTGCTGTGGTCTACGCAGAGGCCTGCGCTGTATGCCATGGCAAAAAGCTTGAAGGACAACCGAATTGGCGTGAGCGTTTACCCAGTGGACGCCTGCCAGCCCCGCCGCATGATGAATCCGGCCACACCTGGCATCACAATGATGATCATTTGTTCAAGGTCACAAAATATGGCGTCGCGGCGTTTGCGCCTGCCGGGTACGAAAGCGATATGCCGGGCTTCGAAAACCAGCTGTCGGACGCAGATATCCTAGCCTCGCTTGCCTACATCAAGGCCCAATGGTCTGACGCGATTCAGCGTCGCCACGACATGATGAATGGAACCACGCAATGAGGATTTTCGTATTATCGGCGCTAGCGCTTTTGTTAGGTGCGCCAGCTGTTGCCGCCGACTCGCCCACTCATTCGCCATATGCAGGTGAAGAGAGCCGCGAAATCAAGGCGCTGGCACCGGACTTCATCAAAGGCCTTAAGGCTGGCGCTGGTTTTGGATTTGCGAAATCTGCTGAGTTGAATGGCTATCCAGGCCCCGCGCATCTGCTGGAATTAGAGACCAAAATTCCACTGAATGCAGAGCAGACACGCGCCATCATTGCGATTAGGGACGAGATGCGCAGGGCGTCAATCGCGCTTGGCGATCAATTGCTCAATGCCGAGGCCGCACTTGAGGCGGCCTTTCGTGACCGAGCAATTAGTCAAGTGAAGCTGTCAGACCTAACGCTGCAGGCTGGCGCTCTGCATGCGCAATTGCGGGCTGCGCATCTTGGCGCGCACATCCAAGCGACCGCGCTGTTGATGCCCCAGCAGATCCATCGCTATCAAGTTCTGCGCGGGTATGCAGGCAATGACGCTGGTGGTCACAAGGATGGTGGGCATAAAGGCAGTGGTCACAAGGGCGGCGGGCACACGCACTAAGCTGATTGGCCTGGCCATTGGGGTGTGGCTGCTCTAGCGCACGGCGGTCTAGAGTCGCAGGCGAATAGGGGGTGCTTGGCGACAGGAATCGGCAGGCGTATAGTTCGCGCCCATGACATTCCCAGCTCCATATCGCGAGTTCTCCTCGCGCGTCCGGCCCGAGTGGATCGACTACAACGGCCATATGAACGTCGCCTATTACGTCGCCGCTTTCGACGAGGCGACCGATGCCTTCTACGAAGCGCTTGGCATTGGCCTTTCCTACAAGAACGCGTCCGATTGCTCGACGTTCACACTAGAAGGCCACATCACTTACGATCAGGAAGTGATGGAGGGCGACGAGCTTAAATTCACAACCTATCTGCTGGATTGTGACGCCAAGCGCATTCATTACATCCACGAGATGTATCATGCCGAAAAAGGCTATCTGGCAGCGACGAATGAGATGATCGGCATTCATATCGACATGAATGAGCGGCGTTCAAAGGCGATGCCAGACGATATGCAGGCACGGCTGCAAGCCGTGCTGGACTTGCATAAGCCACTGGAAAAACCCCATCAAGTCGGTCGCGTCATCGGCATTCGCCGTAAAGGCTGATCCAGACCCATGCTCCGCTCGATCAAACGCATCAGGGTTTGGACGAGGGAGTTCCGCAAGATTAGGCAGCGTGGCATCAATTATGATGGTGTGATTCTGATCGGTGCGGCGATTGCGATTGGGCTAGCGGCTGGATTTCTCTCCATTGGCTTTCGTGAAGGCGTCGGAAGCGTCCAATACCTCGTTTATGGTTTCTTTGACGAGGATAACTGGCGGTTATTCGCCAAGCTGCCTTGGTATCTGATCCTGTTCGGCCCCGCTGTCGGTGGGCTGATTGTCGGGTTTTACCTGAAGCGCTTCCTGCCCGGCGGGCGCCCCGTCGGCGTCGCCCAAGTGATGGAAGCGAGCGCTTTAAACGGCGGACGCATGTCCTTCCGTGATGGAATGCACGGTGCCGTCGCAAACGTTACGTCATTGAGCTTTGGCGCGTCTGCCGGTCGTGAAGGGCCTGTTGTGCATCTGGGTGCGACTGTGGGGGCTTGGGTGAGTAGCAAGCTCGGCTTGCAGCCTGGCGGGTCGCGCGTGCTGCTTGCGTGCGGCGTTGCTGCATCTGTCGCTGCAGCCTTCAATGCACCCCTGGCAGGCGTATTCTTCGCACTTGAGGTCGTCATTGGCCATTATGCGGTGGGGGCATTGGCACCAATTGTGGCGGCATCCGTTGTTGCAACAACGGTAACCCGCAGCGTCTACGGTGCTTATCCAGCGTTCCAACTCTCGCCCTATGCGCTGGGGTCACATTGGGAATTCCCGGCGTTTGCGCTCCTGGGCTTCGTTGCAGCATTGGCTGCTATCGCGTTCATGCGCTCTATTCCCGTTGTCGAGCAGACTCATAGCAAGTTGGGAATTCCCCAGCACTGGCGGCCTGCTGTTGGTGGCCTTCTTGTTGGCGCGATCGCATTGGCGTTTCCGCAAGTGCTGGGCGTTGGGTACGGGGCAACATCCAGTGCGCTGCGGATTGAGTTCGCGTTTCCGTTCCTGATCGGCCTTGCCTTCGCCAAGACGGCGGCGACGGCGATTACGCTCGGTAGTGGGTTTGGCGGCGGTGTCTTCTCGCCGGCACTTTTTTTGGGTGCTGTTATTGGCGGCGCGTTTGGGCATGTGGCTGGCGAAATTGCGCCAGGCGTCCTGGCACCGGCGGAGGATATTTTTGCGGGCGAGGGTGCCTATGCGCTGGTGGGCATGGGCGCGTTTGCAGCGGCAATACTTGGCGCACCGATCTCAACAATCCTGATGGTCTTTGAAATCACGACTGATTATGCGCTCACCACCGCTGTGATGCTGGCCGTAGTCGCGGCTGTTGCGACGGTTGGCAGCTTGCATGGCGCGGCTTACTTTAAGGGGCAGCTGCAACGTCGTGGCATCGATATGACGCTCGCGCGAATTGAGGCGGACTTGCTTCGAGACATCGCGGTGGGCGGCATCGTCAGCGAGGAATTTGCCCGCACAACCCCAGGAACATGCCTGCGCGAAGTTCGCATTCAGCTTCAGACAGCACCTTTCGGCGAATTGTTTGTGATTGACGCTGATGATGCGCTCATTGGCACAATCACATTGGCGGATCTCTCACCAGAAGCATTTGATCCCAACCTTGATGATCTAATCGTTGCGCGTGATGTCGCCCGGCTACATCCGCCGATGCTTGAAGGCACGGACAATCTGCAGGATGCACTTGGCCTCATGCAAAGCGGACATGAGGAGCATATGCCCGTTGTAGATGATCGGGACGGCGGCCGTCGGATCATTGGCGTGCTGCATGAGCGTGACGTCATGTTGGCCTATAACCAGGAGCTTGTTCGCCTGCATCGGGATGAAAGTGCTTCGTTTTAGGCGGCGCTTAATCCGATGCGGCGATACGCCGAGCAACCTAGCGTTTACAGCCAGAGCAAGCCGCTGTACTAAATGCGCCATCAGCCGGGCAGGACCATCTTTTTCCGGCTGTTTTCTTTTGCCGATTGATACTCTTGGAGCGCGGTCATGCAGGTTCTAGCGGGCAACAGCAATCGCCCACTCGCGGCCGCGATAAGCGCCTATCTCAATATCCCGCTGACAGCGGCGACCATACGACGTTTCTCAGACATGGAAGTGTTTGTGGAGATTGAGGAAAATGTGCGCGGCGAGGATGTATTCCTAGTCCAGAGTACATCATACCCGGCCAATGATAACCTGATGGAATTGCTGGTATGCCTGGACGCGCTGAAGCGCGGTTCCGCTAGGCGTATTACAGCCGTGGTCCCGTATTTTGGCTATGCCCGCCAGGATCGGAAAACTGGTCCGCGCACGCCGATCTCCGCCAAGTTGGTTGCGAACCTGATCACTTCTGCCGGTGCGGACCGCGTGCTGACGATGGATCTGCATGCAGGTCAAATCCAGGGTTTCTTTGATATCCCGACAGATAATCTCTTCGCCCGTCCCGTCTTTGTGCAAGACATGCGTGAGCGTTTCGCAGGCCAAGAACTCGTGATCGTGTCGCCAGATGTTGGCGGCGTCGTCCGGGCGCGCGCCATTGCGAGCCGGCTGGACGCTGATCTGGCGATCATCGATAAACGCCGCCCACGGGCAGGCGTGTCCGAAGTGATGAATATCATCGGCGATGTTGCTGATCGGCACTGCATTCTGGTGGATGACATTGTCGATAGCGCCGGGACTTTGTGCAACGCCGCTGTGGCGCTAAAAGAGCGCGGTGCCAGCGGTGTATCCGCATATGTTTCTCACGGTGTGCTTTCTGGCGGCGCGGTCGCTAGGGTCGCTGCATCACCAATGGAAGAACTCGTTATTACTGACAGCATTCAGGCGACAGAAGCCGTGCGTGTCGCTAAAAATATCCGCCAAATTCCTATAGCAAAATTGCTTGGGGAAGCGGTTCGCCGTATCAATGTCGAGGAATCAGTTTCAAACCTATTTGACTGATCTAAGACGCATTTTCCCCTGCATACCGTCCCCGACTACCATCCCGGGCGGACCAGGGATCAACGCGTGCGCCAAGCGCCCAGGCTTTGTCGGAAAGTCTGCGGGCCGGTTTGGCGGAGGCAAAGGAGCGTAAGACAATGAGCGAAAACGATACAATTACAGCTGAAGTTCGCGAAGAACTTGGCAAAGGTGCAGCGCGCGCTGCACGCCGTGCTGGCATGGTGCCGGGCGTAGTTTATGGCTTGGAAGCTGATCCGCTTTCGATTGCGATCGACATCCGCCAGGTTAACCGCCTCATCAACAGCGGCAGCTTCTTCTCGACGCTGTATACGTTGAAAATTGGCAAGGACTCCATCAAGGTTCTGGCACGTGATCTGCAGCAGCATCCAGTTACCGATGTTGCGATGCACATGGACTTCTTGCGCGTTTCCGCGGATACGGCAATCGCCGTTGAAGTCCAGGTTACGTTCATCAACGAAGAAACCTGCCGTGGCTTGCTGGATGGTGGCATCTTGAACGTCGTGCGCTACGCCGTCGAAGTTATGTGCCGTCCAGACGCTATTCCGGAAGAAATCGTCGTTGATCTCGAAGGCTTTGAGCTTGGCGAATCTGTCCACATCAGCAACGTGAAGCTGCCGGACGGTGTTGAGCCGACGATTACAGACCGTGACTTCACTATCGCAACTATCGTCGCCCCAGCGAAGCTGGAAGAAGTTGAGACGGCCGATGCAGAAGGCGAAGACGCAGAAGGTGAAGAAGGCGAAGACGGCGAAGGCGAGAAGAAGGAGGACTAAGGTCCACTTCGTCCCGCAAATTGATCCAATGGGAGAAAGCCAATGCGTGCCATTCTTGGCCTCGGCAACCCTGGCGGACAGTATGCAGGGCATCGCCACAACGTCGGCTTCATGGCGTTGGACCGGATTGCGGAACGGGCTGGTATTGGCCCGTTCCGCCGTCGGTTCCAAGGCGAGGCGGCAGAAGGTCGCTTAGGGCAGGAGCGTGTGCTGCTGCTTAAACCCACGACATTTATGAATGAATCCGGTCGCGCTGCCCGCGCGGCGATGGATTTTTACAAGCTACAGCCATCAGACATCGTCGTTGTTTATGACGAGCTTGATCTGGCACCCGGTAAATTGCGGATGAAGCAGGGCGGCGGTGCCGCTGGGCATAATGGCATCCGCTCAATGATCAAACATTGCGGGCCAGATTTCTGGCGGGTGCGGGTCGGCATTGGCCATCCTGGCATTCCGCAAAAAGTGCACAGCTACGTGCTGCGCGATTTTGCCAAGGTAGATAAACCTTGGCTCGAGCCGATGCTTGATGCGATCGGCGATAACGGCGACATGCTGGCTGAATTAGATCACGCCAATTTCATGAATCGCGTGGCCATGGCCATGCAAGCCGCCGGGCAGGGGTGAAATTCGCTTATCAGGCCGTGTCGTAGAGGTTGACCTGGTTCTGATCCTGCGAAATCCCGGCCTGGGACAGGATCGATTGCGAAATTGATTGGAACGATTGGGTCTTCTGTACCCGGTCCGCCTCGAGTCGATCTGGCGTAGAGGCCGCTTCAGATTGGGCTTCAATCAGCGTAGCCGCACCTTCAGCGTCAATCCCATCGCTTGAGTTTGTCCTTGAAGCGGAATCCAGCTGTTGTATTCGCGCTGATCTCTCTGACTGTGCGTCAGTGTTT
Source organism: Alphaproteobacteria bacterium (assembly GCA_040263875.1). Taxonomy (GTDB): domain Bacteria; phylum Pseudomonadota; class Alphaproteobacteria; order Bin95; family Bin95; genus VMCJ01. The sequence continues at coordinate 29,717 of JBDQJI010000042.1, forward strand.
CGTGCTTGCTCTGCTGCTCCATTGCGCGCCGGGGCATCAGATTGACTGCTGGCGCGACTACCCTGATCAGAGCTCGCTGACGCATTCACAGTAGAACCAGAATTAGATGCGCTGCTGTAGCCGCCGCCAGCACCACCGCTCGTCGCGGTCGTTGAACTACTGCCGCTATCGCTGCTGCTGGTCGTTTCGCCTGTGTCGCCAGATCCAGTTGTTGTACCGGAGCCGCTGCTACCACTGCCGCTGCCCCCAATGATTCCACCGATTATGGACATTCTACTTTCCTCCTAAAGCTGTGTCAGAGCGTTCAGGATCGTCAAGTCCCTTAAAGGCTGTGGGGTGGATTCCGACGCGAAGCGCAACGCGATCAAGCAAACCTGATTTGAACGTCATTTCCGAGCTCGGCGAGCATGGCCTCGATGGGTGTTTTGAATCCGAGGCACTTTCGCGGCGTTGAGTTCAGGGCCATGGCAATCTCCTGGATGTCTTCGTCGCTGACCAGATCGAGGTCGATGGACCTTGGTAGCCAGCGTCTTATC
>JBDQJI010000043.1:0-29958 GCA_040263875.1 Alphaproteobacteria bacterium
CGCCCTTCAAGGCAGCGATCTGATCTCTCTCGCTGGGCGTGAGATGCGTATAGTTCGACATGGCGACACCGTTTCACGTTGTGCATCAGACAGATACCAAATCTGCCCGCGGTGTTGCACTTCGCTCCGGAATTCACCGACTAAGGGCCGAGCGGCGGCTTGCATGCGGCGGATAACAGCTAGGAAATCCAGGATACTGGCCTTATCAGTGGAGCTTTTACTGAATCCGCATAGATCGATAACCAATACGGATTTGGTTTTGCCATACCACGGCCAAATGCTTTTCCCGATTGCGGACCGGCGGCCATCATGGGACGTCCAGGCATAGGCTGTGATCAGGTCTGTGAAATTGTGCATGGCCATTGATGCGGCTCCCTCTCGCGCAGGCTTCCAAATTCCCGCTATGCTGCGCTTGAACAATAGATCAAGACAACAGGAGAGAATTCATGCTGAATGCGAAGGTCGCGACCGGTGACGGTGCCATGGGCGCATATGTGGCCATGCCCAAGGATGTGACAGGCGCCGCACCTGCGGTGGTGATCCTGATGGAGGTTTTTGGCGTCAATCGCTTCATCCGTCGCATTGCTGATCATTGGGCGGAGCAGGGGCTGATTGTCCTGGCACCAGATCTTTACTGGCGCATTCGTCCCGGTATCGAACTGGACCCGGAGACCGATGGCCATCGTGATCAGGCCCTGAAAACCCGTGAGGGCATGGATGTAGATCTGGCGGCGAAAGATGTGGAAGCCTGTGTGGCGCATCTGCGGGGCATGTCGGAATGTTCTGGCAAGGTTGCGACGTCTGGATATTGCCTCGGTGGGCTGCTGGCTTATCTCTCCGGGGTGCGCGGATCGGCAGATGCAAATGTCAGCTATTACGGCGTTGGGATCGAAGGCTACTTGAAAGAGGCCGATAATCTGAAAACGCCCATGCTGCTGCATATCGGCGGTATTGATCCCTGGACGCCATTGCCGGTTCAGCGTGCGCTAGAAGCTGGTCTCGGTCCCGTCGCAGGCGTTGAAACCCATGTATATGAGGACACCAATCACGCATTCGCCCGCGAAGGTGCAAGTGCCGATGTGCCTGCCATGCGGATGCTGGCAAATGATCGGACCAAGGCGTTCTTTGAAAGATCACTTGGACTCTAGGCGTTCAATCGCCATATCTGGACTATGTGGAAGAGAACAGCAGCATTAGCCGGATTGGCGCTGGTCTTGGCAGCGTCACCGGTGGCGCGGGCGGAAGAACCGTCCGTTGGTCAGCGCGTCGATGAGGCTATGCAGCGGGCGCTTAATATGATGGAGCGCTTTATCGGTGCCATCCCGGGATATGAAGCGCCGGAGATTACGCCCGAAGGCGATATTATCATCCGCAAAAAGCGGCCCAATACGGGTCCCGACGCTGCCGATGACAAGCCTTTGCCTGATGGGCAGCGCCGGGTTTAGGGTTTTAGCCCGACATTAGCGGCGGGTCTTAGCGCCCTTAGCAATGCGGAACGTCACGAAACCAACAGCAACCAGGGCCATCAGTGCGATCATGTCGAGACCGCCAAATGCGTGCAGCATGTCGTGAGCAGCGCCCAAAGCGCCAGCCTCGTGGCCCGGATGGGCGTAGGCAGGAAGTGCCACTGCAGTAAGCAGCAGGCTGGAAGCAAAAATACGCATAGATTTATTCTCCATGAGAGACGCCTCCCGCATCTCCGTTAAGGGGTTGAGCGCAAGCCGGTCTTCTGGCTCCGAAGGTTACCGCGTCCGCCTTCCCAGCTCTTCGCCAGTGACGTGATGGACACGGCCGAATTCGTTACAGCGGCGGGGGCCGCGCCGGACTGAGCGAAAATTTCCGCCGCACCGGCTTCCCGTGCACCCTAGGTGGATCAACACCCGAGCGCGCTTGCTGTGAGGAAGTATAAAGCGGCCTAGCAGGACCACAATGGCTTCACCGAATGAAATACAGGATGTCGAGTTCTGGCGGATTTCTGCCGAGTTGTGACAATAACGTATGCGCTTGGCCGCGGTGATGTGTCTGGTGATTGAAGAAGTGGGCCAAAGTCGGCGCTAGCGGTTCATCAGCGTAATGAATGCCTGTGCGGCGATTCGTGTAGTCGAATAAACCTGCGATATCGCTGTCGCTGAACGCCCCGATGACACGTTTGATGCGCGCATCCTGGACCTCTCGCGCACTGCGGAGTTGGTTGAAGTCTTCAGATAGCACGTGGTCGAGCGTCGTCGGCGCGTCGCCTGCGCCCTCAATGCGCTCAAGCCACATCAGGTCCCCAACTAGGATGTGGTTCAGCGTTCGGTGTAGAGAGCCAAAAAAGGCACCCATATCCTTGCGGTAATCGGCGTCTGACAGTTCAGCTGCCGCATCATACAGCCGTCCGTTTGCCCAGGCGTTTTAATCTGCCAGCAGCGTAAAATAAGCTTGCGTTGCCATGGCGCTTAAGGCGTGCCGAGCAGCGCTTTACGGAAGCGGGTTTTCACATTGGCCGCATCCATATCGCGCTTGAAAACTGGCGGCGGTGTGCCGTCAATTTTCAGGCGGATGAAGCACGTGTCATTGGCACCAGCGAGCAGGTTGCGGGCGTCTTCTACTTCCGCCATGGTCTTCACAGTACGGCAGGTTTTGATGCCTGATCCGGCTGCGATAGCGCCGAGATCAACACCTCTGGAGGTGTGGCTCGCTTGGTTTCCAGTCTCTTGGTAATGGCCATTATCGACGCAAACGATCGACAGGTTTGGCGCTTTGGCGACAGCAACCGTCGCTAATGAGGAGACATTCATCAGAAGTTCGCCGTCGCCAGTTACGACGATGACTTTGCGATCCGGCTGCGCTAATGCCAGGCCAAGGCCCATGGCTGTTGCGCCGCCCATGGCACCCGCCATGGTAAAAGTGTGGTCGCCGTCTTCTGTCAGTGCGCCAATATCTTTGGCGGACCCGGCGAGACCGGTCACAATCAGAGCGGATTTATGGTCTGCCAGCAGGGCCGGAATGGCTTCCTGGCGATTGACGCCTTCAGACATGAAAAAGAATCCTCATAATGATATCTCGCTGCATCTTAGCGGAGATTATTCAGAACCGGAATTGCTGCGTGTTCTAATCGCAGCGAGCGCTTCTGGCGTATCAACATCTTTCAGAACGCCAACGTCACCCATCTCGACCTCAGCCACAACATCTTCGTTCTGGCCAATAAGGTGTTTGGCACCAACATCCCCCCGTAGCGCCAGCATTTCTGCCAGGAAGCGTTTGGCCCAGAGCACTGGGTTACCGCGCTTGCCGCCAACAGTTGGCACGCAAATCGCGCGCCCTTCGAGCGGATTGAAGGCGGCGATCAGGCGGTCGACATGGGCGGAGGTGACGTCCGGCATGTCGCCAAGCAGCACGATCATCGCGTCTGCATCGTCTGGGGCATTAGCGGCGGCGGTTTTGAGTGATGCGCTGAGGCCGTCCGCGTAATCCGAATTGTGGACGAAGCGGACCGGTTTGCCTGCCAATGCGGCCTGCACAGAATCCGCTTCATGGCCCGTGACGACCGTAACGCATGAAACGCCCGCAGCCAGCGCAGCTTCAACGGCTGTGACGACCATCGCCCGGCCATGAACCACTTCTAGCAATTTGTTCGCTTGGCCCATGCGGCGGGATTGCCCGGCTGCCAGAACCATGGCTGCGACTTTGGGAGCGTGCTGTGTGTCTGCCGGTGTTCGCGTTGCTTCTGCGCGCGGAAGAGGGCGCGCGCCAATCTCGGCCAAAAGCCCGCCAACGCCCATGGCTTGGATATCCTGTGGCGTGACGGGAACATCGGCTGCGAATCGCTGCAGCGCCCAGTCAAAACCGTTCAGTTTGGGGGAGCGAGCGCATCCTGGTAGACCGATCACAGGCTTGCCGTTCCGCTCTGCCAGCATAATCAGGTTGCCTGGATCAACCGGCATGCCGAAATGCAGCACAGTGCCTCCAGCTTGCGCGATCCCTGCTGGGAGGGCGTCCGCCCGATCAACGATTGCAGATGCGCCAGCGATCAACAAGATATCTGCATTGACTGTATCTGCGGCTTTGATGGCGTCGGCGATTGCTGTTGCGTCATGGGGTGCGCGGCGTTCATCGGCGAGAACGCCGCCAAGGGCTGTAAGCCGGGCTGCGGTCACGTCCACGGTCTTATCAAGAACGCTTGGTTTCACTGTTGGCAATGTTGATTGGATCAATGCCGCACGAATTGGGCGGTAGGGATGGGCTGTTAGGGCATGTGCGTTTGCTTTGGCAATGGCTTCCGCTTCGGCTACGGCCCACTCCGGCGCTGCAAACGGAATGATCTTGATCGTCGCCGCCATCTGCCTTGGGCTTACGGATGCATACGCCGCGAGTGTGGCGACGGTGACGCTTTCATGTACGGCATTGATGCGATTAATGCAGTCGGTGTCTACGGTCAGCACGCCTGCGCAATCCGCAATCAGGTTCACCCGACCGGTGAATGCTGCGCTGATCTTTAAGCCGCTGCCTGCTAGGGCTGCGGCCAAGCGCGCGGCTGCTTTGTCTTCATGAACATCACTATCTTCAAGCCGCGCGACAGTGACCGCATCAACACCTTCGGCCACCAATATTTTGATGTCATCTGGCGAGAGTAGGCGGCCCTTTTTAAAGGTCCGGCGGTCCAGCCGGATGGAGTGGGCCAGATATGCGCCTGCCGCCTCGCTTGCCGGTACCGGCCCGAACTTCACTTCACGTTGCCGCCATGTAGGGTCATCAGCGCTTCCGCCAGAATGGAAACGGCAATCTCTGCCGGCGCGCGCCCACCAAGGTTCAGGCCAATGGGGCCGTGAATGCGGTCAAGCTTGCGGCTATCGAAGCCTTGGTCCCGAAGGCGGATTAATCGGCTCGCATGGGTTTTGCGGCTGCCAAGCGCGCCAATATAGAAGGCCGGCGAATGCATTGCAGCGGCAAGGGCAGGATCATCAATCTTGGGGTCATGGGTCAGGGTGACCACAGCCGTCCGTGTATCAAGCTTAAGGGCACCCATGGCGTCATCAGGCCAATCGTCCATCAGGGTCACATCCGGGAACCGCTCGACTGTGGCGAAGGCGCCGCGAGGGTCAATCACCGTTACGTCGAACCCAGCTTCCCGCGCCATAGCGACTAGGGGCTGCGAGATATGAACGGCGCCGACAATGATCATCCGTCGCGGTGGATTATGCACATGGATGAAATAGCGCTCATTGCCATGCGGGACCATGCCCGACCGATCGCTCCGAAGGGCTTCGCGGGCCGCTACAATAACGTCTGACGGCGCATCAAGATCGCCCTCTACCCGGTCTGGGCGCACCAACGTTTCCCGACCATCAGAGATACGGACGACCCGTGCTGTCGGCTGCTTTTCCTGGGCGAGGGCAGCTAGCCGGTCTAGTGTTTTGGACCTCATTGGCCAACCCGCTCAACAAATACTTCGACCTTGCCACCGCATGCCAAGCCAACTTCCCAGGCTTGGGCGTCCGTAACCCCGAAATCAAGCATCCTGGGTTTGCCGTCCTCAATTACATCCAACGCTTCCGTGACGACAGCACCTTCAATGCATCCGCCGGACACAGAGCCCAGGAACGCGCCATCTGAATTCACGACCAATTGTGAGCCAATCGCGCGGGGGCTGGAGCCCCAGGTGGAGACCACCGTCGCAATGGCCACGCCCTTTTTGGCGCGCCGCCAGGTTTGCGCTTGGCCGATAATTTCGTGTGTTTCCGCTGGTCCAATCGTGGACGTTACATCTGTCGCAGCCATTGATCTGCTCCTCTTGCCCCAAGTACAGGCGCTGGGCCGCTCAATGCGGCAGCCAACGCCTCCAAGCTCTCTAAGTTATGCGTCGCGCGGAATTCGTCCACATGTGGAAGGATTGCGCGCACGCCGCCCGCTTTCGGCTCGAACCCATCATAGCGCAAAAGCGGATTTAGCCAGATAAGCCTTCTGCACGATTTAGCAAGCCTTTCTGATTCAGCCGCAAGCACCTCATTTGACTCGCGATCAAGGCCATCCGTGATCAGCAGAACAACCGCCCCCTGGCCCAATACGCGGCGGGACCATTCCTTGTTGAAGCGCTCCAGGCACCAGCCGATGCGGGTGCCGCCTTCCCAATCATCCACGGATTTTGCCACTTGCTCCAGCGCCAAATCAACGTCGCGCCCGCGTAGATGGCGGGTGACATTTGTTAGGCGGGTGCCAAACACAAAGCTATGCACACGGTCTCGGTCTGAACTCAGCGCGTGCAGAAAATGCAGCAGCATTCGCGAGTAACGCGCCATAGAGCCTGAGATATCGCACAGTGCGACCAGGGGCGGAGGGCGGGTGCGCGGCGTTTTGCGCTTCAAAGGAATAACGCCGGGCCCGCCTCTAAGTGCTGAGCGTAAACTGGCGCGGAGGTCGGCGCGGCGTCCGTCTGCATCAGGGCGAAAGCGGCGTGTGGGAAGGTCCTGCAAAGGCAGAGTGAGGCGGGCCATAGCGCGTTTGGCGGCAGATTCCTCATCGGCCGACATGCTATCGAAATCTATGGTTTTCAGGACTTCGCTGGTTGAGAACGTCATCGATGCGTCGACTTCAAGCTCTTCCTGCGGCTTGCCCTCTGGCGCTTGTGGCGGGGCGGGGGCCAGTGCATCTGCAACGCGGCGGGAAAGCTCACGCTTGTCGGCGGGCGCTTCGTCCTCGACCTTCAGCGTCGGCAGTAGCATGCCCATCATGCGTTCAAGATAGTCAGGGCTTCGCCAGAACATATGGAATGCCTGGTCGAAAACTTCGCGCTGGCCTTGCCGTGTGATCAGGCTGGCATGCAGCGCCCAATAAAACTCTTCGCGGTCCATAATATCGATTGTGCGGAGCGCTTCGACCGCCCTGAGGACATGGCCTGGTCCGACTGGCAGACCAGCACGGCGGAGGGCGCGTACGAAATGGGCGACGTTTTCCGCCAGCCTGCCATCCTCGGATGCGGGCTCCCGCAGCGCATCTGCGGGTTCGTCCAGCATTAGTCAGCCGCCGCCAGTTCCTGGCGCACTTCATCCAGAATCCGCTTGGCCTCACCGCCCTGCAGCTTTTGGATATCATCCTGATATTTCAGCAATACGCCGAGCGTGTTTGATACGGTATCAGCATCAAGGGCAATGGCGTTCAATTGCATTAGCGCGTTCGCCCAATCGATGGTTTCTGCGACACCCGGTTGCTTGAACAGATCCATGGCGCGCAAGCGGTGTACGAACGTCACGATCTGCCGGGATAGGTCTTCATTTGCATCAGGCGCTTTCAGCGACAGGATTTCCAGTTCGCGGGCGGCGGTTGGGAAATCTACCCAATGATAGAAACAGCGACGCTTCAGGGCGTCGTGGATTTCGCGGGTGCGGTTGGAGGTAATGATAACCAGCGGCGTTGCATCGGCCTTAATCGGGCCGATCTCCGGCACTGTCACCTGGAATTCAGACAGGGCTTCGAGCAGAAAGGCTTCAAACGGTTCATCAGCGCGATCAAGTTCATCGATCAGCAGAACAGGCGGGCCTTCGGGATGAGGGCGCATGGCCTGTAAAATCGGCCGCTCGATGAGGAAGCGTTCGTTGAAGATGTCGCCGCCAAGCGCGTCGCGGTCAGTCGCACCGGCCGCTTCGGCCACGCGAATTTCGATCATTTGGCGCTGATAGTTCCACTCGTACACAGCGGATGCGATATCGAGGCCTTCATAGCACTGGAGACGGATTAACCGGCGGCCAAGCGTATCTGACAGGACTTTAGCGATTTCGGTTTTGCCGACGCCAGCCTCGCCTTCCAGAAATAATGGCCGACCAAGTTTGAGCGATAGGTAGAGCGCTGTCGCCAGGCTGTCATCTGAGACGTAGCGGCCGCTTGCCAGCAGCGCGCGTACATCGTCCACGCCATTCAGCGCATCCATCTGCATAATTGAAAGTCCCCCCGGAGCAGACGCTATTCGCCGTCCGTTACTTGCGCCGCCATCCGCCGCTTGTCGCTTGGAAATAGGCACCGCCTGGGAGCGAATCAATGATGCGCTGTGCCGTTAATGCAGCCACTTCCTCGACACGCACATTATTCCGCTTGGCGAGCTTGATGTATTGAGCGCGCCTCGCTGAATTCACATCTGCCACGAGTTTGGACACTTCGCCGGATGGGCTGGTGACGGGGGCCACGTAGCCGGACAAGGTTTCGCCAACCAGGCCGCCAGAGCGTGCTGATTGCAAATCAATTGCGACAGCCGGGCTCGGCGATGAAAACGCCAGGGCCGCTGCTAGGAATACTGCGGCCAGGGCCGCAAGGGAAAACCGCATGCGGAGCATTAGAATATCTCCTTATTCTCGCGAATCACGTCATCGATCTCGCGCTCGACCTTAACCCGAACCTCACGCTCAATCTTGACATTCAGATTGATAACGATCGGCTTATCCGGGGCTGATAATTGCACTGTGGGTTCACAGCCCGCAACCGCCAAGACCGCCAGTCCCACTAGCAAAAGCGCGCTTCGGTGCATCGCGTTCGCTCCTGAGACCAAGTTGTTGAGGCTATAATTATCGTTGTTCATGGCAGGAATATGGCTTTTCAACGCCGAAATAGCCAGTTTCGTCATTGCATGAAGAATTTTATGGCGTTTGGGGCCACAACGAGTCCCGAAACATGCCCAAATGTGGGGCGTAAGCCCGCCATCCATCCAAACCGATATCATCTGCGAAGCGCGCGGCAGGTGCCACGGCCTCAATTTGCGCTTCACAATCAGGATCGATAGTGAGGCCAGCCGCCGCCAAGACTTTTGCCGCCGCAGCTTCTGGCGCATGGACGAGTTCACTATCTGTCACAGTGATCGGTGCATGTGGCAGGACGCCATCCCAAAAGGCGCTCAGCGTTTCTGTCGTTCTGAATAGGCGGCCAAGACCTTCTGCTGAATAGCTGTAGGCGGCGCTGGCGCCCTCATGCCGCATAAAGCCTGAAAGCGCATAGGCCATTGGCGAGCGGCGTAATTCTGTGATGACCGCACCGGGTACCAATGCAGCCGCAGCACCTGCTTGTAGGAACGCGGCGGGAGCACTCATGACGTAGACTTTCGCCTCACCATAATCCGCCATGAGGTCCGCAAACATCGCGTCAGATGCCGCCTGCCAAACCTCTGTTGATGCGCCGGCAACACACTCTGGGAACGCGTCCGAAGATCCGGAACGCTCCTTTAGGCCAACGACGGCTTCGGCCAGTGGACCGATATCTGTCGCCAACACAGCATCTGGATGGCTGGCAACAACGTCCGCCAAGAACGCCTGGCCAGAACCCGGGGCACCCGTGAGCAATATGAGCTGTGCGCGGGGCTGAAAATTCGGCCAGCTGACTTTGCTGAACGCATTCATCAGACGATTGGCCAGAGCAGCGCGGCCAGCGGCGTCATCCTGGGCGCTATGGGCTTGGTTCGCGGATTCGAAAAATGCGAATGCGCGTGCAGGGTCACCAGCTAGGTGGGCCAAACGTCCGCCTGCGAATCCTAAACGTGCCTTATCATTGGCTGGAATTTCTGAACGCGAGATGGCGCGCGTGATGCCATCAAGCATGGTCGAATGATCTTCGCCCGGCTTCGCCATGCCTGCCAGCAAGCTAAACGCTGCGGAATTATCGGGGGCGACATCCAATAGCCGTTCCGCCGCTGCCCGCGCTAGCACAGGCAGGCTCATGCGGTCGTAAACGAATGCGAGCGGCTGGAGGACAGAGGCATTATTCGGTGCCAATGAGGCTGCGGCCTCAAGCTCCCGCCGTGCGCCTGGATAATCCATCTGCTGTGCACGCAAGATTCCAAGTCGCCGACGAAGCGCCGGGGCATTTGGGGCAGTCATGATGGCAGAGGACAGCAGCATATCCGCTTGCCCATGACTCCCAGCTTTAATCAGCCCCTCCGCTTCCGCGATGGCCGTTTGGATAGAATTCTCACTCATGGTCGCCACCATACCTACGGATTTCAGGAATGCGAATGGACAAACGGATTAGCCACAAAATTAGGTGCCATTCCGCCTTTTGGTCCATTGCGATAGGCTCAGATCATGGCGAGATCGTGGGGCGCTTATGATCAGAATTGGTATTGATGTCGGCGGTACGTTTACGGACCTCACTCTGCTGCGGGACGCGCATGCGGTGCATCACAAGACACCTTCAACACCCGCTGATCCGTCTGAAGCGATTGAGACGGGTCTGCGCGAACTGCTTGTACTCGCGGGCGTGGAACCGAGCCAGGTGGATTGGATTGGCCATGGGGCTACGGTCGCCACCAATATGGCGATTGAGCGGAAGGGCGCGCGCACGGGCCTTATAACAACCGAAGGCTTTCGTGATGTGTTGGAGATCGCCCGTCAAACTAGGCCGAACCTCTATGATTACCGCGAAACCCGCCCACCGCCGCTCGCCCCGCGCCGTCGCCGGTTTGAAGTACCGGAGCGGTTAGACCAAACGGGCGCAGTCCTTACGCCGCTTGATGCGCTTTCTGTGACTGCTGCTGGTATTACGCTTGCGGCTGATGGCGTAGAAGCTGTCGCGATTGTGTTCCTGCACAGCTACCGGAATGCGGCCCATGAAAAGCGGGCGGTGGAGATCGTGCGGGGATTGCTGCCGGATGCGTACATAACCTGCTCCCATGAAGTGTCACCAGAATTCCGTGAATTTGAGCGGGCTTCAACAACGGTTCTAAACGCGTTTGTTGGTCCACGTATGGCTAAGTATCTGGGCGAAGTGCAACGGCGTGTGGCTGACATTGGCATCCTGCCGCCACCTTATATGGTGCACTCTGGCGGCGGATTGATGACGCTGGATACAGCGGCTGCTGAACCTGTTCGCACATGCCTATCTGGCCCAGCGGCTGGAGTGGCGGCGGCTGCCGCAATTGCGTCTTCGGCTGGATATCCCAATGTTGCCGCCTTTGATGTTGGTGGCACTTCAACCGATATCGCCCTGATCGCGGAAGGTGCCGCACGTGTCACAGCAGAGCGGGATGTTGCGGGCTATCCAGTCCGTGCAGCCAGCCTCGATATTACCGTGATCGGCGCAGGTGGCGGGTCAATAGCGTCAGTGGATTCGGTCGGCGGATTGAAAGTCGGCCCGGAAAGCGCGGGCGCAGATCCTGGCCCTGCCGCGTACGGCCTAGGCGGCAAGCAAGCGACATTGACAGATGCAAACTTGACACTTGGAAGACTCAGCGCGGCAGCTGGACTTGTGGAAGGCGCGCAGGGGCTGGATGCAACGGCAGCGCGGGCAATTATTCAGGGGCAAGTAGCGGCGCCACTCGGCCTCGACGTTAAGGCGGCGGCAGCGGGCGTGCTTCGTGTGGCCGTCGCCAATATCGCCCGAGCAATACGGGCTGCAACGAGTGAGCGCGGCTATGATTTGGGCGAAATGGCGTTGATCGCCTATGGCGGTGCGGGGCCGCTGGTGGCTGCGGATGTGGCTGCGGAGGCCGGATGCCCCGCCGTAATTGTACCACTGGCACCGGGAACGCTCTGCGCGCGCGGCATTCTCATGTCCGATCCTGCAATGGATTTCGTGCGAACGGTGCTAGCACCGGCAAATGATGCTGGTTGGGATGCCGCAGACAAGGCATTTGCGGCGATGACAGCGGATGCTGACCCTTGGCTTGCGTCGGAAACGCCGGACCCAACTTGCCGCCTACGTCGCCGTATCGTTGAAGCGCGCTATCAAGGCCAGAGCTTTGAGGCCGCTGTCTATGTTGAGGACGGTTTGTCGCTCAGTGATTTTATTGAGCGATTCCATAGCGCGCATGCCATGGAGCACGGTTACGACATTCGAGAACGTGCGGTGGAAATCGTCAATTGCCGCCTGATCGCGACGGTCGATGGCGTTAAATCAAGCCCAATTCAGATAGATCTGCAGAGCGATGCATCGATGGATGAGCGGGCGCAGACAGGCACCAGTGAAGTGTATTTCACAGAAGGTGGCGCTATAGAGACGATGCGGTACGACCGCCAAGGCTTGCAGCCAGGGGACGTTATTCAAGGTCCCGCCATCATAACCGAAAAGACATCAACGACGGTGCTGCCGCCAGAGTGGGCCGCGACGGTGGATCGATATGGCAACCTGATCCTCGCCGCAGCCCGGTAGTGTGAGACTTACGCGCCTGCTTCAACAGCAGCGCGAAGGGGGTCTGCATCAGGATTTGAAGCCCGGTTTTCGCGCACGATCTGGGTCGGCGTGTAGCTTCCTTTGTAGAAAATCTGGTTCCAATCTTTGCGCTTGGCGATAACAGCGCCTTCAAGCGCTGCGCCGATAAACAGGCCCTTGTTGAGCGAATACACAAAAATATCCGCACCCGTCGCTGTGGTGGTCGAGGCTTCTGTGCCGATACCGACGGGGCCAGCGGCAGCGCTGATGTCCGCACCCAATTTCACTTGGTCATTAATGATAGAATCCAGGCCGTGCTGGGTCATAATCAGCAGCACGGCTTCAGAAGATTGCCCACCGATTTGCAGACCGAAGCTGACGGAGCCCATAGTATAGAAAGCCGGATAGCTCCATGCGCCATTGGCGTATTTGGACATGAGCACGCCCGATCCGCCTTCGCCGCCAATGAAGAATGCGCCTTTTAGAATCTGTGGGAAGACCATCACGCCTTTAGCGCGTGCCAGCAGCGACTTGACCTGGGGCGTTTCAGGGCTGCGGATCAGCCGTTGGATCGTGATTTTACTGCTGTCGACGATGTCTTTTGCTTCGGCATAGTCCGCTTTTGCATGCGGTGCGACGGCGCCCGCTGCCGCGAAAGCTATTCCGGCCAAAGCCATCGCAAGTGTGCGCTTAAACATCAATTCTCTCCCTAATGGACCCGAAATCGGGGCCGAATGTGCAGTTCGATATAGGCGCCCTTAGGTCAGGGCGCAAACCGTTGCCTGTTGGTAATTCGCGCATCCCGCTTAGGGCGACGTTAACCAAGGCAGGCGTTCTATCCAGCCTATGTTGTTAGACCTTAAACACACGCTGGCGCGGATCGTTGCATGGAGATTGCGGCGAAAATGTGCGCGGCTCGCAATCGTCATCGCGCTGTTAGGCGTGTCTGCACCCGCTTTTGCAGACTCAATTCCATGGCGCCCAGATGTTCGTTTCAGCCGTACATCGGTTGATGACGACGTGCGATCTATCCTGCGTTCTCTGCTGCGGGCCAACGGGCTTTCGGCGATTTTCCGGCCTGGCGTTGAGGGGCCGATTTCGCTGCGGTTTGATAAAGTGCGGCCGGGGCAGGCTTTTGAACAGCTTATGACCGAGCGCGGATTGGCCTATGAATACAATTCGGATACCCGCACGGTAACCGTTTACAAAGACGCCGCCGTGAACTTTGATCCGCCAGAGCGGGTGTTCATCGCATTGACGCATACCCGCTATCCGGCATTGAGAGAAATGCTCGTTCGCTTCGGGCTTGGCCTGGAAGGCGTCGCATTTGATTCCGCGACTAGTACGGTCTCCGTTAAGGGTCGATCTGACCGGGTGAAGGAAATCACTGCGCTAATCAATCAGGTCGAAACGGCGGCATCACTGCGGATTGAAACGGATCAGGCGGCGATCAAGCAACAACAGGCTGCCCGTCGTGACCAGTTGGAAGCAAATACCTACGCAGAGATTGCCAATGCCAAAGTTCGTGTAATCCCGCTGCGTTTCGCCAGTGTTGGCGAGACGACGCGACAGTTTCATGGCCGGTCCGTCACTGTGCCGGGCATTTCAGATACATTGAAAGCGATCATCGGGGATCTGAATATTGGCGGTGATGCTGGCTCGGCCAATGCACGTGCTGGCGAAAGTGATGCTGCGTTTGAACGCCGGGTCTCACAACTGGCCCGTCCTCGTATTTCGATTGATCGCCGTACCAATTCCGTCATCGTGCGGGGTAGCCCAGGCGATGTGGCCACGATCGCCCAAGTCATCCGCGAACTCGATCAGCCGTTGAAGATGATTGAGATCGAAGTGATTATCGCAACAGCCAGCCTCGGTGTGGCGGAGGAGTTGGGCGTGGCGCTTAGAGGGTCCGCGACGCAGCGTGGCAGCGCCAATGGCAGTGCGGCCGGTGATACCGGCAGCAGCGGCGGGCAGGTCGGGAATGACGCTGCCAATCTATTTGATTCCGATGGCCTGAATGCGTTGTCGCTGCTGCCCGCCGTTGGTGCATCCAGCACGATTGCGGCCTTTGTGGTGCGTGGCGCGTCGAGCATTCTGCAAGTGCGCTTGAAGGCGCTGGCGGAGGAAAACAAAGCACAAGTGCTCTCCGCGCCGCGCCTCGTAACACTGGATAACCGCACGGCCCGGATCACGCGATCCCAGGATGTTTTCGTGCAAGTGGACGCCGGCGGCGACCAGGGCCAGAGCTTGGAGCAGATTGAAACCGGGCTGACTCTGGAAATCACACCATCCATCGTCCCGGCCGTGGCGCTGGGGGAGGGGAACCTCATCCGGCTGAACCTGAATGCGATCAACTCAGCACCGGGTGCAGGTGTGTTCGGGCAGATCGACGTCCGCTCGCAGGAGGTTCAGACCGAAGTACTGGTGCCGAACGGCGGTACATATATTATTGGCGGCCTGTTTGATGATGAGAGGCGCGAGAGGGAATCTGGCGTGCCGGGCCTGAAAGACGTTCCGGTGTTGGGTCGTCTGTTCAAGGAAAACACGGCGAGCAGCGCGTTATCTGAAACAATCTTCTTCATCACGCCACGCATTGTTGAAGGTGCTGGGCCGTTTGGCAGTGATATCGCGACCCGCCTTGGTACGCCGGATTATGTGGCATCGCGCAGGCGCACGCTGGACCGGGCGAGCGAAAGCATGCTGGCTAATCCAGACGCCGAAGTTCGCAAGTCCGCCCGCCCATTTCGCCTCCTCTCCGAGCTGGAAGAGGACGAATCGTAATGGCGGGGACTAGCAAATCCGCTTTCCAACTGGCGATGCTGAAGGAAACAGCGCGCGCGAGCGGGTGGGCGATTGGCCTTGGCCTGCTCGTGCTGGCGTTCGTTGGCCCGCTTGCGCATGAGCATTTCTACGTGGCTGAGTTTCGTAAAGATGTGATGTCAGCCGTTGATACCGCAATCTCATCGCAGCGGGCGGAATTGGTGCGGCACGAAGCTTTCAGTCCGTCTGAGGTTTCGGCCATGGGGCGCGATAACCGTATCACAATGCAAGCCCGCATTCTGGATGAAGGCCGCCTGCAAGTGCGTGCCATGACATCCTCAAAGGCCGTGAGCAGCTACTGGCTTCCGGCCATGATTTATGAGGGCCAGATTGATCTCAAAGGATCAGTATCGGAGGGCAAATGGCTCGCGGGAAGTTAAGCTGGACCGTATCCGCCGCGGCACTTGTCGCTGCGCTTGGGCTAAGTGGTTGCGTCACCGCGAAGGGCGAGCAAGGCACTGCCGATGTGCGCCCTGCGGCGCAATCTTCTGAATTGCTGACAGTCGCTGCCCCTGCCTGGCAGGTTGGCGATACCTGGACCTATAGTGACGGTTATGGCCTTGCAGTGGCGCAGACGGATGGCGGGGTGACCTCGTTTCGGCGGACGGATGAGCCAGAGCAATGGTTCAGCCGCAAAGGCTTCCTTCGCCAGGACGCGCAATCGGCGACGACTGTGCGATCTGTCGTGTACCGGTCAATTCCGGTCAGCGCAGCGGCGACGCTCAAGTCAGGCGCGCCGTTAGTTTTCACGCGCGAATTCACTGCTAATGGCAAAACCCGGGTGCATTCAACATCCTGGGTCGTTGAAAGTAAGGAACGCATCAGCGTGCCTGCGGGGGACTTCGACTGCTTTGTTATTGTCATGCGCACCCGCAATCCGGAAACCGGATGGACAGGGTTTGAGCGCTGGTGGTATGCGCCCGAAGTGCGCAATTATGTGCGGCTGGAATATCGTTATGGCGATAGACCCATTGGCAGCCGCGTGCTGACAGGCTTTGCCCCAAGCGGTGATGTCGTTGCTGATATTCGGGAGCCAGCGCCGCTGGCACAAACGGCAGCCGCTGTTCCTGTGCGTCCGCGCGCGCCACAGCATACGCAGCTGAACACGCAGTCTTCCGAAGCTGTTGGAACATTGCAGCGGTCTGACGGTGCTGCGCGCAGATATTCAGTCCCGCTGCCGGTCTATGCGCCACCGCTTCAATAGGTGCCATAAAGCACCCATTGCATTGCGATGTTGGCTGTCTCAGGCCACAGCGCCAGGATCGCGGCACCGAATGCCAGCCATGGACCAAACGGCATAGCGCCAGTTGGCACGTCCGGGTCGCTCGTTGTGGCATTATCTGAACCCATCAGGCGCAGTGCTACGCCGCAGGCTGCGCCGCTGGCACAAGCGATGAACAGCGCCACAGCGAGTGCTTCTGGCCCGAGCCATGCGCCCATCATCGCCGCCATCTTCATATCTCCGCCACCCATGCCGTCTTGGCCGGTTAACAATCTGGCGATCCGGTTCAGTAGCTCGAGCGACATATAGCCGATGACCGCGCCCAGGATCGCACTTGCAGGCGTTGGCCCATGACCGGCAGCGGCGGCAATCAGGCCGAGCCAGAGGAACGGTAGGGTGATGCGGTCCGGCAGCAGGCCGGTATCCAGGTCAATCGCTGTCAGCGCCAGCAGGGCCAGAAGAAACGCTGTGATCGCGGCTGCGTGGAGGCTTAGGCCAAACTGCCATACGGCGAGGCCAGCAAGCACGCCTGCCATGGCTTCAAGCAGCGGATAGCGCCACGAAATGGCCGTGCCGCAATGTCGACATTTGCCGCCTTGCAACAGGAAGCTCACCAGTGGAATGTTTTCATACCAGCTAAGGTTATGGCCGCAGTCCGGGCAGCGAGAGGAGGGGTAGGAGAGGCTGAGGCCAGATGCATCCTCGCCCGCTTCCTCCGCCTCGATCATCAGTGGCAGGCGGTGGGCTACAACGTTCAGGAAACTACCGATTAAGCAGCCAAACACGGCGCTCAGCGTGATCAGCGCTGCTGGCGGCAGGCTGGCAAAGGCTTGTAGGGTTTGAGCGGCGGCGTCCATCGGGCTTTATGCGCTAGTTGTTTAGTGCCGGAGTCTGAGCCCACGCGGGCGATTTTCAGGCGGGCGGCGATCCAGGTGCGGATGTCGTTTCGCCGATCTGGCACCATGTGAAATTTCACGCCGACAAAGCCGGGGCCTGCATGCACGATTTCTCCCAGTAACCCCATCAGGCTATCAACGCCGACCGCGACCTCCATGCCATTCCGCATATGAAACTGCCCCTCCAGCATGCAGCCACCAAGGGATATATCCACGACAATGCAGTCATGAACGCCGGTCCGGTCCGCAACGAGGCCTGGGGCCACGAGCGCGTAACGGACGTCAGTCCGCCGATCGTCCCCTTGGCTGGGGAGGAGCGGCGCAATTGCGTCTGGCTGGGTGCATTGATCATGCATGACTATCGGGGTTCCATTCGAATAATCCGTGCCAAGCTGTTCGCTTCGTCCATCGACCCCTCGTCAACAGGGCAAGGGTCGGCAAAGGTTGTGAGGCCCGTGCAAATGATCGCGGCGAACGAGCCATTGATCGGCCAATAATCCCGAATGAGCGGATGCGTCAGAAAATTCTCAGGCTTAAAGTGTGCTCTCAGCAAGAGCCGAGAGCCAGCTTCGGCATCCTCGACATGAAAATGTATTGGCATAAAATAGTTAGGATCTATTTCTGGATAGAACCAGTGTCGATCCTTGGCTTTGTTCGACGAATCTGGATTGCCGTTATTATGATCGAGTATCTCGATCTGGGCGTCATCAAAAAACTTCGAGCGCTGGCGCATATCTGAGCATGTGCCGCCGCAAGGTAGCCCCTGTCTCGATCGGCTCAGCGTATAAACGATGTGGCCTTGCGCCGCCCAATAGCTCCTTAGCTTTAGCAACTGCTTCTCTTGGGCTGCATGTTCAGTCACGGCACCGCCGCCAATAAGGCCGGTGGCGGCGTAAAGCGCTACTGTGCCGATCACCATAACCAACAGCAGCGCGAAGCCCTTCTGGGCGGATTGCAGGGATCGTCGCATTTAGTTGCCGCCTGCCGGGTTAATTGTATCAATCCCGCCGCCAGGCTTGCCTTCGCCTTCAGCGGCGTTATAGATCGCCATACCGCCATAGCGTTCAATCCTGCGGATACCGCGTGCTGCGGCCCAGGGGTCTTGTACGCGCAATTCCATTTCTACGGTTTTGCCAAGAACGGTTCGGGATTTGTCTTGGAACTTTGGCATTGCAGCGATAGGGCCGTTCAGAACCACCGTTTCGCCAGCTGTTGTGCATGCAGGTGCAGGGTCATTGGCAGCGATGCAGATTACGTTTACGGCGCTGTTTTTATCACCGGGTGTTGTCAGGCCATTGGAAGTCATCTCCAGCACCTCGCCATCCGCCAATTCAATTGCAGGCGCGCCTGCCCGATTGCGGAGGCCATGGGCGATATTAAACCCATCGGTTCCGGCTGAAGGCATGACCGAGCCATCAGTGATGGTCACCATTGCAGCCCTGGCGGCGCGGTTCGCGCGCACGCGTCCATCCAGGTCCGCTTTCATATCCATGCTGGTGATCAGCAGGTTTAGCCCAACCAACGTTAAGCCAGCCGCTATTAGCCCAGCAAAAGCCAGTTCAACTGTTGTAAAGCCGGATTGATTGGTACGGCGGCGTATCATTGGATCCGCCCCACAATCGTCCGCAGGGTCAGGATTTCAGTTGGTTGCGGCATCGCCTTGACGGTATTATCCGCTTCATTCCAGCGGAGCGGGAATTCCAGCGCCAACTGAATTTCTTTGCAGAAAGCGCCACTGCCGGTCCCGGGATTAGGGTCCGATGCGTCATGGACAAAGCTAAGGCATCTGCAATCTTGGTTTCCACCGGGTTGATTATCGCCATCACATTCAGCAACAACGATATCTGTCAGCTCCCAGCTCAAACGGCCGACGATATTCTTGGGCCGGTCAATCCATACATAGTTCCGCCGGACGGATGAGGCCAGAGAATCGAACAGGACGACTGGATATCCGTCTTTGGTCTCGAAGGCGTTTGGTGTTTCAACGAGCCCGTTGGCCTCGCCTGCAAGCGCTTTGAATAATGGGAGTGTTCCGGGCGGCGCCATCGCTGCGTCTGCGAATGTGCCAAAGATCATCCGAGTGTCATTGTATACAGCTGGGTAGTTATATCCTGTTGATGTCGATACGCCGAAGGCACCGAAGTCCGTGAATTGATACAGGGCTGAAATCCGTTCCATATGGCCATTCAACGTCCAGATGGCTTTCTCACGGACGACTAGATCATTGACGTTCGCACCAGCGACGGTCCATGCGCTCATCAATCCGATGGTGATGATGGAAAGCACCAAGCCCGCCGTCATCGCCTCAATCAGGGTGAAGCCCTGCTGCAGGGCGTTGGGTTTACGGGTGGAGCGCATTGGTCTTGCTGATCCCGGCATCCCAGTTGTAGCGATGGCTGCCAGTTCCGGTCGTTGTGTCGATGCCGTTCACAGGCGGTGGGTAGCGCAGAACGACGGCTTGGCCCTGCCGTCCAGGTTTCCCGGAGGCGCTTGGTTGAGCCAGCCCTGTTGGCGGGCGCTTGTCTCGTGCCGGTGCGCAGGACGCGCCGCTCGGCCCCGCGATGTCGCCAGTATTGGCTTCTCGTAAGATCGCCCATACCTCGAATTCAGCGCCAGCGTCCGCCGCTTCGTCCGGTGTGATGAAGTTTGTTGCCGTGACAGTGCTGCACAGGGCTGCATCTTTGCAGACGATGAAGAAGCAAAAGTCGCCAACTTCATCCACCTTAGCGCGAAGCTCATTAACAATGCTGCCTTCGTCGCCGTCGCCGCAACAATAAGTACCGGTTTCGATGAAGTGCATGCGATTGCGGGCTGCGATGTCTGTCAGACAAGGCACGGCGTCGCTCAAGCGCGCGTCGAGCAGATAAGCGCGGAAATGGGGGACGCCCAGGATGGACAGAACGCCGATGATGGAGACAACCACCATCAGCTCAATCAGGGTGAAACCCCGTTGCTGTTCCCTCGACGCTCTCATCAGGCGCATCGTCCGCTTGCTGCTGAACCTATTCGTACAGCGGCAGAATCGCAGATCGCGGTTACTATGGCGTCAATTTAGGCCGTCTGATTTCGAACTATCAGAGGATGATCAGGCGGTTCGGCAATTCATTCGTATCACCGCCGCCGCCCGGCAGCGCCTCGCTTAGCGTTTTGTCCAGGATGGCGACGGCAGCCGCCATCGCCTCCGCCGGGCCGCTGGCTTGAAGCGTGGCCACGAAGGCCTCAACGGCTTTATTCCACTGGGCATCCGTTACGGCTTTGGCCGCATTTTCATCCGCGATGATCTCAACATGGTGCTCAAAGGCAGAAATGAACAGCAACACACCCGCCCGCTCGCGCGTCATGCGGACGCGCTGGGCATAAAATTGCGCACGGGCAAACCGGCTGGCGCGGCGGTGCATCAGGCGCTTTGGCGTCAACAGGCGCTTGATCGGATCAAGCTGGCCAAGTGCCAGAATGGCCAGGAATGCACCAAGGCTCACCCCATGCACCCACATGCCAGGCGGAATCGCCCAGGGGCCAGTTATGAGGCCAAGCGACCAAGGAAAGGGTAATGCCAGGCCAATTACAGCAGCCCAAGCAATCACCACATAGCGGTAGTCATCACTGCGTTCAGCGACAACGGCCACCAGTTCCGCGCGCGTACGGGATTCCGCTGCATGGATGGCTGCCTCAATCCGGGCCTGGTCTTCTGGATTAATAAAGGGCTTCATGGTCTATCCCCTACCAGCCGCCAGAGGCGCCGCCGCCTCCACCGCCGCCTCCACCGCCGCTAAATCCACCACCGCCACTGCTGAACCCGCCGCCGCTGTAACCGCCGCCACCAAATCCGCCACCGCTTCCCCAGTAGTCATCATCGTCGCCATATCCCCTTGCACGACGCTCGGCCCGGCGTTGTTTCCGGCGCCAAAGGATGAACAGCACGATCAAAATGTAGCCACCGAACATGATCATCGGCATGTAGTCATGAATGCCGCCCTCGCCTGCGGGCGACGATGCGAGCGGCTGATATTCGCCTTTGATCGCCGCGATGATTGCGTCCACGCCAGCTTCAATACCGCCTGCCGGATCGCCTGCCTTAAAGCTGGGGGATATGCGTTGGCGGATGATTTCCCCGGCGCGCCCATCTGTCAGCGCGCCTTCGAGGCCGTAGCCAACCTCGATGCGAATTTTACGCTCCGCCAGTGCGATGAATAGCAAGACGCCGTTGTTCCGGTCTGCTTGGCCAAGTTTTGCTGTGCGCAGAATCTCAAGCGCGGCTTGTTCCAAAACCTCGCCATCAAGGCTGGCGACTGTTGCGACGGCCACCTGGTTTGATGTGGCGGATTCATGGGCGCGGAGTTTTTCAATCAGCTGAGCTTCACGGTCTGCCGGAATCAGGCCTGCCTGATCGACCACATAATCCGTTAGAGCCACCAATGGTGCGGCCGCGACAACGGCGGCGATTAGCACGGCACCAAGGGCCGCCAGAATGCCTGTGTGGAAAGCTGGGGCGCGCATCTGCCTTAGTTGAACTTAACCTGGGGTACGTTCGCGGCTTCTGGTTCTGCCGTGAACGTCTGCATCTGCTTTTTATCGCTGTACATGACCATGGCCCATAGGCGGCCGGGCAGCGTCACCAGTTCCGTATTATACTTGCGCACGGCTTCAATGTAGTCCCGCCGGGCGACGGCGATACGGTTTTCTGTGCCTTCAAGTTGGTCCTGGAGCTTCAAGTAGTTCTGATTGCTCTTGAGGTCCGGATAGCGCTCAACCGTTACCAAAAGCCGGGAGAGCGCCCCGCCAAGCTGGCCTTGCGCCTGCTGGAATTTCTGGAATGCCGCAGGATCGGTCAAAAGTTCTGGCGGCAGTGTCGCCTGGGTCGCAACGGCACGGGCTTTGACGACGGCTTCCAGCGTCTCGCGCTCCTGGGCGGCAAAGCCTTTGACTGTCTCGACCAGATTGGGAATGAGGTCTGCCCGGCGCTTGTATTGGTTCTGCACCTGCGCCCAGTCAGCCTTTGCCTGTTCCTCAAATGTAGGAATATTGTTGACGCCGCAGCCGTATAGACCGAGGGCAAGAACGCATACTGCGAGAATTTTGGTGACGGGCGGCATAGTCGTTAGCTCCAACACTGGACGGGATAGCGGCCTGGATTGCAGGATGTATATGCGAAATTAGTGCCGCCTGAAACATCTGGGGAGAAAGACCGTGACCGAACTGCATTTCAAGTCTGCATTGGGGATCGCCCAGGACATCCGCGAAAAGCGCATCAGCGCCGTTGAAGCGCTGGATCATTTCTTGGCGCGCATGGCACTGCACAACCCAACCCTGAACGCGATCATCCAGACGGATTTGGAAACCGCACGGGCGGACGCAGCCGCCGCTGACGCCGCCCTCGCCAAGGGCGACATCATGGGGCCGCTGCACGGCGTACCGATGACGCTGAAAGAAAGCTACAATATCAGAGGTCTGCCAACGACCTGGGGTGATCCAGCCTATAAGAATAATATCGCTGGCGAGGACGCACTGGCGGCGCAACGTCTGAAGGCGGCTGGTGCGGTCATTTTCGGTAAGACCAATGTGCCGCTGATGTTGGCGGACTGGCAGAGCTTCAACAAAATCTATGGCACGACTAATAATCCCTGGGACCTGACACGCACGCCGGGCGGGTCATCTGGCGGGGCGGCCGCCGCCCTGGCCTCCGGCATGACAGGCCTTGAAGCAGGGTCGGATATTGGTGGGTCAATCCGTAACCCTGCGCATTATTGCGGCGTGTGGGGCCTGAAGCCTTCATATGGCGTTCTACCGCCACGTGGTCATTCGCTGCCGGGGGCGCACGCCTATGCAGATATCTCTGTGATCGGCCCACTTGCACGCTCTGCTGCTGATTTGGAAATGGCGTTTGGCGTGATGGCGGGGCCGGAAGCGGCGGAGGCCGCTGCGTGGCGGTTTGAGCCACCGCCGCCACGCGTGCGGTCGCTGAAAAATCTCCGCGTTGCAGTCCAAACTTCAACGCCGGTGATTGAGACGGATGCCGAATATGCCGAACGCATTCATGACGTTGCTGAATTCCTAGCGAAACAGGGTGCCACTGTCAGTGATACCGCACTGCCGGATCTGGATCAGGTGAAGGCGCATCAGACATATGTAACGCTACTGCGCGCCACCACATCTGGCCGCCAACCGGCAGAGCTTGTCGAACAGAACCTCAAGGATATTGAGACACTCAGCCCTGACGATATGAGCTATTACGCGATGATGGCGCGCGCGAACGTGATGCGTCACCGCGATTGGCTGCCGGCCAATAACGACCGCATGCGGATGCGCGCAGTTTGGGCTGAATTTTTCCGCGACTGGGATGTTTTGCTGTGCCCTGTCGGTGCCAGTGCGGCGTTCCCACAGAATGAGACTGGGACCCGCTGGACACGGACATTGGTCGTAAACGGCAAAGAAGTCCTGCAGAACGATCAGCTGTTTTGGTCCGGCTGGAATGGGGCTTCTGGCCTTCCAGGCGTATCTGCGCCGATCGGGCTAACGCGCTCCGGCCTGCCGGTCGGCGTACAGATCATCGCGCCCTATCTTGAGGATCTGACGGCGATAGAGGTGGCGAAACTGCTGGAGCAGGAATATCAGGCGTTCGAAGCGCCGCCTGGTTATTAATCAGACAAGAAACCCTGCCTGTTGCGCTAATAGCAGCGCCATAACCAGCGCTAAAATCAGCACGATGAAGCCGATGATGCGGCCCCAGGCAACGCCGATCAGCGTCAACACAGCTGCGACAAACAGCGAGAACGTGAAGATGCCCGCCAACAGTTGAAGCGGCGTTTGGCCTGAGAAAATCAGGACAAAGTTCAGCACGATCAACAGAACGAAGATCAGAAAAGACGGGCTTAGCAAAATCGACATCGGGGCGGGATCCATCCGAATGGTCATATGATTGCGGGGATATTAGCCTAAGATACCATCATGCCGCCATAGCGGATTCAGATAGAGAGAGAAGCAAATGAAAGTCGGTTACGTGATGGGCTATTCTGGTGCCCGTTTAGAGTTCCCTAAAGCCGAGGTGGACGCCGCAGAAGCCTTAGGCTTTGAATCGATCTGGACGGCGGAAGCCTATGGTTCTGATGCCGTGACGCCTGCCGCTTGGGCGCTGGCGCAGACCAAACGGGTTAAGGTTGGCACGGCGATTATGCAAATGCCTGCCCGCACGCCCGCCTGTGCGGCAATGACGGCAATGAGCCTGCAGCATTTGTCTGGCGGCCGCTTTATCATGGGCATCGGTCCATCCGGCCCGCAGGTGATCGAAGGCTGGCATGGTGTTCCCTACGGCAAACCGCTGATGCGGACACGGGAATATGTTTCCATCGTGCGCCAAATTCTCGCCCGCGAGTCTGTGCTTGAACACAATGGCGAGCACTATCAGGTGCCGTATTATGGCGATGGTGCTACTGGGATGGGTAAGCCGTTGAAGAGCATTCTGCACGGCGATCCCAAAATGAAAATCTACACTGGCACAATCGCCCCAGCCGGTGTGGCTATGTCCGCCGAAGTCGCGGACGGCATGTTCCCGGTGTTCATGATCCCAGAGAAATTTGAGGTGTTTGAGCCTGCCTTGGAGAAAGGTTTTGATCGCGCTGGCGGTGGCAAAGACCTCTCAAACTACGATATCCTGCCCTTTGTGCCGACAGTCATGGGGGATGACCTGGATGCCTGTCGTCAGCCCGTTCGGGAAAACTTGGCGCTTTATATCGGCGGCATGGGTTCGCGCGACAAGAATTTCTACAACGATTACGCCAAACGCCTTGGGTTTGAGACGGCAGCGAAGCAGATCCAGGACTTGTTCCTAACCGGCAAGCGGGATGAAGCGGCCGCCGCTGTTCCGGATGAATTGGTTGACGGCATGGCGCTCGTTGGTTCAGCAGATCGCATCCGCGCCCGGGTCGCCGATTGGCAGGCGGCGGCAGGCAAAGGCCATATCCACTCTATCCTGCTGTCCCGGCCAAGCACGGATGCAATGAAAGTGGTTGCGGACGCTGCTGGCCTTACTTGATCAATATGCGCCCGGCGATAGTGAATTCGCCATCGCCGCCGCGGCGCATCACGATCATTTCACCCGACGCCGGATAGACCCCAGCGAAGGCGGAGATGTTGACCTGATGGGTCACCAGTACAACGGGACGTCGCAGGTTGGCTGATTGCAGCCACGTTTTAAGCGCCGCCGTTTGCCCATCACCATCTCCTCGGTCCTGGAAGAAAGAATTCAGGATAGGCTCTGGCGTAACTGGGCCGAGGTCCAGCAGGTCTGCCGTATCCATGCACCGACGCCATTCGCTTGAGTAAACTTGCGCTTTCAAAATTGTATGCTTGGTGAATGCAGCACCAATTCGCTTGGCTTGGGCGCGGCCTTCGGCGGATAGATTGCGTTGTGTCTTTGGGTCATCGAGCGAAAAGTTGTCTGGATCACCAAAGCCAGGGGCCAAAGCATGGCGGATCAACGCAACATGGCCACCAGACTTTAGCGCCGCCCAAACGGATTCGTCGTCTGCTCGGGCGGGCGATGCGAATGTGAGCGCCAAGCAGGCGGCGCTGATTGCCATCAAAACTATCGCACGCATAGAAAATCCCCTGTTTGGCCTGCACCGCTTTGCGCTCTGGCATTAATCCGGCGCATGATACTGGATATGGCGGCGCAACTATACGATTCAAGCGCGACCAGGGGGATAAGCCTATGGCGAACGACCTGCTTTTCGGCATTCAGACCAATGGCATCAAGCATGCCGAAGCGGATGGCATGCCCAGTATCGACACGCGATTTCGCATGGTTCGGGATGCTGGCGTGTTCGATTATATCGACAAAACACCGGCACCTGATGAGGTTGAGCAATTCCGTAAAGCCAGTGCGAAATATGGCCTTCCAGTCCGTGCTGGCGGGTGGTTTTATACCCTTGGCGGTGATGATGAGGACCTGTTGCGCCATAATCTTGAATTGGCGAAAGACCTCGGCTCAACCGTCCATAATGTGCAGGTCACGGCGAAAAACACTGCCGGTGCCTTGGTCACAAACCAGGATGTCGTTGATTTTTACATGTACGCCTATGAGCTGGGTGAGAAGCTTGGAGTCGAGCCCTGCTTCGAAGTGCATATCAACATGTGGTCTGAGGATTTTCGCCGCATCGCACCTGTCGCGCGGATGGTTGAGGCGAAGGGCGTGCCGTTCCGTATGACGCTTGACCATAGCCATGTGATTTTCAAGATCGACAACCCGGATGAACAAGATATCGTCGGCATTCGTGAAGATGTATCGGTTGGGAACCTGGTGCTTGATCCTACCCAGCCCAAAGCCATCACGACGGAGTGGATTGAGGCTGGATGGGTCCGTCATTGCCATGCCCGCGCCGCTGTCCCGAACAATCCTAAGAACGCGCTGATGAGCCATCCCGATGGATCACCCGGGCGCGGCGTGCAATATCCATTCGTCCAACCAAAGCCGGGTGACTATCATGCACCCTGGTCTGAGGAAAAGCTGGAGCTTTGGAAGACGGTGATCCGGCAGGTTATGGCGTTTCATGCCAAGGACCCCGGTGCCACTCTTGGCCAAATCTCGACCGAGTTTATTCCAAACCCGGATTATGGCGGCGGCTGCAAATACTCACTTTTCGAGCAAGGCGTCGCTTGCGCCATATGGATGCGGGAAGAATGGGCTAAGGTTTCGGCTTAGACGCCAGCAGGGCATCAATGAATGCGCCGATGTTTTTGCGGATCGCTCCCTCATTGGCTTCCTGCAAGCGTTCGCCCCAAAGAATCTTGTCCTCTGTGAATCTCGTTGTGTACGCGGACGTCTCTGTTTGCAGCATATACGGTGCCTCAACTCCGGCTTGACGCACTGTGTAATTCACGTTCGCAGTGACTTCGACATCAATGCCGATGAAGGGCTGTGACAGGCCAAGCAGGTTTGCATTTATGCCAAAGCGGCAGTCTTCCGGCCGTTTCACCAGTAGCCGGTTGGCGTCTAGGCTATGCTCCAGTGCACGGAGGAACCCCAGGTTATCAACCTCGGAAACCCAGAGCGGATTGGTGAGTTTGCCGCCGGAGACCTGCTCAACACATACAGCTCCTTGTATTGCAGGATTGGCTGGCGTCGATGCTCCGGCGCGGGTTCCGGCTGCCATTTCGTTCACCTTGGCCGGCTCCGCACAGCCTGTCACGAGGGCTGAAACCAGCATCATGCCAAGAATTTGCTGTAAGAAATGTCTTGAACCTACAGTGATCATGTGATTCTTTCTGCTGCAATGGTGACAGCTTTCGGATGAACCCATGCGTTTATTAGCAATTTTGGGGCTGCTGGCAATCAGCGCATGCCAAACCCGCACGGCTACGCCTGTCCATTTGGCGCAATCGGGCGATGATGCATTGAGCTGTGTTGAAATTGCGGATGAGCGTCTGGCCAACAGAATGAAAGCGGCAAAACTGGCGAAGCTCGATGAAGGTGTTGCAATATCGAACGCTTTCGCAATGACATTGAGCCAAGTGTGGTTTTGGCCGGCCATCATGGGCGTCGACATGTCTGACGTTGAAGAGATTGAGGCGCGGGCGCTTGAACAACGAAATCTTCGGCTAGCGGCATTGGCGAAAACCAATGACTGTCCTGAATTTGCAGAAACGACTATTGCGGCCAAGTCATAATGTCGGGTTTTGAAATCAGAGATATGACTGAGGCTGATGCCCGTGCAGTACTATCGATTTATCAGGAAGGCATGGATACAGGCCAGGCGACATTCCAACAAACCGCACCCGCATGGACGGATTTCAACCAAGGACACTTAGCTGCGCCGAGGCTCGTCGCCGTGGCTGCCAATAATGGCGATGTGCTTGGTTGGGCTGCTGGTTCTCCAGTATCCGCTAGACCTGTATACCGGGGCGTCGTCGAAGAAAGCATTTACATAAGCAGTGCTGCGCGGGGCAGGGGCGTTGGTCGCACATTGTTGAATGCCTATGTCGCGGCGACGGAGGCTGCTGGCATTTGGACTCTGCAGGCCGGGATATTTCCAGAGAACCCTGCCAGTCTGGCGCTGCATCAGGGCTGCGGATTTGAAATTATCGGCACGCGCCAGAAGATCGGGAAGATGGGCCATGGCCCCATGGCTGGTCAGTGGCGGGATGTTATCTGGCTGGAACGCAGAAGCCGCACAGTCGGCGCTGGATAGCGCTGAATGTGCGGCTTCGGGTAGCTATGATCTTAGTGGTTCGCCTACTGGATCAGACGAAGCACACTCAGCTGCAGTGCAATCGCTTCGAATGCGCTTTGCAATTGAGTTGCAGTCGGTGCCGAGAAGAACAGGTCCGGTGACGATGCGCAACTCTCATAAAGTGGGTAGAGAGAGGTCGGCGTTGCGAAGTTGATGGTCACCACGGTGATGCCGTCAGCTTTCATATTGTTGCAGATTGTCGTGAGCCGCCCATCGGAGCTTGAATAGCTGTTCTCGCCATCCGTCATCAGCACGACGACCTTCGTATTTAGTGGGGCATCGCCGTCGAAAGGACGTGAGGCGTCGCTAATATCCCAGTAACCCCGCCAATTTTCAGAAACGGCACGCCAACCCCAGACCGCACCGCGATCTGTCGCGGTTCCGCCATGGGGCGTTAGTGAGTTCATGTGCGCTACAATTTCAGATTTGACGTTGGTCAGCGGCAGAACTTCGGCAATCGGGCAGCGATACCCAGAAACGGCCTCCACGTAATATTGGTACTTGTAATCCCAGTAACCGCGATACGTGAATTGATACTCATAATCAGCCTCGAATTTTAGGCCCTCGCTGCTTGGCGCGACAGCGTCGTCGTCATGGCCTTTAGCCGTCCGGGAGCCAAAGCAGAATGGATCGCCGCCAGGAAAGTCAGGCACATTCTTCCACTCGAAGTGTTCGTAGGAATAAGGCGTTGGCAGTGGGATATTGGTCATCGTTGATGACTTAACCCAAGAGACATCAGTCTTCGCCTGCACCTGGCGCGTAAACGGAACAACAGCGACCCAGAGCTTGTCGTTAGAAGTGGCGCCGTCAAACAGAATGTCGAGCAGATCAGTAGCAGATGACTTGAGCGCTTCCATTCGGGTCACGCCAACTGTACCGCTAGACCACTCCATAGAGCCGGTTGTATCCAAAGACAGCGCCAGTTCGAGGCCGCGGATTTCGCGACGCACCATGGCTGACTTGCCAATATCCACGGTGCTAGCGCCATCAAGCATGCCAAGCATCGCAGTGCGAAGTTTGGCGGTGGCACGGATTTCCTTGATGTTGTCGTCGCCACCATCCAGCATCTCTACTGTCAGGTCGCCGGCGCTGAACCCTTCGGTCAAACCCAGCAATGATGGAGAGACATTGGCGCGGATGTACTTTTCAGCAAGCGCCAGCAACTCAGCATCGGTGCGCTGCTTCATTTGCTTGCCAATAGCGATGGCCGCGGCGTCAACGGCATAGTGCAATTGTGAACGAAGGATATGGGCGCGAGCGCCATCAACGGCCAGAGCCATGAAGCCGATTATCAGCAGCGCTGCGGCTGCATAAATCACGGCAACGGAGCCTTTAGTGTCGCCGCCAAAGGTTCGAGCGCGCGACCATAGTGCATAGAGCGTTTTCATGATGGCGCCTCCTTAACCCGGGCTGACAATGTTGAGGGAGCCGAACCGCGCAGCCGTGATTGAGCGGCCGTAAATATCCAACGGCACAAAATCCAGATTGAATATCGCGCGGGAAACGAAGAAGGATGGAACAAAGGTGTAGCAAGCTTCCGCTACAATAACGGTTGTCCGGCGTCAGGTCCTATGAGACAGATTGAGGGTATAATTTAGAGGAGGATTTTGGTCTCATCGCAGTGACGAAGGAACGAAGATGAGAGCAAAATCCAACAGTCCGAAGACGTCGGGCAGCCGTGCCGTCAAAGACA
>JBDQJI010000044.1:0-29822 GCA_040263875.1 Alphaproteobacteria bacterium
AACGCATTCCAGTGAAGATCACGTTTGAACAGCGCCCTCGCCCATTGGCGCCCGGCATGATGGTTGAGGTTGAGATCGACACCCGCGACGGCGGCTGATCCGGCCCTGCCCGATGCAAGCCAACCTGCCGACTTACGCCCAGTATTCGGAGACCCAACGCTGGTTGATGACCGGCGCCACGCTGATCAGCATGATCGCCATGGTACTATCATCAACAAGCGTCACGGTCGCGGTGCCGAACGTGATGGGCGCGTTTGGGGTTGGCCAAGATAAAGCGCAATGGCTTTCCACCGCCTACTTCGCGGCCATGACAGGCGCGATGCTCCTAACATCATGGCTGCAAAACAGGTTTGGCCAACGCACGGTCTTTCTCGGCACGATGGTCGCGTTTGCGGCCGGGTCTTTTCTGGCGGCAGGCGCGCCGGACATGACGACGATCATCATCGCCCGCGTTATCCAAGGCTTCAGCGCAGGCCTGATCCAGCCATTCACGATGTCGATCATTTTCACCGTATTCCAGCCCGAGCGGCGCGGAACGGCGATGGGCTTGTTTGGCCTCGGCGTGGTGCTCGCCCCCGCACTCGGCCCTGCTATGGGCGGCATTATCGTAGATGAATTGGGGTGGCGAGTCGTCTTCCTACTGCCTTTGCCGCTCACCGCCGTCGCCACACTGGCTGGTGCTGCGTTCCTGCCAAACCGCAGGCCCGGCCCTGCAGGCAAGTTTGATTGGGTTGGCCTGATCCTGCTTTGCCTTTCGCTGGGCCTATTGCTAGACGGCCTAGCAAGCGGTCGCAGATACGGGTGGTCGTCAGATAGGATTGTGCTGGAGCTAACGCTTGGCATCCTGGCGACACTTGGGTTTATCCTGCGCCAGCTTACGATCCGCGCGCCGATGCTAGACCTCCGCCTCTACACCAATCCACAATTCGCCTCTGCCGCAGTAGTTGGCCTGATATTCGGCTTCGGGATGTTCGGATCAATCTACGCCATCGCTGTATTTATGCAGCAGGTGCAGGGCTTTTCCGCGACTAAAGCCGGGGTCGCGTTGATCCCCGCTGGCATTCTAATGACCATCATGTTCCCAACCGCAGGCCGCCTTGTGGATAGGTTTCCAGCCTATGTTTTGATCATGATCGGACTGGTCTGGTTTTGCGTCGGCTTCGCGCTGATGTCGATTGCAGATGCAAGCACACCCTATTGGTTGTTTGTCTTTTTCACGCTCGTGAATCGGTTTGGCCTATCGTTGATTATCCCCTCACTAAACACCGGCGCGCTTAGATCACTGCAGCCCGATCAAGTCGGCCAAGGTGCGGGCATGGTAAATTTCGTGCGGACGCTTGGGGGTGCGGCAGGGGTTAATCTGATGGTGGTGTTCTTAGAGGGTGCTACGGCAAACCACACGCAAACCATTGTTTCCAGCCAAACGCCAGACAATAGCGCCTCCCGCGAATTGCTACGCCAAACTGAGCAATTGATGCGAGACGCAGGCGTATCAGCGACAGATGCAGCGGCAGGCGCGCTCCAATATCTGGGTCAAACCGTCTATGCCCAAGGCCTGACGCAAGGCTTCCAAGATACGTTTATGTTGACCGCATTCATCGCTGCTGCAGCCATCATCCCCGCATACGTTATGGGCCGGGATGCCCGCCGCGGACGCTGAACTTAGTCTGCCTGATCAATCAAATGCAGGAATGATCCAGCGACGCGGCCTCGAACAGCACCGAATGCACCGAGCGGTTTTCCGACCGCGTCTTCAGCGGTCGCGAAGGACGGCAAATCCGTTGGGCGCTGAACTTCCTCCGCGTGGTGATGCTCATGGCCGCGATACCCGCCGCCCGAAATGGGGGAGGCCTGGGCCATCCATATACGCCGGTAGCCAAGGCGTGCACGGGCGTCCTGCATGGAGGTTTCTATCGGTAGCAACCCCGCCATAACATGCCGCGTGCCTGCCGTATCCGTTAGTCCATTGCCCAAAACCATATAGCCGCCGCACTCACCGTAGATCAGCGTGGTTTTGGCAGCATTGCGCAGGCCGTTCAGAAAACTTGTCGAGTTCGCAATGCGTCCGGCATGAAGTTCAGGATATCCGCCGGGAAGGTACACAGCGTCAGCCGATGCGTCCGGCGCTGCATCTGCAAGCGGCGAGAATGGAAGGATTTCTGCACCTGCGGCCCGCCAACCATCTAGCACGTGAGGATAGGCAAACCGGAACGCCTCATCCTGCGCAACGGCGATGCGCTGACCGAACGGCGGGATTGGCGTGTGAGGCGCGTCGGCATTGTTCGAAATTGGTGTTGCCAGCGCGAGCAGACCATCAAGGTCGACGGTTCCGGCAAGGTGGCCCGCGACAGCCTCAAATCTGTCCGCCAGGCCAGTATGCTCACCCGCCTGAACGAGGCCAAGATGCCGAGATGGTAATTCCACCGCGGAATCCCGACCTATCCATCCGAGCGGATTGACACCGACTGAACGCGCGGCCTCTGCCAACAGTTCATAATGCCCCGCATGGCCAATCCGGGTAAAAAGCACGCTGGCGACAGTGGTGTCAACTCGGTGACGCGCAAAGCCCGATACCAGTGCAGCTGCAGATGCCGCCATGCCACGCCCGTCAACGACGAGAACGATGGATAGATTCAGAGCTTGCGCCAGGTCCGCCGTCGCGCCTGTGCCATCTTGCGCTCCGTCAAATAACCCCATCACGCCTTCGCCGATAATGAGGCTGGCAGAGCCTGCAATACTGCCCAGCACAGCCTGCTGCGTTTCGGTACGCATGCCCCAAGGATCAATATTCGGCACAATCCGTCCAGCGCCTGCCGCCAGAAATCCGGGGTCGATGTAATCTGGCCCAGTTTTGAACCCGGAAACTGCAACGCCGCGCTGCCGGAAAGCCGCCAATAGCAATGATGCGGCCACGGTCTTGCCAGTGCCAGACGCTGGGGCTGCTAGAATAAATCCGCGCGTGGTCATCGGGAGGGCCTTAGCCTGCGACAGCTGCCTTAAGCGCCTCTGCGATCTCTTCCGGTGAGGAATTCATGCGGAAATGGCGATAATACCGGCCCTGCTTATCCATAATGTAGATGTAGGACGTGTGATCCATCGTGTAGCTGCCACTCTCCGTTTCACGCTTGGCGTAATAGACGCGGTAGGCCTTACCCGCCGCCGCGATCTGTTCTGGAGTGCCAGTGAGGCCAACCATGTTTTCATGGAAGTTGGCGGCATACTCTTTCACCAATTCTGGCGTATCGCGGTCTGGATCAATCGTGATGAAGAGCGGCGCGACTTTCGCAGCGACATTGGCGGGCAGTAGATCAATCGCGTCAGCAACGATCGCAAGTTCGGTCGGGCAAACATCAGGGCAGTAGGTGAAGCCAAAATAAACGGCCATGACTTTGCCGTCGAAGGCTTTCTCCGTCACCGTTTCGCCATCGCCATTGACCAGAACGAACGGACCGCCAACGGTTGGCTGGCCCATGATGCCGCCTTCTTGGTTCGGGCCGCCTTCAATGATTTGAAGCGCTACATAGGCAGCTCCACCGGCGAAGAGCAGGCATATCCCCGCAAAGCCAAAAATGACCCAGCGGACGATGTTACGTTTCTTAGGTTCACTCATACGATTGCAAGCCTCACGACAACGGTAATGCCAAAAGCGATTTGAATGACGGCGATGAAGCTGCTGCGGCTTTGCACCTTAATAAGAGCACGTTGTATCGAAAGCTCCTCTGTCCGCATCGCCTCCAACCGGGCCTCTTCGCCTAGATCCTCAACATCATCATGGTTTGCGTTGGCGATCTCGCTGGCAATGTCTGTCCTAGCGGCCGCGCCCTCACCAGAAGCCTGCCCCGGCGGCCTGTTTTGCATGCGGAGATCATCCAAATTGTGCGCGATCGGCAGCAACCAGTAGCGCCCATACAGCGCCATTACGGCGATCAATGCCATCATACCCGCTTCAATTGGCCGTGGCAGCGCCAGCAGTGCTGCCGCAAAGCCGCTGAAACAGGCGAGCATCAGATAGTAAATCTGGAATGCGGCCCGCAAAAACTTGGCAGCGTTGTCGGCATCCAGCGTCATAAACGCGATCCTGCCGATAAACAGTGTCATTGCTGGAATGAGACCAAGCGCAAGTGCCGCCCAAATCGCCGCAATGCCGATCATAAATTCTTCTGCCATCCGGCGCATTCTCCCGTCGCGCAACCTGGCGCTTCCAGCTAAGATATAGCTTGAAGGGCAGATCACCGTCAGCCCACGACAGATAGATAGTCCGTGATGGAGAATGTCGGCATGAGCCGCATCGTCGCGCGCCTTGCCGGCGCAGGCCTGATTTTAGCGTTTGGCATGAGCGCTCATGCCTCCCCCAAAGGCTATGATGTTGACCGCCTGCTGCGCCAGCCCGCACCGGATTGGCTGCATGCTCCGGCTGCACCACCTCAGCATCAGGCCGCACCACCAGCCTATGCACCACAGCCACTGGACCGCATTCCACGCATGCCAGCGCCCGCAGTGCTGCCAGATGACGGAGCGTTAAGCGTCCCACCGCCATTACCGGTCGATCAGGCACCAATCCCGTCTCAGGCCTATCAAGCGCCACCCCTGCATACATCGCCCCAGCAAACCCCACCCGTAGCCCGCCAAGTTATCCGCGCGCCGGGCAGCCCACACTCCACCGTTTCCGGCGCATGGGCACCGCGACGGTAAAAGATCACCGTTAAGCCCATCCGCCGCGTTGACAGCGCGCGCGGACGTTCGCATTGTCCTGACCAAATCCTATTAGCCTGCAAGAAAGCTTGAACCCATGTCCTACGCCGATCTTGAACGCACCATCGAAGCCGCCTGGGAAGACCGGGACAGCATCTCACCAATGACAAAAGGTGCCGTCCGCGATTCTATTGAAGCCGCCCTCGATGCACTTGATACCGGTGAAATCCGCGTGGCCGAAAAGATATCAGGGGAATGGGTCGTAAATCAGTGGTGCAAAAAGGCAGTGCTGTTGTCCTTCCGCCTACACAATTCTGCGCCCATGGCAGGCGGCGCTGTTGATCCTGAGCGTGGTCGTTCCGCTTGGTATGACAAAGTTGCACTAAAGACATCCGGGTGGGGCCGCGAGCAGTTTGAGAAAGCTGCGTTCCGGTCTGTCCCTG
Source organism: Alphaproteobacteria bacterium (assembly GCA_040263875.1). Taxonomy (GTDB): domain Bacteria; phylum Pseudomonadota; class Alphaproteobacteria; order Bin95; family Bin95; genus VMCJ01. Next base: position 5,136 of record JBDQJI010000044.1, read on the forward strand.
GCGCAATCGTGCGTCGTTCCGCCTATATCGCGCCGAATGCAGTACTAATGCCAAGCTTCGTCAATCTCGGTGCCTATGTCGGCGAGAACACAATGGTTGATACCTGGGCGACGGTCGGTTCCTGCGCGCAGATTGGTAACAACTGCCATCTCTCCGGCGGCGTTGGCATTGGCGGTGTATTGGAGCCGATGCAGGCCAATCCTGTCATTATCGAAGACAATTGCTTTATCGGCGCGCGTAGCGAAGTCGTTGAAGGCGTGATCGTTGAGGAAGGCAGCGTCCTTTCCATGGGCGTGTTCCTCTCCCCTTCGACCAAGATTGTGAATCGGGAAACTGGCGAGATTCATCGTGGCCGTGTGCCCGCATATTCTGTGTTGATCCCAGGCAATATGCCGGGCCATGACTTGCCCACCGGCGGCCCTGGTCCTTCCACATACTGTGCCGTCATTATGAAAACCGTAGATGAAGGCACCCGCGCAAAAACATCCATCAATGACCTTCTGCGCGATTAATGACGAACTGGCCGCTTGATGCTGTTGAACTTGCGCAGGCGCTGATCCGCTGCGAGAGCGTGACCCCTGTTGAAGGCGGCGCGCTCTCTGCACTGGAAGGCTGGTTAGCCCCGCTCGGCTTCGCCTGCGAACGCATGCCGTTTACGGATGACGGCACGCCAGACGTGGACAATCTGTTCGCACGTGCTGGGTCACCAAATGCCGGGCCGCACATCTGCTTCGCCGGCCATACGGACGTCGTTCCTATCGGCGACCGTGCTGACTGGAAGCACGGTCCGTTTGACGCTGACATCGCTGATGGCATTCTTTACGGGCGCGGCACCGTTGATATGAAAGGCGCCATCGCGGCTTTCGTCGCGGCCAGCGCTGCCTACGTCACGGAAACTGGCGAAGACCTTCCGGGTGCCATCTCTTTCCTGATCACTGGGGATGAAGAAGGCCCTTCCGTGAACGGCACTAAGAAAATGCTGCCCTTGCTGGCCGAACGCGGCGAGCGATTTGACGCCTGCATTGTTGGCGAGCCAACAAACCCAGATGCCATGGGCGATATGATCAAGATCGGTCGACGGGGCAGCCTAAACGGCGTGCTGACGGTCAATGGCATCCAAGGACACGTGGCCTACCCGGAGCGGGCTGATAATCCCGTCCACAACATCTTACCGCTGCTGAATGCGCTGGTGCAGGAGCCGCTGGACGACGGCCACCCGCATTTTCCGCCTTCTAGCTTACAGGCGACCAGCATAGATGTTGGAAATATGACGACGAACCTGATCCCGGCGAAAGCTGAGGCCCGGTTTAATGTGCGCTTCAATGCGAACTTTGACAGCGCAAAGCTTGAAACTGAAATCCGCCGACGTCTCGATGCTGTTGGGCAGCACTATAGCCTAAAAGTCGCCGTATCGGGTGAAAGCTTTGTGACGGAGCCCGGTCCGTTGACGGAAACCATCGCTAAGGCCGTAGAGGCTGTCAGCGGCAGACGCCCCGAATTCTCGACGACCGGCGGCACTTCAGATGCCAGATTCATTAAGGATTATTGCCCCGTGGTCGAACTTGGCCTAATCAGCGCCACCGCACACCAAGTGGATGAACATGTGGCAACAGCGGACATAACTGCGCTCGCAGAAACCTATCTGGAAGTATTGCGCGACTTCTTCAAGGCCGGTTCATGACCAGTCGGGGCGAGGAAATTCGCCACGGATTAAGCGCCGCCAGCAAGGCCGTCCGCTTCCAGCGCGACGCCCTGCCCGTATTCAACGATAGTAACCGCGCGGTCCTTATCTCCTTCTGGGCACTACCACTCTTTGTTGGCCTCCATGTCATGACCAGCGTGTTCGCTGGTGAGATTTTGACGGCAGCCTCCACCATTGAAGGCGTCACAGAGGTCGCGAAGGAACGGCCTGCCGGAGAGATGACGCCGGTGATCGCAGTGCTATCGCTCATCGTTCGCTGGCTCTTTCCGCTGGTCATTGCATATGAAATGGCGCGTGGTATGGCCGTCACACGCGCATGGCCGCGTTATGTCGTTGCCGCAAACTGGTGCGCCGTGTTGCAAGTGCTTCCGATTACCATCGGGGCCGTGGTAGTGCAGCTCGTCGGTGCCCCCCCCGCAGCGTTGCAAGTACTATTGTTTGTAACGATGGTCTGGGTCATCGCCGTCGATTGGTTTGTCGCCAAATGGGCGCTTGGGATTACCGGCAAACAAGCGACCGTGTTGCTTATCATGATGTTGGCGAGTGACGCTGTTCTAACGCAGATTACAGCAGCCATCCTCACTTAGCGGTTCTCCACCGCGCGCGGGTTTAAGGCATCACGCAATCCATCGCCTACGAAATTGACGGCGATGACTGTCAGAAAAATCGCTACACCCGGCCAGATCGCAAGCATTGGCCGCTCCCAAATTGTATCCTGGGCGTGGGCTAGCATAGCGCCCCAGCTTGCCAGTGGCGGCTGTATGCCGAGCCCCAGGAAACTCAGAATAGACTCGAACAGAATGACCTGCCCCATCGCAAGCGTCGCCGCCACGATCACCGGACCCGCCGCCGCAGGGGCAACATGCCGAATGGCGATCCGGAATGGGTGAACGCCGACAGCTCGGGCCGCTCGCACATAATCCTGTGCCCGGGCGGAAAGTGCCGCCGCCCTCGTCAACCGCGCAGCACCCGGCCAACCAACTAACGCCACGATCAGCACGATGCGGACCACACTGGCCGCCCCCCCTGAATCCGCACTCATCCCAAGCTTGGTTGGATCAACTGCTGCCAGCACGATAAGCAGCGGCAAAACTGGCAATGCCAGCATGCCATCGGTGATGCGCATCAAAATGCTGTCCGTAAGCCCGCCCTGAAATCCAGCCAGCAGCCCGATCGCAGCGCCAATTCCAGCCGCAGCCACCGCTGCCGCAAGCCCAACGCTGAGCGAGACTTGGCCGCCTTGCAGCAAGCGCGCCAACACATCACGGCCAAGTTCATCCCCACCAAGGGGATGCGCCACCGAAACAGGCGAATAGCGGCTGGCAAGATCAACCGCCTCCGCATCCAGCCCAAGAACAGCCGTGATTGCGCCCGCAAAAATAGCAGACAATGCCAGCACAGTTAGAAGGCAGGCACCGAGCACCGCAGCACGATTCCGCCGAAAACGGGTCCAGGCCCGGCGCGTTGGCGTTTCAGCCATATTCAGGGCCACAGCCGTCATGTCTCGGCCTTGCCAAACCCGATGCGCGGATCAAGGGCTGCATAAGCGACATCCGCCGCTGCATTCGCCAGCAAGATGGCACCGGCGCCGAGTAGCAAAACCGCCATCGCCAGATTGTAATCAGCGCCCAAGATTGCGTCGTAGAGCAGCTTGCCCATGCCCGGATATCCGAACATCACCTCAACCACGACCGCGCCAGAGGCCAAGGCACCCAGATCAAGCGCCAAGACTGTCACCAGCGGAGTCATAGCGTTCGGCAGGACATGGCGCCAAATAATGCGAAAATCACTTAAGCCTTTGGACCGCGCCGTCTGCACATGGGCCTGGGTCAAAGCCTCGCCAACAGCAGCGCGGGCATGGCGGAGAATTGCGGCGGTTTCCAGCGCCGCCAGAACGGCGATGGGTAAAATGAGATGACGCGCGCGTTCAAAGAACCCAGCGTCTGGGTCTGCCGGGAGCGCGCTTGCAGGCAGCCATCCAAGGGTAATTGAGAAGAGCGCCATGCCCATTAGTGCCAGCCAGAACGACGGTGCCGCGACACCTGCAAACGCCAAGAAATTCGCGCCATAATCAAAGATCGACCCAGGCTTCAACGCCGCCAGTGCGCCGCCAGCGATGCCTAAAACTGTAGATATCGCCAACGCAGCAATGGCGAGCGACAGTGTCCGCAGCAATGCTTCCGGCAGCACATCTGCAACAGGCGCGCCAAACATGCGGGAATAACCAAATTCACCCTCAGCCAAGCGTCCAAGCCAGGAAACCCAGCGTTCCCAGAACGGTTTGTCAACACCGTAGAGCGCCTTTAGGCGGGCAATATCATCCGGCGTTAGGCGCGGGTCAGACCCAGCCAACAAGTCAACCGGATCACCAGGCATCAACGCCAAAAGGGCGAAGGTCAGACCGGATAGAACAAGCAGCGTTACACCCGCACCAAACGTCCGCTGAATGATAATCCGGCCCACGAAGCAGTGCGTCCTTAGGCTTTTGGCAGAACGTTTTTATAGGTGGAAAGCACATCCTTGAACGCCGCGACAAGGCCATCCATCTCGGTAGCCCCCATCGGCAGCGACAACACAATCATGTTGCGACGGGCGACATAATAGCCCCGCTCGATCAGGCCAAGATGGATCAAGCCACGCAGTGTGGGAGAGACTTGGTCTGCGTCAGTCGGGCCATTCAAAGGCTTACCGGTCAAGTGCACCATCATCATCGAACCGATGCCTGTAACCTGACCAGCGACACCCGCACTTTGCAAAGCATCGTTCAATCGACCACGCAACGTCTCGCCGTCGCCGTTCAATCTGGCTGCGGCCTCAGGCGTGTAGACTTTGCCCAGCCCAGCAATCGCGGCGGATAAAGAAAGAACGTTGTTGTTGAACGTGCCTGCATGGGCGAACGCACCGGGCTTGCTCGGATCGAACCGGTTCATGATGTCCGCCCGGCCGCCGAATGCGCCGAATGTCAGTCCACCGCCCAGATACTTGCCAAATGATACGAGGTCTGGCGTGGCACCCCAGAGACCATGCAGGCCACCCGGCGAAAGGCGGGATGTCATCACTTCGTCCATAATCATCAAGGCGCCGGCACGTTCGGTTTCTTCGCGGATCATCGCGACGAATTCCGCCGTGGCGGGAATGCAGCCGCCGGAGCCCGTCATTGGCTCAAAAATGACTGCGGCAAGCTCAGAACCTAGTTTCCGAATTTGTTGGCGTGTCGCCTCGACATCATTGTAGCGCCCATAGGTCCAATCGAACGGCACATTCATGCTGTTGCCATATGCGCCAAAGCTGATGACGCTGCCGTGGTACGAGCCTTGAAAGCCCAGCAACTTCTCACGGCCCGTGACGGCACGCGCCGTGGATAGCGCCAGCAGATTGGCCTCAGTGCCGGAATTGGTGAACCGCACTTTCTCAACCGCCGGAAAGCGCTCTTGGAACATTTCCGCCAGCACACCTTCACGCAAGGTCGGGCCGCCTAGCGTGATGCCTTCGGACATGGCGTCGCGAACGGCGTCTAAAATAATGGGTTCGGAGTGGCCGTAGATGCCTGCGGTCTGCTCGACCTGGAAATCCACATATTCGTGGCCGTCAACGTCATAAAGGCGACAGCCCTCACCACGTGCCAATGCCAGTGGGAATGGTGGGTAGAACAGCACCGTGCGGGTGTTTCCGCCTGGCATACCTTTGCATGCCGCTTCGTGAGCCGCAGCGCTATGGGGATTCGCTGCAGCAAGCCGCGCCTCCGCATCAGCAAGGGCAGCGGCGGCGTCGAAATTCTGGCGGCTATCGTCGGGCATAAGATCATTCCCCCCAAAGGGCGTTGCAGGCGTTATTTAGCCCCCCGCTCTTCTGCCGCTAAAGACGACAGCATTGCGAGGCTAGCTGAATAGTAGTCACCTTCTTTAACAGCAGGCCAGAGAGTACCGCCTTCTGGCCGGTGCGTCCGAATCAATTGTGCAATCGATTTGACACCGTTGGACGCCTCATATTCCGCATTCGGGCCCGTTTTGAGCGTAAACCACGCTGGCGTATCAGGTGCAGCCCATGCCGTTTGATACGTTCCCAAATGTTGCACGGAATCATAGCCCGCCCAATACAAATACAGTGGTATGCGCACAGCATCGAAGCTAAACCGCGCTGGCCAATCCTGAGCTGGCTGCATTTGGCCATTCGGATACACCGCCAACCAATCAGGCGGCAAGCTGTGCGGTCCAAACCTGGCATGCAGCGCTAATTGAGCGCCATTTACTGAAAGCGTTTGCCACAGCGGGCTTGGGTCCACCTGGTTCAAATGCGCGAAGGCAGGGAAGACGTAGTAGGACAGGTTGATCGTCGCCACAGCATTCTTGCTGAAGCCCGTAAATCCCGGAAGGAGTGCGGTGACGCCTGCGACGTGGTCCGTTAAAAGACGCCTGACAGCCACTGCAGACGTCTTCGCAGCTTCAACCAATTCTGTGCGCTTAGTGAAATATCCGGCACGGGCGAGCGCCCAGGAAATCAGAATGTCACCATCACTTGCGTTGTTGGGGTCAACCACTTCGCCAGTCTTCGGATCCCATTTCCAGGCAAAAAGCGGCGCGCCGCTCCAGCGGAGATTGGCGTCCGTCCAGTTCCAAATCCGGTCGAATGCGTCCCAATCCCCAGCGGCTCCAGCCAGCAGCATGCCCCAGCCCTGGCCTTCGGAGTGCGAGATACCGTCATTACCCGTATCCATCACGCGCCCATCGGCATGCACGAACCGCTCCCGATAAGTTGGCCAAAGCTGGTCGACTCGAACGGAATCTGCCGCGCCCGCTTTGAGCGGCGCTTGCACGGCAGCTAAGGCTGCTGCGGCTTGTAAAAGTGTGCGGCGGGTTAGCTGCATATTTCGTCCAGCATTGAAAACGCTCCGTCCCCATATTGGTCACGGGTGGGGTTAATTCATCGCTACCCCTGGCAATCCAGCCTATCCACTATATTGTTCTACCAGGATAGATATCCAACGCCAATCAAACCCGGCGTGGATAGGAGAAACAGCATGGCCGGCATTGACCGCGCGAATGGCTCTGACTACGGCGACGACGATGACATGGGCCGCGAGCCTGTACAGCCCGATCTGCGCCCCCGCGCGGACCGGCTGGACTATGACTTGGCCGCAAAGACGCGCGCCGTATTTACCCTTGAAGCTAAAGTCCCGTCTGACGCTTTCACAGCAAATAGCCTGGGCGTTGAGCGCGAAGGCAACGCCGTCCTGATCGGCGAAGATGGCTTGCTGCTGACAATCGGCTACCTGGTCACAGAAGCCACAACCGCGTGGCTGACCGATAGCGATGGCGAACGGCATCAAGGCGAAGTCATCGGCTACGACCAACAAACCGGCTACGGCCTTGTCCGCCTCGATAATCCTGTTGACGCAAACCCGATCAAGCTTGGCTCAGCGGCAGAAGCGCCTGTTGGCGCCGAGGTGACAGTCGTTGGCGGCGGCGGGTTGGACCACGCAATGTCTGCGCGCCTACTCTCAAAGCGCGAGTTTGCTGGATATTGGGAATACTTGCTGGATGAGGCGCTGTTCACAGCTCCCCCACACCCCCATTGGAGCGGCACAGCACTCCTGAACTCCGAAGGCGACATGATCGGCCTTGGCTCGCTGTATGTGCAGGACGCCCTGCCATCCAGCGTATCTCCGCCTGGCAATATGTTTGTACCAGTGGATATGTTGCCTGCCATTATTGATGAGATGGCTGCCACAGGCCGCACTTCGCGGGAACCGAATCCGTGGCTCGGTATGTTCGTGACAGAAGCCGATGGCCAGTTGGTGATCGCTGGCATGGTCGATGGTGGCCCTGCCTCACGATCCAACCTGAAGCTTGGTGATGCCATTCTGGGTGTCGCAGGTGAAGACGTTAGCGACCTGCCCGAATTCTTCCGCGCACTTTGGGCGCGCGGTCCCGCTGGCGCATCGGTTCGCCTTAACGTGCTTCGGGATGACCGGGTGCGGGATATTGCGGTGCGCACCGGCGACAGGCAGACTTATCTGAAGCGCATGCCTGGCCAGCGCTAACCAACCAATTCTTGAGGAAATACAGATGTCTGCATTTTTCGAACTTCGCCAATATCCCGTCCTGCCCGGCAAGATGGATGAATGGATCAAGATCATGGAAGAGGAAATCATTCCATTCCAGGTATCCAAAGGCATGGTGATCTGCGGCAGCTTCCGCAACGAAGAAAATGATGAAACCTACACCTGGATGCGTCGCTTTGAGAGCGAAGCCCAGCGCGAAGCGCTTTACAAAGCTGTTTACGAGACTGATTACTGGAAGAACGACATGGGCCCCCGCGTCCCCAACTATCTGGACCGCGCCAACATCGTCGTAACCCGCATCGTCGCAACCTCAAAATCCACGCTGCGCTAACGCCAGTGTATTCAACGAAAAAGGCCCGCTCCGTAGCAAACGGAGCGGGCCTTTTTTTATCGATAGGTTGTGGAGAGCTAGACGACAGCCTGTGTCAGGAATACGGCCCCGACTGCGGCGATGCCCATGCCAGCAGCACGGTGAGCGGTTGACCAGCTCTTGCCGCGCATTACGATCCGCGCGAGGGCACCAGCGCCACAAGCAATGGCCCACTGGGTCACGCTGAAGCTGATCAGGTAGGCAGCGATCACGGTTTGCTCGGCGCCGACGACAGCTTCTGCGTAAGCATAGCCGTGAACAATGCCCGCAACAGCGAAGCCGGCCATGATAAGGCCTGCACCTACGCGAGCGCCGGTGAAGATCATCCTGCCTGCGATGATGACAGAAAGTGCGATTAGGATTTCGGCACCCGGGATCGTCACAGCACCGAAGTGAATGACAGCGCCCAGAAGCGCACCTGCTACCAGCGCCAAAGGAGCTGTTAGACCGCGCCCAACCATGGCGGCGATGATGCCAGCGCCGATGATGAACGCCAGATGGTCAATCCCAATAACTGGGTGCCCAATACCAGAGAGCAGCCCCTGGGAAATTGTTTCCGGCATGGCACCGCCCATCGGGTGATGCGCGAAGGCGGGCGTGGCGGCGATCACGGCAGCGAGGCCGGACAGTGCAGCGGCTATACGCATATCAATTTATCCTTGGTCTATGCAGAGAATCATTACGACCTATCCTTCCTGGAACCTCGTTCCAGGTCAACGCGTATATCCGCCGCCATCTAACGTGATGACGGTTCCCGTGATCATGCAGGCACGCGGACTGGCGAGGAACGTCACAAGATCGCCCACGTCTTCCGCCTTCGCCGGCGCTGGGTCTGTCGGAATACATTCTTCCCAACGTTCGGCATCACCGAATTTTTCGTTTGCCTGGCCCCGCAGCATCGTTTCCATCCGGTCCGTCAATGTGAGGCCAGGATTGCAGGCCACGACGCGGATATTGTCCGCCAGCGATACCTTGCCGACCGCTTTTGTAAACGCCATGAGCGAGGCATTGCCTGCACTGCCCGCCACATAGCCTGCATTTGGGTTTTCCCCGGCAGCACCAATCACGTTGACGATCACACCACCGCCACGGCTGCGCATATTCGCGTAGGCAGCGCGGGTCATGTTCACATAACCGAACACTTTAAGGTCCCAGGCTTCGCGCCAGCGCGGCTCCTGAACTTCATCCAAAGTGCCAGCCGGAATAGCGCCAGCGTTATTCACCAGAATATCAATATCCGCGAATTCAGCGATCAGCGCACGGGCGGCATCCCCGTTGGAGAGATCAACGGCGCGCCATTCAGCGTCGATGCCGTGGCTCTGCTTGATCATCTGGGAAGCACGCAAGAGGTCCTCTTCCGTTCGGGAGACCAGGACTGGAATAGCGCCCTCTTCCGCCAATTGCTTGGCACACGCCAGGCCGATGCCTTTTGAGGCACCAGTGACCAGTACTTTCTTACCAGCGATCTGCATATCCATGGGGTCGGTTCCTTTGCTTAAGCTTTGTGTTGCGCGATGACGCCAGATTGCTGGAACGCACCGATTTCTGTTTCCGTATAGCCAATTTCATTCAGGATCATAGCTGAGTTTTGCCCCAATGCTGGAGCCGGGCTTGGGTCTTTCGCTGGCGTTCCGCTGAAGCGCGCTGCAGGGCGGGCTTGGCGAATGGCGCCAACACCCGGTTGCTCCATCACAGTTACAATGCCGTTGTGCTGCACCTGCAGGTCATCCAGCATTTCACGGCGACGGCGCACGGGCATGCACGGTACATCCGCTGCCTCAAGCGCCGCCAAAATCTGGGCAGAGGGTTGGCCTTTTAACACCGCCTCTATTTCCAGCATGCGTATCTGGCGATTGGCGGAGCGGGCAGCTTGAGTTGCGAAGCGAGGGTCTGTCAGCCATTCGGGCTTGTTCAGAGCGCCGCAAAGACCTTGCCATTCCGTATTTGAAACTGTGCCCAGAGTAATGAATCCGTCCGCAGTCTCAAAAATCATGTCATGGGCGCTGGCGGCTGCAGATTGCGTATCATCCGCAACGATAGCGAACGGCGACATACCTTCGGGCCAAATGAATGAAAGCATGGCGTCCAGCATCGCCATTTCCACATGCTGGCCCTCACCAGTGCGTGTGCGGGCGAATAAAGCAGACGTCACGGCCTGGGCCGCATAAATGGCAGTCGTCTTATCCGCGACAAGTGTTCGAACCATCTTTGGCCGTCCAGTTTGGGCATCCGCCTGTATATCGGTCAGGCCAGACAGTGCTTGGATCACGGGATCATAGACACGTTTGCCAGCATATGGACCCGATGGCCCAACGCCGCTGATAGACAAATAAACTAGGCCCGGATTGCGCGCTTTCGTAGCTTCGTAGTCAAAGCCCAGGCGTTCGATAGCGCCGGGACGGAAGTTCTGGGCGAAGACATCCGCTTGCTCCACCAATCGCCAAAGGATCGCTTTGCCTTCAGGCCGCTTCAGATCAAGCGCGATGCTGCGCTTGCCCCGATTGCACGCAATGAAACTTGCAGAAAACCCAGGGGACGCTACTCGCCCATGGCGCATTACGTCACCCGATAATGTTTCCACCTTGACGACATCCGCACCTTGATCCGCCAGCGTCGCCATCGCGGCGGGGCCAGAGACAACGCTGCACAGATCAACCACCCTGATGCCGCTCAAAGGCCCGGTCATTCGGGGTTGTTCGCCGCTTCAGCCGCTACATACTGGGGCCGTTCAGCTATCCGCGCTTGATAATCTGCAAAGATATCGGGATAGGGGCATTCATAGCGCTTGGCCCAATTCAATATCGTCATCATCAAGATATCTGGGCCATAAAACGTATCGCCAAGCAGGTATGGGCGACCGTCCTCCATACGAAGCCCCGCTGCTGTGATCATCCGGTCGAAATAGGCGCGGGCTGCAGCGTTGGCTTCCGGCGCATCACCATAAATCTCCGGCAGGCCTTCATGGCGGCGGAGGACATAAAGCGACGTCGCGTCCAGCTCCATAGCAATGAAAGAAATCCATTCAAAATAGAAAGCACGCGCCTTATCTTCTGTCGGGATCAGGCGACGCTCATCCGTTGAATATCTGTCTGCCAGATACATGACGATGGCAGGGCTTTCCGTGATCGCAATATCCCCGTCAATTAGTGTTGGGATCTTACCGCGCGGATTAACGGCCCGGTATTCTGCGCCCTCCATTGGCGGCGTTCGTGTTTGGATGGCCCGGGTTTCATACTCCAACCCAAGCTCAATCAGCGCCCAATGCCCCCTGATTGAGCGGGCGGACTTAACGCCCCAAAGCACACGGTCTGCCATCACCAGGTCTCCACAAATGGCCGTATATCAAGTTCATGGCTCCAGGCATCCCGGCCCTGCTGGCTGAGCGTCCAGTAGGCTTCCGCGATTGAAGCAAGGTTCATCAGACTGTCTGGCGGAAACTCGATATCCTTGCCGCCATTTGCTGCTTTCCGGCGGGCATGGATGGCCGGGCTATCAACACCGCCATCGACAATCAGATGGGCCACATGAATGCCTTCGGGCCCCAATTCCCGTGCCATGGATTGAGCGACCGCGCGCAAGCCGAACTTAGCGGCAGCAAAGGCAGCGAACCCGGCACCGCCCCGCATACTGGCTGTAGCGCCCGTAAACATGATCGTGCCTTTGCCGCGCGGCAACATGCGCCTCGCCGCGGCCTTGCCAGAAAGGAAACCACCTTCACAACCGAGCGCCCAAACCTTGCGGAACATGTCCTGGGTCGTCTCCGTCAGAGGGCTCTTATAGTTGGCACCGGCATTGTAGAGCATCACTTCGACTGGCCCGAGATCACTCTCCACAGCATCTAAGAGTGCCTCAAGCGAGTCCTCCCGCCGTGCATCGACGGCATAGGCTTTCGCCATGCCCCCAGTTGCGTTGATTTCTTGGACAAGCGCATCGGATTTCACCGGATCCCGCCGCGCCATCGCCACACGATATCCACCTTTAGCGAACCGGCGCGCAAATGCTGCGCCGATCGCATCGCCTGCACCAATGCCGAGTGCCACTTTTACCTGATCTGTCATGGCAGCAATGGTGCGACATGCAGCAGGTGTTCTGCAAGCATTAGCGTGCAAGATCAGTTGTGGTCCCGGGCCGCGCGCAATCGTACAATCACCATGACATGAACACACCGCGATTCGAACCCGAAAGAGATGCCGCCCGCACCCAGTTTCTGGCAAACGCCGGATGGGCAGACGCACGCCTTGAATGGCGGCCTGGTGATGCTTCTTTTCGGCGTTACGCCCGCCTTCAAGGCGGGGCCCGCCGTGCCATGCTAATGGATGCGCCACCGCCAAAAGAAGCGCTTGGGCCGTTCATCATGTGTGGTGCCATGTTAAGTGCAGCTGGAATCACAACACCGCAAATATTGGCCGAGGACAGCGCCCAAGGCTTTCTGCTGTTGGAAGACTTCGGCGACGCGACCTTCACCAATTTGTTGGATGCTGGTGAAGACCCTAATGCGCTCTATGCCCTTGCGACGGATGTCCTGATTGCCATTCGCCAAGACCTTGGCGGACCGCATCCAACATTGCCCCATTATGATGCTGCTGCTCGTGCAAGCCATGTTTCCACGTTCTTGGACTGGCTTTGGCCAGAATGCATGGGCGCGCCGCCAACGGCGGACGAGCGCACCGAGTTCACTGCCCTTTGGCGAGATGCATTGCACCAAGCGCCTACGCTTGGGCGCGGCTTTGTCCACAGGGATTTTCATGTGGACAACCTGATGCAGTTGAAAAGCAGGGACGGCGCCGCGGCCTGCGGTGTCCTAGATTTCCAGGATGCAGGTTATGGCCCGCTTGCCTATGATTTGGCGTCGCTGATTGAAGATGCCCGGCGCGATGTGCCTGCCCAAGTCCGCGCCGCATGCCTTGCTCGATACCAAAATGCTGCGCCGCATTTGTCCCCAGAAGATATCGCCGCAGCGCTTGCCGTACATGGTGGTCAACGGCATTGCAGAGTGGCTGGGCTGTGGGTTCGGCTTTGGCGACGAGACGGCAAACCGGGATATCTGAAACACATGCAACGCACGCTCAATCACTTGGATCACAGTCTTCGCCACCCGGCCTTGGCGGACCTTCGTGCATTCTTGGTCGAAAAATTCCCAGCGGATGCACGGGCGCGCGCCATTAGCCTGCATGAAAGTGCTCTGCTATGAGCTTAGACGCAGAAACAATCGCCCAAATGGTTCTGGCACCAGCGCCGCCTGCTACCATCCAGAGCGGTATTGTCCTGGCGGCGGGACGCGGCACGCGGCTTGGGCCACTAGGCCTCGCAACGCCGAAAGCGCTGCTTGATATTGGCGGAAGCGTGCTGCTGGATCAGGCGTTGGATGCATTCGCGCATACAGGCGTCGCCAACAAAGTTGTCAATGCGAGCCACTTGGCGGATCAGATCATCGCCCATGTAGGGAACCGCGGCGGCGAGGCCGATGTCAGAATTTCTGCGGAAGACACACCGCTCGAAACCGGCGGCGGCGTCCTGAAAGCTCTGCACTTGCTGGGGGCAGAACCGTTCTATGCCGTCAATGCAGATGTTTGGTGGGCGGGATCGCTTCCATCCGGCCTAAGCGCACTTGCAACCTATTGGCGGCCACAAGCGATGGACGTCCTTTTGCTGCTGCAAGCAACAGCGAAGATCGATGGCTATGACGGGCGTGGAGACTTCTACCTAGACGGCCTCGGCCAACTCACAAGAAAGCAGGACGGTGAAACCGCACCCTTTGTGTTTACCGGCGCACAAATTCTAAGCCCATCGGCGTTTGCAGGCACCCAGGCCGGCGCGTTCTCTTTGAACGCAATATATGATCAAGCAGCAGCAAACGGGCGACTGTTTGGCGTTTCCCACAGTGGCGGATGGGCTGACATCGGTACGCCGCAACGGCTGACCCGAGCCAGAAATGCTGCAGAGACGGCGCGCGCACGCCAACTCCTATGACAGGCGAAGACGCAGCAATTGGACTGTCTGGCATCTATACGATCCCACCGGGCGCGGACTTTCTGGGCACACTGGCAAAAGGGCTCGCGAGCCATATTCCTTCTGCAAGCCTTGGTCAGACCAAGATATTTCTGCCAACGCGCCGCGCCTGCCGGGCGCTGACGGAAGCCTTTCTGGACGGCCAGGATGCTGCGGGACTGCTGCCCGCAGCCTATCCACTGGGTGACGTTGACCTGGATGACCTGGCATTTCAAAGCGACATCCACGCTAGCGCTGCTGCCGAAAGAGCAATCGAACTGCCGCCCGCCCTCGCCTCAACCCGGCGGACTCTACTGTTGGCCCGATTGGCGCAAGCCAAAGAACGCAGTGAACATGGCGCCGACATGCCACTTCCAGCAGCCCTTAGGCTTGGCCGGGAGCTTGGACGGTTTCTGGATGATCTGGCGATTGACCGCGTAGACCCAGATGCTGTCGGCAAGATTGATGCAGGCGAATATGCGGCCCATTGGCAGCGCGTCGTCACGTTCTTAGAAATCGTGATCAAGCAATGGCCAGATATGCTGGCTGAGCTTGATCGCTTGGACCCGACCGCCCGCCGCGAAGCCTTGATCGACGCCCAGGCTGAAGCTTGGGCGCACGAACCGCCCACCCAGCCTACGATCATAGCAGGGTCCACCGGGGCGCAGCTTGGCACACGCGCGCTGATGTCGGCTCTGCTGGATGGCCCAAATGGAGTTATCGTCCTGCCTGGCTTCGAGAATGCCATTGACGACGACGGTTTCCGGCATATTCGTGAAAGCCCGGGCCACCCGCAGCACGCCATGGCGACGGCGCTTGCAGCGCTAAACCTTACACCGGCAGATGTGCAAACTTGGCCAGTGGATGCACCTGCTTCACCGCGCGCCAATCTTATTGTTGAGGCGCTTAGGCCAGCGCGGGAAGCACAGAAGTGGCGGGCTATCCAGCCAAGCCAATTCAACCAAGCAATCAACAATCTTCAGCGCGTCGATGCAGCAAGCCAGGATCAAGAAGCCCGCATTGCCGCGATTTACTTGCGTGAACAGTTGCAAATTCTGGCTTTGGAAAAGCCCTACCCCAAGCTGGCACTTGTCACACCAGATCGAGGATTGGCGCGTCGGGTCCGGGCGGAACTGCGGCGGTGGGACATTGAGGCAGATGACAGCGCCGGTGAGCCGCTTGGTCAAACACCGCTCGGCGCCTATCTCCGCCTTGCCGCCCGCGCCTGCCGACCCGGATCGGGTGCCGTCGATATTCTCTCATTGCTGAAGCATCCATTGACCGCAGGTGGTATCAGCCGCGCAGAATTCCGCACCAACGCCCGCGCGCTTGAACGCACCATATGGCGGGATGACCGGCACCAACGCCAAGCCCGCACACTCGCTGACGCCGCCACGCTTCTGCATGAACTCAAAGAGCCAGACCTGGCGGCATTTGCTGAACGCGCACACGACCTGATGGCACCATTGATCGAGCAGCTCACAGAGGGCGACGCACTCCGCCCAATGCTGGAAGCGCATATCCGCGTTGCCGAAGCACTGGCTGCCAGCGATGAGGGCGAGGGCGCTACAGCCCTCTGGCAGGGGGATGCAGGCGAAGCCGCTGCCGCCCTCCTCGCTGAAACTTTAGATGCGGCGGACGCTAGCCCATCGCTCGATGGTCAGGATTATCCTGAGAGCTTTGACGCGCTCATCGAAGGTGCCGCTGTTCGCAATAACCAAGCAGTCGGCTCGCCGATCCAGATCATGGGCGTATTGGAAGCGCGTCTCGCGGGGTTCGATGCCGTCGTCCTTGGCGGACTGGACGAAGGTGTATGGCCACGCCCGCCTGCGGCCGACCCGTGGTTCAGCCGCGCCATGCGCCGCGAGATTAGGCTAACGGACCCTGAAAAGCGACTTGGCCTTTCTGCCCATGACTTCGCGCAACTGCTGCATTGCCCCAATGTCCTGCTAACTCGAAGCCTGTTGCGCGACGATGCACCGACCAAGCCATCGCGTTGGCTGGTCCGCCTGGATGCGGTTCTGGCGGCGGACGGTGCCTGCCCGAAACTAACGGATGGTCAGGAGCGCTATCGCTATCTGGCAGCGGCGCTTGATCCCGTACAGAAGACGGAGGAGGCCAAACCACCAAACTTCTGCCCGCCGATCGAAGCCCGGCCTCGCCATCTTTCTGCGACGGAAATCGATACGCTGATCCTTGATCCCTACGCGATCTATGCCAAACGCGTGCTTGGGCTATATCCGCTTGGCGACCTAGACCCAGCGCCAAGCCCCGCCGACAGGGGGCGCATTGTCCACGCGGCGTTTGAATCCTTTCTGCTAAAATACGCTGACCATCTGCCGGATGACGTTCTGGCCGCAATCCTAGAAGCGGGCGATGAAGCGTTCGCCGAGTTTGCTGATCACGCAGAAGCGCAAGCCTTTTGGCGGCCAGCGTTCGAGCGGTCCGCACGCTGGGCTGCAGAGTGGGAGATTGCACATCGCGAAGATATCGAACTTGCCAAAGCCCACGCAGAGTTAAAAGGCGAAGCTGTATTCCAAGCGCCCGGCGGGCCGTTCAAGCTGACCGCCAGGGCGGACAGAATCGACGCCAGCGGCAACGGCACGCTCGCTATCATCGACTATAAGACTGGCGCGCCGCCCACGAAGAAAGCCATCGCAAGCGCTGACGCGCCGCAATTGCCATTGGAAGCCGCCATCGCCCGTCACGGCGTTTTCAAAGATGGCGATGGTGAAACCCTTGCCGCCCTTGAAACCTCACTGCTCGCAATCTGGCAGTTGGCGGGTCGTGACGGCGGCAAAGTGACGGCTGTTGATGGTGAGATCGCCGAATCCGCCATGGATATCGCGTGGGAAGGCGTCCAACGCCTAATTGCGGGCTTCGATGAGGCAGATACGCCTTATCTGAGTGAACCACGCGCTGCCTTTAATGAGGCACCCCGCTTTTCTGAATACCGAACGCTCGCCAGGCTCTCCAGTGATGTGGAGGAGTCTTGATGGCTGATAATCCGACAGAACGCGCCGCCCGCAGCCAACGGATTGTCTCAACGCCAGACCTCTCAGCCTGGGTGAGTGCTTCCGCCGGGTCTGGAAAAACCAAAGTGCTGACGGATCGGGCTTTGCGGTTGATGCTGGCAGGTGCGCAGCCAGACCGCATCCTCTGCCTGACATTTACTAAGGCCGCCGCTGCTGAAATGGCGAACCGCATTATCAACCGCCTGAGCCTATGGGCCGCCGCCAGCCAGGACGCCCTTCGCGAAGACTTGAGCGGCATGGGTGCCTTCAACCCGACGCCTGAAATGCTTGCTCGCGCTGCAACTCTTTTCGCGACCGTCGTTGATGCGCCAGGCGGGTTGAAAGTGCAGACGATGCATTCCTTCTGCCAATCCGCACTGGAACGCTTTCCCGTTGAGGCAGGCGTGCCGCCAGGGTTCACCGCCCTAGATGAACGCGCCGCTGCAGACCTTCTCCGCGAAGCCCGCGATGGCATGCTCCAGGCCATTCTGGCCGGCGATGCGTCTGACCCAAGATTGACGCCTGCGCTTGAGCGTTTGGTGCAACGGGGCACTGCGGACGCCTTCGACGAGCTTCTAAGGGCGTTATTGGCTGAGCGCACACGGATCGATCAACTCGGCGGGGCAGACGCTGCCACCCAAGCCGCCTGGCGCTTGCTTGAAGTAGACGCAGAAAGCGCGGACCCCGCGTTCGCCACCCGCGCCATCGCGACGCTTGATCAAGAAATGGAAACCAAGCTCCGCCGGTTGATGACGGCGTGGCTGGATGGAGCGAAGACGGATCAAGGCAAAGGCGACACGCTAGACGCATGGCTGGCAAGCGATACGGACGGCCGCTGCGCCATGGTGCCATCATTATTCAGCGCTTTCTTCACGGGCGGCGGTGAAAGCACACCCTACGTAAGCGCCGCCACAAAGGGGGTCATCAAAGCCAATAGTTGGTTCGAAGAAACGCACGCGGAATGCCTGGACTGGATCACCCGTGCCCGTGAAAGCCTTTGGGCGGCAGAATGTGCGGCGGATACAGAAGCAGCCATCCGCCTCGCCAGCGCCATTGGCGAGCACTATGCCCGTGCAAAACGGGTTGCGGCAGGGCTCGATTTCGATGATCTGATCCTAAAAACCCGCGACTTACTGGAAGCGGATGGTGGTGCCGGATGGGCGCTATACAAACTAGACGCAGGCATTGACCACATCCTGGTCGATGAAGCCCAAGATACAAATCCAGAGCAGTGGGCGATTGTTCATGCCCTGGCTGAAGAATTCTATCGTGATGGCGCTGATATGGGCCGCACATTATTTGCGGTTGGCGATCCAAAGCAATCGATCTTCAGCTTCCAACGGGCTGATCCCAGAGAGTTTGCGAAAAGCCGGGCGCGATTCAAGGCCCTGGCGACAGGCGCAGAGCAAGAGTTCGAAGATCGGTCCTTGGATGTATCATTTCGGTCCGTCCCCGCCGTCCTCCGGGCCGTAGACGCCACCTTTGCGGCACCGGCAGCCCACCAAGGCCTCGCACCGGAAGCAGAGCCACCGGCCCATATCTCCGCCCGCCCCGGCCTGCCCGGACGCGTCGAGCTATGGCCAGTGCTGGAGAAACCTGAAACAGCGGACACACCGGACCGCTGGACACCGCTAAAGGCCTATCCAGACGCCAACGCTAGCGTCGAGGCAGGGTTAGCAGCCCTCGTCGCCAATAGAATCGAAGAGTTACTCAATGATCCGGATGAACGCCTGCCGCCAGGACCATCAGCGCCCGAGGGCCGCCGTATTCGTGCCAGTGACATCATGGTTGTCGTCCAGACCCGAAGCACCTTTGGCGACCTGCTTACCCGCGCCCTGAAGACCAAAGATATCGCAACCGCTGGCGTCGACCGGATGCGGCTAACACGGCAACTCGCTGTCCGTGACCTGATCGCGTTGGGCGCTATCGCTATTCTGCCAGAAGACGATCTATCCCTCGCCGTGCTGCTAAAATCCCCGCTGATTGGGCTTTCGGAGGAGACACTATTCAAGCTGGCGCATGGCCGACGCGAGCAACCGCTCTGGCGACGCCTGCAAGAACGCGCGGCGGAGCCAGGTTCAGCCTATTCAGAGGCTTGGGCCTTTGTCAGTGAAGCGTTACGACGCGCCGACTTCGAGCCGCCATTCGATTTCTATCAATGGGCGCTCGGCGCAATGCGGGGCCGCGCCCGCATGATTTCCGCCATGGGCGAAGCCGCCCGTGATCCGCTCGATGCTTTTATGTCCCTGGCGTTGGCCTATAGCGATGACAATGCGCCAAGCATGCAAGGCTTCCTTGGCTGGGTTGAACGGGACCAGGTGGAGATCAAACGCCAGCTTGAAGAAGGTGCGTCGGGCGTGCGCATCATGACCACCCATGCCGCCAAAGGCCTGCAAGCGCCTGTAGTTTTCCTGCCGCAGACGACGCGGGGTGAAGCAAACTACACGCTGGGCCTGTTCTGGACTGATACGG
The DNA here is from genome assembly GCA_040263875.1 of Alphaproteobacteria bacterium. Lineage (GTDB taxonomy): Bacteria > Pseudomonadota > Alphaproteobacteria > Bin95 > Bin95 > VMCJ01. The sequence continues at coordinate 24,743 of JBDQJI010000044.1, forward strand.
AGCAAGGCGTTGCACCGATACTGGGGCCAACCCGCAAAGCGCTTGATCCAGCTGCGATCCATGCTCTGCGTGAGGCCCGTACGCAACGCCAGGAAGAAGAGCGTCGCCGCCTGCTCTATGTGGCGATGACCCGGGCAGAAGACAGGCTTTATGTCTGCGGCTGGGAGACCAACCTAAAAGCGGAAAAGATGGCGCTGACTTGGCATGGGCTTGTCGCTGCTGGCATACGCTCGCTCGAAGATCACGTTGAGGAAGGTGTGTATTTCTCAGAAACGCCGATGCTGGTCTTAGACGATCAAGGCGATGGCGCATCTGTCGATGCCGTTCAGACGGATTCCAGCCCTGACATCCCGCACACATTGCCCAGCTGGTGGCAGCAGCCTTTCGCAGCCCCACCCCGCGCACCCGAAATTAAGGCACCGTCTAAGCTAGTGCCAGAAGCCGTGGCCGATCTGTCGCCGGTACTCTCGCCGCTGGAATGGGGCCAGAAATTAGAGCGCGCCGCCACGCGCTTTGGGCGCGGATTGATAATCCACCGCTTGCTGGAACGCTTACCTGCCCTGCCACGTGAGGCCCGGTCAGAAGCCGCAACACGCTACCTGGCCCGTGCGGACGGCGTCACACCGGCTGAGCAACAAGACATCCTCAGAGCCGTAATGCGGGTTTTAGAGGATCCAGAATTCGCAGACATCTTCGACGAACACGCACTGGCCGAAACGCCGATAGCGGGCACCCTCGCTGGCCAACCCGTCGCTGGCATTATCGACAGATTGCTCGTGACAGACGACGAAGTTCTGATCGTTGACTACAAGAGTAACCGCCCGCCGCCGACAACGGCGGAAGCCACACCGATTCCCTACTTGGCACAAATGGCGGTGTATCGGGATTTAGCGGTGCAAGCGTTTCCTGGCAGAACAATCAAGGCAGCACTTCTCTGGACGGAGGCCCCAAGGCTTGTCATTCTTCCAGACAGCCTAATCACGCCACACAGTTTAGCGTAGACCGCACAAATGAAGCAGGACTCATCCGTTGACGGATCGGGTGCCAGCCCCTAGCTAGAATGTAGTGAACACATTAATCGAAGGATTTACAGCCATGGCCACGCGCCCCGTCACCGACACCAGCTTTGATCAAGACGTTCTGAAAAGCGACAAACCCGTTGTCGTCGATTTTTGGGCCGAATGGTGCGGGCCCTGTAAAGCGATTGGCCCGGCCCTAGAAGAAATTTCAGAAGAACTGGCCGGTAAAGTTGATATCGTTAAGCTGAACATTGACGACAATCCGGGCATACCGGGTTCCCACGGTATTCGTGGCATTCCCACGCTGATGATGTTCAAAGATGGCCAGCTGGCCGCGACCAAAGTGGGTGCAGCCGCTAAACCAGCCATTAAAGCCTGGGTCGAAGAGAATATTTGAAGCTAATAGAGGCCGATCTATAAGGTCTCTATCAAGCTTCTGTTAATCCTAGCTCCGCTAGCCTGAGAGTTGCAGCGCCGGATGTCCTCCAGCGCGCAAAAACAGGCAGCGGCGCAATGGATGATTTGGTCTCGGAGTTCATAACCGAAACGGCGGAGGGCTTGAGCGCGCTCGACGTCGAATTGGTGAATCTGGAGCAGAATCCGAACGATCCTGCCATCCTTGGCGGCATATTCCGCATCATTCACACGGTCAAGGGAACCTGTGGTTTCCTTGGCCTACCGCGCCTCGAACAATTGTCCCACGCAGCCGAAAACGTGCTTTGTGATCTGCGTGACGGCGATCTCCAAGTCACACCTGAAGCCGTCACTTTGATCCTCAATACATTGGATCAGCTGAAAGCCATTATCAGCGTTCTCGAAGAAACAGGCCTTGAACCTGAAGGCGACGACGCCGGCCTAATCGCTGAACTAAACGCCATGGCGGCACCCATCGCCCGAGCGGACGCATCATTTGATGATGATGGCGACATGATCGACCTCGGCCCGCCTGCGGCTGACGATGACGGTATGATCGACCTTGGACTACCTGCAGTCGATGATATCCCGCTTGAAACAACGCCGCCTGCGGCTGTGGCTGACACGCCCGAATTAGATGCAGACACAGCGCCAACTGCACCGCCGCGAGAAATTGCCGCCGCTGCACAGAATATCCGTGTCAGCGTCAACCTGCTCGAAAACCTTATGACTATGGTTTCTGAATTGGTGCTGACCCGTAATCAGCTGATGCAGACCATGCGTAATGAGCAATCCAGTGCATTCACAGGACCACTTCAACGGCTGAACCATATTACGTCTGAGCTGCAGGAAGGCGTGATGAAGACGCGTATGCAGCCAATTGGCAACGCCTGGAACAAGCTGCCGCGCATCGTCCGTGACCTGTCCCAAGACCTCGGCAAACAGGTCGAGCTTGAGATGATTGGCGCGGAAACCGAGCTTGACCGCCAAGTGCTTGAAATGATTAAGGACCCACTGACGCATATGGTCCGCAATTCCTGTGATCATGGCCTTGAAAGCAGTGCCGAGCGCCTGGCCGCTGGCAAGCCGGAAACCGGCCAGATCACGCTGCAAGCAGCCCATGAGGGCGGGCACATCGTCATCACAATTTCTGATGACGGCAAAGGGCTTGATCTTGAGCGAATCAAAAGCAATGTGCTAGAAAAAGGCTTGGCCAGCAGCGCAGAAATTGATGCGCTGAGCGAGCAGGAAATCCTACAGTTCATCTTCAAGCCTGGATTTTCCACCGCGTCCACTGTGACCAATGTCTCAGGCCGGGGTGTGGGCATGGATGTTGTTCGCACAAACATTGAGCGGATTGGTGGCGCAATTAGCTTGCAATCTACCGCCGGGCTCGGAACCTCTTTCTCGATCAAAATCCCACTGACACTCGCCATCGTCGCAGCACTGATCGTGGAAGCTGGCGATCAGCGCTTCGCCATCCCACAAATCAGCGTTCTCGAGCTTGTCCGGGCGTCAGCCAGCTCTGACCATCGCATCGAACATATCAACCACACGCCTGTACTTAGGCTGCGCGATCGACTGCTGCCGTTGCTGCATCTGGGCAATATGCTGGAACTTTCCGATGAAATTGTGAGCAGCGACGCTGACAGCTTTATCGTCGTCGCACAGGTTGGTAATCACAGGTTCGGCATTGTCGTGGATGAAGTGTTCGACACCGAAGAAATCGTCGTGAAGCCGGTCGCTCCCCTGCTGCGTAAATCTCGCTGTATTCTCCGGCAACACAATCCTTGGCGACGGCAGCGTCGTGATGATCTTGGATCCGAACGGCCTGGCAGAGAAAGTTGGCGCCGCGCGCGTTAGCCAAAACAACAGCGCCACCGATCGCCGCGCGCCCGAGGGCAAGTCCTCCGGTGATATGGTTTCATTGCTGGTTTTCAATGCCGGTGATGGTGTCCGCAAGGCCGCACCTTTGTAGCTCGTCGCACGATTGGAAGAAATGGCCACGGGCAACATCGAAATCGCCGATGGTCGCTTACTCGCGCAATACCGTGACAGCCTAATGCCGCTGATGCCGGTCTATCCTGAACTCGATCTGCATGCCCATACGCGCCGACCGATCATCGTCTTCAATGATGGGCCGCGCTGGGCTGGGCTCATCGTTGACGAAATTATCGATATCGTCGAGCAACCGCTTATCGCTGAAATCAAGGGCGAAATGCCTGGCGTGATGGGGGCAATCATCGTAGATGGCCAATCTACGGAACTCATTGATACAGCCTATTATCTGACGCGCCTGCATAGCGATTGGTTTGCCGCCAGCGCCAATACAGCGCCTTCGAACAACGCGATCCTCGTCATCGATGACAGCCCGTTCTTTCGTCACCTTTTAAGCCCCCTACTAAAACAAGCCGGATATGCCGTGACATCCGTCGAAAGCGCAGAACGGGCCTTGGATTTAAAGGCGTCGGGTGCCGCGTTCGATCTCATCGTCAGCGATATCGAGATGCCCGGCATGGACGGATTCACGTTTGCGGAAACTGTGAAATCCTCACCGGAATGGGGCCATATCCCCCTGATCGCCCTTTCAGGAAAGCAGAATGTCGGCCGGCTGGAACAGGGTCGCATATCCGGTTTCACCAACTATGTCGGCAAAACGGATCGCGAAGGGCTGCTTGCAACACTCTCCAGTACGCTTGAAAGCGCTGGAGGCCGGGCATGAATCAAGGTCTTGCTAACTCGTATGAATCCGGGAACGAGCGTGTTCACGGCAATCAGCAATCATTTGTGACAGCAAGTATCGCCGGGCAGCGCATCGGCATCCCAATCGCCGAAGTGCAGGACGTATTGAACAAGCAAAAAATCCACAAGATCCCGCTATCACCACCAGCTATCGTTGGCGCGCTGAACCTACGGGGCCGGATCGTTACAGCGCTTGATCTTCGCCTTTGTCTCAATCTTGAGCCATGCGCAGCACCAGAATCCGCGATGAGTATCGTTGTTGAGTATGAGAATGAGCTCTACAGCCTGCTCGTCGATGAGATTGGTGATGTCGAGACACCGCCGAGCCATCTTTACGAACGACCGCCAGCAACGCTTGAACCGGCCTGGCGGATGGTATGTTCAGGCGTTTATCGCATAGACGAAGCGCTGCTATTGACGCTGGACATCGCCAAAATGCTCGAAACGACTGTCGAAGGAGCGGTTATCCAATGACCGGTCTTGGGACAAGACAGACCTCTGCCGCGCAGAACCAGCGCCCTAAAGAGGCCAGCAGTGCTGCTAGACCCATCCGTGTGATGGTCGCAGATGATTCTGTTGTGGCACGGGTTGTCGCCCGACGTGCCCTCAAAAGCGCCACGAATGTTCAAGTTGTTGCCGCTGTGGCAGACGGGCAATCCGCAATTAACCGGTTACCGACTGCACGGCCGGATGTGTTGATCTTAGACATCGAGATGCCAATCAAATCTGGCCTGGAAGCCCTGCCTGAATTGCTGGACCTAGATGTTTAGTCCCGGAGATTGATGGGTCGGATTTATTCTGAACCGATCAGGCTCTTCAGTCCAGACTTTGCAGACATATTCGAATGGGGTGAGACCTTTCAAGGTTTTTAGTCTGCGTGCGAAGTTGTAGGCGTTTACAAAGTC
>JBDQJI010000045.1:0-29545 GCA_040263875.1 Alphaproteobacteria bacterium
CGAACTCGCCCATATAATTCCACAGTATACATCTCCCCGCCTTCAGCTCGTTGCCTACAGCGTAAAGTGGCGGACTTTTAAGCCGCGACGATCAGAAAATCCGACCGCTTCTGTGGACCAATTTGCCTCCGGGATTCACAGCGCATTTTGGCGGAATATCCGTCTGACGTGCGCAATGTGCAAAACCTAGGCAAGCGTCTGCGGCCGCTCTGGCCTTATCTCGTTGTTGGTGCGCTGCATAATCTTGGGGGATGGTCAGATAAATGGATCATGTGGTGGACAGCACCAGAAGCCCAGAGCGCGATCAACCTGCCGTTCTATTCCCATTATGACGGGGCTATGTTCGCCGCATATCTCACTATGATCCCGGCGCTGGCAGCATTCACATTGCATGTGGAGACCGGCTTCTTCGAACGCTACCGCCGCTTCTACGATGACATCGCCGATCACGCGACGCTGCCGGAAATTACCCGCGCCCATAAGAACCTGATGGAAACGCTGTTTCGCGGGCTGCGGAACCTTGTGGTGCTGCAAGCGGCTGTAACAGTAACTGCACTGCTTGCGGTGCCTACACTGGTGGAAATGCTGGATATGGATTTCCGGCAGGTCGGTATGCTGCGCTTCGGCATTCTGGGTGCTGCGTTTCATATGCTGATTGTCGTGGCGACCATCCTGCTTTGCTATTTTGACCTTCGTTACGACAACATGCGCTTGCAAGCCGTATTCTTGGGAACGAACGTCATCGGTGCCATTGGCTCAATCGCTGCAGGATTTCCATTCTATGGCTACGGTTATTTCCTGGCCGCGATGGTGACAGCGCTTTACGGGCTGTGGTTGGTATATCGCCGCGTCGGCAAGCTGCCCTACATCACCTTCGTGACGAACAACCCATCGCTTCGCTCGAATGCGGATGCTTTAATTTAGAGCACGGTTTACCTACGCCCTAAAGCGGCATATCTCCCAAGCAGAAGTCATTCAGCTGGAGCTTTGCGATATGGTGCGTTTAACGAAAATCTATACCCGTGGCGGTGATGGCGGGCTGACGTCTCTGGCGTCTGGCGAACGGCGGCCAAAGCATGATTTCAGAGTTGCCGCATATGGTGCGGTGGATGAAGCGATGAGTGCTATCGGCGTTGCGCGCCTGCACACTGAAAGCGACCTGGACGCCATGTTAGCGCGCATTCAGAACGATCTCTTTGATGTCGGTGCGGATTTGGCGACGCCGCCGAAGGAAGGCGAGGAACAGCCAAGCGGCCTGAGGGTCGTGGATGCCCAGGTTGATAGGCTTGAGCAGGAAATCGACGGGCTAAACGCAAACCTGGCACCGCTCAACTCGTTCGTATTGCCGGGCGGGACGCCTGCTGGCGCACATCTGCATATGGCCCGCGCCCTTACCCGGCGTGCGGAGCGTGAAGCGACGCGGTTGGCGGCGGAAGAACCGGTCAGCCCCCCGGCGATCAAATATTTGAACCGTCTCTCTGACCTGCTCTTCCAGATGGCGCGCCATGCCAATGACGACGGTGCCAATGATGTGCTTTGGGTTCCGGGTGCCAACCGCTAAATGGGACTTAGTCCGGTATATCTTCCGGGTGCCAAAGCATCATAGCGGCCAAAGCGATAATGACGGCGACGACAGCGGCAAGGCCAGTTAAGCCGGGCATGCTGTTTGCCAAAACGGGTACATTGGTGATGATCATTAGGGACGCCATCAGGCTAAAAAAGGCGACGGGAAGCAACATCGCTCAAGACCTCGCGAATTATGATTAGGCCGACAGCATGTCCGCCCTTCGAACGGTCTTAGATCTATCGCGATTTAGGCCTAACTCCTTGCGGGCGAAGGTATTAGACCATTGGGTTTGATACCATTGGGGAATGGTCTCTAATGGCGGCACCTTTGATGCAAAGGGCTGAATACCGCCCCCTAACTTAGATATCGGGCTTTGATATGGGCCTTGAAGGCGTCGCTGCTCAAGGGTGCGCCGGTCGCTGCTTGCAGCAGATCATTGCTGGACGGATAGATGCGCCCCATACCGTGGACATTGTCCCGCATCCACGCTGTTAGCGGCGCGTAATCGCCTTTGGCCAGTGCACCATGCAGATCATCCGTACCAATGCTGTCGGACGCTGCTTGGAACAATTGCGCCGCCGCCATAGCGCCCAGCGTATAGGTTGGGAAATAGCCGAACGCGCCATCATACCAATGGATATCTTGCAGGCAGCCGTTCCGGTCATCCGGCGGATCAAGTGCTAAGCTTTCGACGACACGCTGGTTCCACGCGGCGGGCAGGTCTGCGGGTGCTAACGCACCGCTGATCAAGGCCTGCTCAAGCTCAAAGCGGAGAATGACATGCAGCGGATATGTTGCCTCGTCAGCATCCACGCGAATATAGCCGGGTGCGACCTTCAGCAATGCCTGGGATACGGCCTCGCCGGTGATGTCAGCGCTCGCGGCATCAGACAATAGCTTGGCCAGATAGCGCGCCATGGCAGCGGTGCGCCCAGCCTGCATTTCGTAGCTCAGCGATTGGCTTTCATGGACTGCCATTCCAGCGTCACCGCCGACGGGCTGATCGCGCCAATCAACAGGCTGCCCCCGCGTATAAGCCGCATGCCCAGCTTCGTGCAGCACCGCCATCATGCCGGTCAATGCATCGTCAGGGTTCCAACGGGCCGTGATGCGGGCATCATCCGGCGTACCGGTGGAGAATGGATGCAGGCTGTCGTCCAGGCGGCCATGATTGAAGTCGAAACCGATAGATTTCAGCAGGCCCTGTGCTGCCTCACGCTGCGCGGCGACGGGCGCTTTGATGGCGCGACCGTGGCCCCAAGTTTTCTGGCGCTCAACAATTTCGGGGATTGTATCGCCAAGGAAAGCGCGCAGATCATCGAAGACCGGTTCAATATCCGCAATTCGACGGCCGGGATCGTACTGTTCCAGTAAGGCGTTGTATGGGGAGAGGCCAAGCGCTTCACCGAGTGCACTTGCTTCCTCGCGCACCAGTTTCACCAGTTCTGTGAATGCAGGCAGCGCCAGGGCGAAATCACTCGCCGGACGGGCAACACGCCACGCCGTCTCAGACAGGTTCTTTGCACGGGAAAGGGCACCGACCAAGTCTGCCGGTATAGCCGTCGTCATAAGGTAGTTGCGCTGCATTTCCCGGAAATTTGCAGCCCGCCACGGGTCTTCTGCAGAACTGGCACCTTCAGCTTCTGCTTTAGCTATAAGGTCGCCAGTGATGTCGGAGGCAATCAGCTCGTGAGAAATTTCAGCCAGTGCAGCAATCTGCTCGGCGCGCGCACTGGCACCGCCGGGTGGCATGGTGACGCTCTGGTCCCAGTGGAGCCATCCTGACGCCTCATCGACACGGTTTGCGCGGGCGAAACGGGCGGCGAGGGCGTCATATGATGTGCTCATGAAACTTAGTCGTCTCCTGATCCCTGGCCGCCCCGGCGGCGGGACGGTGGTGTGATGCGGATTTGTGCGATCTGGTTGCGGACCCTTCGCAGAATACGGAACCGGTAGCCGTAAAACTCAAAGGTTTGCCCAGCATCTGGCAGCAAGCGTGCTTCGTGCATAATCAGGCCGCCGACGGTGGTTGCATCGTCGTCTGGCAAGTCCCAATCCAGCTCCCGGTTAAGGTCGCGGATGGCGGTGACGCCAGGGGCAACAAAGCTGCCATCTGGCTGCATGCGCACGCCAGCGAGTGGAAGGTCATGCTCATCAGCGATATCGCCGACGATTTCTTCCAGAATATCTTCAAGCGAAACGACGCCCATGAAGACGCCGTATTCATCCACGACCAGCGCGAAATGCTCCCGCCGCCGCCGGAATGCCTGCAGCTGATCCAGCAGTGTTGTCGATTCCGGCACAAACCATGGGGGCGATGCGATGTCCTGCAAGTCCAACAGGCTGGCATCACCGCCCGCGGCATGGACAGCCCGCAGCAGCGCCTTGGCATGCAGAACGCCAACGATGTTTTCCTGTGTGTCCCGCATGATTGGAATACGGGTGTAGGGACTCGCCAGCACTTCCGCGACGATCTCTTCAGATGGCCTGTCGCCATCCACCATCACGACGTTGCGGCGGTGGGTCATCACCTCCTCAACTTCTAGGTCCGCTAGCTCCAGAATGCTTTTCAGCATCTTGCGCTCGGACTCGGTCTCCGCATCTGTGCCGTGGTGTAGCTCGATAGCGCCGCGGAGAGCCTCTTCGCGTTCCTCATCCAGCGTCTCGCGGCGGAGCGCTGCATTGGGCTTGTCGCCGAGCAGGTACAAAACTGCCCGCACGACCTTCTGAACGGCCTTGGCTATCGGTGAGAACACGGCCACCACCAACCGCACGATGGGTGCCACGGCGAGGGCGGCTTTGTCTGGATGGTTGATCGCGAATGTTTTCGGCAGCACTTCTGCAAACACCAGGACCAGCAGCGTCATTACGCCGGTGGCGTATACGACGCCAGCTTCACCAAAGAGCTTGATCGCGAGGCTCGTCGCCAATGAAGCCGCCAGGATATTGACCATATTATTGCCGAGCAGCAGCGCGCCGAGCAGGTCTTCCTTCCGGTCGCTCAATCGACGGACAACGCCAGCCCGCGCATTGCCCTTACGGGCCAGGTGGTGCATGCGCGGCCGAGAAACCGCCGTCAGCGCTGTCTCCGAGCCAGAGAAAAATGCGGACAGCGCAATCAACGCCAAAACAGCACCGATCGTCAGCCAGATTTCCAGATCAATATCCAGAAAGAATTCTTCCATCAGGGGGTCAACGCCTCTGCCAAGGTTTCGCGGACGAGATTTGCATCAGCATCCGCCGCCACAAAAGATTGGCCGATGCCACGGGCCAAAATGAGCGTTAGTTTGCCATCAAGTGCCTTTTTGTCCTTCTGCATTCGGCCAAGCAGGTCATCCACGGTTGGGATCGGACGATTGCCGGAAAGGTCGGGACGCGTTGGCAAGCCGTTAGCCGCCAAGCTTTCTTCGACTGCTTGGGCGACTTCGGGGGCGCAGAGGCCAAGCCTCACTGAATGCCGGAAAGCCAGCGCCATGCCGATGGCAACACCTTCACCATGGAGCAATCCGCCGTCATATCCGGCTTCAGCTTCAAATGCGTGGCCGAAGGTATGGCCTAGATTCAGGAGCGCGCGGCGCCCGGCTTCGCGTTCGTCTGCTGCGACGACTTCCGCCTTAGATCTGCAGCATTCAGCGACAGCGTAGGCCATCAAAGCCTTGTCGCCTGCCAATGCAGCTTGGCCGTTTTCATTCAGCCAATCGAAGAAACCCGGGCGGTCTATCAGGCCGTATTTCACGACTTCCGCGTAGCCCGCCAGCAGTTCCCGGCGCGGCAGGCTATCCAGCACGTCCAGATCAGCCAGCACGAGCTTTGGTTGATGGAATGCCCCGATCAGGTTCTTCCCGGCAGCAGCATTGATTGCGGTTTTACCGCCGACGGAGCTATCGACCTGGGCCAGCAGCGTTGTTGGGATCTGAATGAAATCCAACCCGCGCAGCAGCACCGATGCAGCAAACCCAGCCAGATCACCGATCACCCCGCCGCCGAGCGCAACGATGGTCGTCCGTCGATCAATGCCCAGTGCCAAAGCCTTCTCAAGCACGCCATAGAAAGTGTGGAAGCCTTTGCTGGCCTCGCCCGCCGGTACTTCGATTACATCGGTGCGAAACCCGGCTGCATCCAAGCTGGCGTTGAGCCTAGCGCCATGGATTTTTGCCACCGCAGCATCGGCGATTACGATCAGGCGGTTCTGCGGATTGATGGCGCGGATGCGCTGGCCCGCGTCCGCCAATAAGCCCTGGCCAATGGCGATCTCATAGCTGCGGTCGCCTAGTGCTACGGGAACTATCAGGGTGTCAGTCATCGATTGGCTCACGAATTGCTGGGCTCACGTGCGGCGCTCCGCTTGGAAATCATACTCGTCGTCATTGGCTTGGTGCGCTGCGCCATGGACGATGAGAGCGTCCTCGACCTGCTCAGCTGTTAAATCGGGAGACCATTCGCCACTTTCAATGATGATGTCGGCTTCGCTGTAAGATGGCGTGCGGGCGGCCAACAGCTTCTCTAGCTCTGCCTTTGGGTCGTCAACGAACAGCATGGGGCGATTGGCCCGGCGGAGGACGCGACGGTGGAGCGTTTCAAGGTCTGTTTTCAGCCAGACCGACATGGCAGACGCCTTTGTCGCTGCGCGCGTTTCATCATTGACGAAAGCGCCCCCGCCCATGGCCAGAACATGGGGTTCGTCCTCTAACAGGCGGGCGATCACCTTGCGCTCGCCATCCCGGAATTCTTCCTCACCATATGTGGCGAAGATTTCGGGGATGGTGCGGCCGGCGGCGCGTTCGATTTCTTCGTCAGCGTCCACGAATCGGGCACCGACCCGCGTGGCCAGCCTGCGGCCAATCGTGCTTTTGCCAGCACCCATCATGCCAACGAGCGCTACAGTTCGGGTTAAACGGTTCAAACTCTCATCCAAATTCGGGCGACCGGTGATGTTTGCCTCGACATACGGTCATCGAATCGCCATGGTTTGGCCGCGTTATAGCAGAGGTTCCGGGATTGCGGTTAAGAGAAGCGCCAAGGGGCGTTTAAGGGAGCAGTTAAGTGATCGGTCGGTTTTTTGGATTTTTGGCGGCGGCGCTTGTAGTCGTCTCCGTTGGCGGCGCTATATTCTTGGCGTACTGGGATATTCCAGCGCCTAGGTCGACTGTTGAAAAGGTGCTGCCAAATGCGCGTTTTCCTGACTAAACTTCTTCTGGTTCTGGCCTTCGCCGCCGGGTTGAGCGCCCATGCATCGGCGCAAAGCGGCATCGTGCGCACGCTGCAGCTTGATGGTGGGTTTGATCCGGCGGCTGCTGGTGCGATTGATCCATCTGACGCTGATCTGGCCGCGAACTTGTGGCGCGGTGCGGACCGTGCGGACATGGCTCGACTGATCGCAGGCCTGCCCGCTCGTATTCGGTCGGCGACCCTGGCCGATTTGGCCCGCCGCACTTTGGCCGTCGCCGCTAAACCACCGGATGGGGCTAAGACCGCGCCCGGATTCGCTGAAACCCGCGCAGAAGCACTGCTGGCAATAGGTCAGGCGGATCTTGCATCCCGCTTGCTCGCTGGCATTCCGAAGTCTAGCCGTAGCGAGGCGGCGGATGAATTGCTGCTGAACGCAAGCCTGCTGGCCCGTGACAATGCAGGCGCATGTGCCGTTGCGCGCGGCAGGGCCGCCACCGGTGGTGCTTTGATCTTCGCGAAAATGCTCACCGTCTGCGAGGCGCTTGCGGGCGATAGGGCGCGGGCCGAATTGGGCGCAGGCTTGCTGGCTGAGCAGGACCCGAATGATCCAGCATTCTTTGAGCTTCTGGATATGATGACCGGTGCCGTCAGCGCGCCAGGACGTGCAGTTGCTGCCTTGAAGACCCCGTCGCCGTTGCATTTATCGATGATGCGGGCGCTCAGCGTGCCACCGCCAGCCTTGCCGCCATTGGATGCAATGCCTGCTGAAATCGCCCGGCTGCAGGTCGCCAAAGAACAGATGATTGCAGCGGACCCATCTGCTTCACCAATCATCCGCATGGAAGCGGCATGGCGGGCGCTGCGTGCTGGGGCTGCTGATTATGAGCAATCCCGCCAGCTGTTTTTCGCCCTTGGCGGCAAAGCGCCAGGCGGCAGTGTCGCTAGGCACTATGCGGCTGCAGCATCGGCGAATGACGGTCCGGACAAAACCATCGCTTTGGCGCGCCTGCTGCTCGCAGGGAAATCTGACGGCGGATACAGCGCGGCTGCTGAATTGGCGCACCCAATGTTGCGGGACTTGCTGGCGCTCGCCAGCGGGCCAGATATTGCGCTCCGCATTGGGCGGGGCCTGCTCACGGCTGGTGAGCCTAAGGCGGCGATGAACTGGCTGCGTTCGTTGGATGGTGCGGGAAAAGTGCCGGGCGCGATGAACGCTGCCGCCCGTCTTGCTGCATTGATCAGCCTCGCAGAGGGCCAGGATGTGCGCCCGTTTGATGGCCCACGCGCCGTGCTTTGGATCGCTGCGATCAATGGGCAGGATACCGCTTCCGCTCCGTCGAAAGCTGCGCTCATGGCTAAGCTTCGCAGCGCTGTTGGACTGCCCGTACCGCTCTCTCTCGCAGGTACCGCACAGGCCTATGCATCTGGCAGCGCGTCCTCAACCCTAGAATTGCTACCATTGCAGGCCGCCTCGTCGGATATGCGTATTGGCGAAACGGTGTTGCGGGCGCTGCATCTGGTAGAGGTCGATACTGCTGGTGACCGGGCGCACCGGCTGGCTGAAGCAGCGCAAGCGCTGTCAACGGCTGGGCTGTATGAAGATGCACGCTTTCTGGCGCTGGAGGCGGCAGTAGAGGGCGATCTTTGACCGTTCCCCATCTCGACGCTTTTCTGGAAATGCTGGCGGCAGAGCGGGGTGCTGCCCAAAACACCCTCGCCGCATACCGGCGTGATCTGGTCGATGCTGCAGCAAGCCTTGCAGCGACGCCGTTGGATGAAACCCGCCCTGATGGCCTGAACCGCTATTTAGCCGGGCTCGCAGCGAGTGGCCTTAGTCGGGCGACATCAGCGCGGCGGCTTTCCGCACTGCGCCAGTATTTTCAGTTTTTGCTGAACGAAGGCCTTCGTACCGATGACCCAACCGCCGCAATAGATGGCCCCAAGCCAGGCCGCGCACTGCCGAAACATCTGACGGAAGCAGAAGTTGAAGCTTTGCTGGATGCCGCTAATCAGGCAGATGACCGCCATGGCCGCCGTCTGCTGGCGATTGTCGAGATGCTGTATGCGACGGGCCTACGCGTATCTGAACTGGCGGCCCTGCCCGCAACGGCGCTAAAGGCGGAGGGCGCGCTGATCGTTACCGGCAAAGGCGGTAAGGACAGGCTTGTGCCATTGGGGGGTGCGGCCGTCCGTGCGCTCAACGCTTACGCGCCGGACCGGGCAAGCTTTGCGCCTAAGGTGAAGGATAGCCGCTGGCTATTTCCCTCTACTGGCAAAGAGGGGCGATTGTCCCGCCGGCGGATTGGCCAGATGCTGGATGACCTTGCGATCAAGGCTGGAATTGACCCAGCCCGGGTTTCACCTCACGTCCTCCGACATGCATTCGCCACACATCTGCTGGCGAATGGTGCCGATATCCGCACCGTCCAGGAATTGCTTGGCCATGCTGATCTATCAACGACCGAGATCTATACCCACGTCCTCGACGAACGCCTGAAAGCGCTCGTACTGGAGAAACATCCATTGGCTAAGGGGCTATGAGCCTAAGCGTTGATGATGTCCTCGCCAAATTGCTCCATGCGCTCAACCGCTTGTGAAACCGTATCTGCGCGGAAATCGAACACCAACTCATCGACGCCGAGCGCCTCAAATTCAGCGATGTCCGAGAGCGCTGCATCCTTGCCACCGGTGAACAAGCGGCGTTCTTCACCTTCTGGCGGCACGCCGCCGTCATAGATTGGCGCTTTATAGCTAATTTCCAGCTTGGAGAAATCGCGACCATTGGCATCCATCATGCCTTTAATTTTGTCCAGCTTCTCCCGCATTTCAGCCGGCGGCAGCGGGGATGCGGCGGTAGCACCTACGGGGTGCCAGCCGTCACCCAGTTTGGCGACGCGGCGAAGCGCTGGGTTGGAGTGTCCGCCAATCCAGATCGGCGGGCCGGGCTGTTGGATTGGAACCGGCTCACAGATCACTTCGTCGAAGCTGTAATATTCACCCTGGTAGGAAACCGGCTTGCCGGTCCAAAGCTTGCGGAAAATATCAACATATTCGTCCGTGACGCCGCCTCTGTCTTTGAAGGGGGCTGTGTCCAGTGCCTTGAATTCCTCCTCCATCCAGCCAACGCCGATGCCAACCGTAACCCGGCCTTCGGACAGCACATCGATGGTCGCCAGCGATTTCGCGTTGAAGACGGGATTGCGGTGCGGAACGATCATGACGCTAGAGACAATGCGCATGGTTTCCGTGCGGGCAGCGACGAAGGACATTAGTGCCAGTTGTTCAAAACACTCGCCTTGGCTCAAGAAGTTGCCTTTGACGGTGTAGGGATATGCGGAGTCGATTTTGGTCGGCAGGATGATGTGATCGGCGACCATGGTGGACACAAATACAACCTTTTCGGCTGTGTCCAGAATTGCGGAAAGGTCGCTGCGGTTCGCGAGCGGGCCGCGGGTCGGCAGGTAAAAGCCATAGCGCATGATCGGTCTCCATTTGGATCAATTCCCAAAAGCCTAGACCATTCTGACGCTTGCCCGCTATGGCTGGGCGGTTGAAGATGTGGCTCCATGAACTTCTGAAGGACGGACCCGATGCATTCAGGTGCCATTACATTCTCACGGCTGGCGAAGGTGACCTATGGCGAAGCGGCGGCTACGGCACTGCCGGCGGCGGCGGAACGGGCAAGCGCCGACCGAGTCTTCATCATGGCCAGCCAAAGCCTCGTTGAGCGCGGGCCTGAGATTGCATCGATTAAGGACGGGCTTGGTCAGCGGTTTGCTGGCATATATTCCGGCATGCCTTCCCACACCCCTAGGGATGCGGTGCTGGAAGCAGCCCACGGTGCCAGGGCAGTGGGTGCAGACATGATCGCCACCGTTGGCGGCGGATCAATAACGGACGCCGCGAAGGCTGTCACTCTGGCTCTGGAGCATAACCTGAGGGACATGCCTGATTTCGATCCCTACATCATGCAGACAGCGGCGGACGGCACGACCAGTTCGCCGGAATACCAGAGCCCCAACATCCCGCTGGTCTGCTGTCCAACGACACTTTCTGCCGGTGAATATAATCCGCTTGCGGGCGTTACCGATCCGCGCATTGGTGTGAAACAGGCAATCCGCTCGCTTGGATGCGCGCCATCTGAAGTCATTTTGGACCCGGCTTTGACGTTGGCGACGCCTGAATGGCTTTGGCTATCCACGGGTGTCCGCGCCGTCGATCATTGCGTTGAGGCTATCTGTTCGCGATCTGCGAACGCCTATTCAGATGCGCAATCCTTGCACGGCCTAGCCCTCCTCGCCGAAGCGTTGCCGCGGGTCATGCGGGATCCAAACGATCTGGCGGCAAGAATGGATTGCCAGATGGGCGCGTGGCTTTCTATGGCCAGCACCCAGGCCGGTGTGCCAAAGGGGGCTAGCCATGCCATCGGGCATATTCTTGGCGGATCATTTGGTGTGGCCCATGGTCATACGTCTTGTGTGACGTTGCCGGCTGTCATGCGCTGGAATAAACCAGCGGATCATGGGAATCGGCAGAGCTTGGTATCCATAGCCATGGGCGCGCCGGGCCGGGACGCGGCTGACGTCCTGCATGATTTCATTGAAGGCCTGGGCATGCCGCGCAGCTTAAGCGCTGTAGGCGTCACGCCGGATCAGTTCGAGCGCGCCGCTGAGCTTTCCATGCACGACCGCTGGACCCACACCAATCCGCGCCCGATAACGAGCGCGGATCAAGTGGTGGATATTCTAAAGCTGGCAGCCTGATCCAGTTTTAGGATTGAGGAGCTCATTAGGATTCAAGGCCGCGGCGGAGCAGGCGCACATCTTCAGCCAGGGTTTGATCATCCGCCGTTAGCTCGTCGATCTTGCGAATCGCGTGCATCACGGTCGTGTGGTCGCGCCCCCCGAACTTCCGGCCAATTTCAGGCAGGGAGCGCGAGGTCAGATGCTTTGAGAGATACATCGCTACTTGGCGCGGTCGGGCAACGGCCCGGGCGCGGCGTGGCGAACTCATATCTGCCAGTTTGATGTTGAAGTGCTCAGCGACGGTTTTCTGAATGTCCTCAATCGTCACTCGACGCTCATTGGCGCGGAGCAGATCATGCAACGCGTCGTTCGCCGACTCGACCGTGATCTCACGACCTACCAATTGAGCATGGGCCGCTAGGCGGGTCAGTGCACCTTCAAGCTCACGCACATTGGATCTGATGCGCTGGGCTACGAACTCCAGGACCTTCTGACTGACGTCAAAGTTTATGGCCTCAGCCTTGGCCTGGAGAATCGACAGGCGGAGTTCGTAATTGGTGGGGTTCATTTCCGCCACCAAGCCCCAGCCGAGGCGAGATTTGACCCGTTCTTCAAGACCGTCCAGATCATTCGGGGACTTATCCGCCGAGATAATCACCTGGGCGCCTTGGTCAACCAGCGCATTGAATGTGTGGAAGAACTCTTCCTGGGTCGCGTCGCGGCCACACAGAAACTGAACGTCATCAACCATCAGCACATCGACAGAACGAAACAGCTCCTTGAATGCCACAGTTTCCCGGGCGCGTAGGGCGCGGATGAACTGATACAGGAACTTCTCTGCCGTGAGGAACAGGATGCGCTTCTCAGGAAACTTGCGGCGCATCTCAAGTGCTGTCGCATGCATGAGATGGGTCTTGCCGAGTCCCACGCCGCCATAAAGGAACAGCGGGTTGAACGCAGGTTTCTCTGTTTCTGCCGCGCGCTTACAGGCTGCGAACGCGAATTCATTCGGTTTGCCGACCACGAAGCTGTCAAACGATAGGCGCGGGTCTAGCGGCGATGCGACGCCATCCGACCAGCTATCATCCAGCAGGTTATCTACCGAGTCGTCAACTTCTTCCGGTTCCGGTGGCGGGGCAGCAATAAGGCTTGGTTTGCGGCCTGCCGTCTCGGGTGAAACATCGATATCAATGCCGGTAATCGCATCGTCTTCCGCGCGCCACAGCTCACGTAAGCGATCGCCATAGAGAGTGTTCACGCGGTCGCGGACGAATCGGGTCGGCACGCTCATGGTGACCGAGGTGTCGTCAACGGCGGTGAGGGTCAGTGGGCGGAGCCAGCTGCGGAATACGCCATCGCCAAAGTCCGCGCGAAGACGGCCGCGAATCCGGGCCCATTCGGCATTTCTGCGTTCTTCAAGACTTGCCATTGCCGTTACCCCTGCCGCCAGGGCAGGCCAGCGACCTTCCAGCCGCCTACTTTGCCACGTTGTTGATCAGCATTTGGATTGCCTTCGAAGCCTTCTGAAATGTTGTAGGCTTTAGCATAACCTGCTGCCGTGGCGGCGCCGGCCGCTGCCTGGGAGCGGACGCCTGACCGGCATAGAAACATGACCGGCGCAGCCTTATCAGGCGCAGCTTCGGCGAGTGCTTCTATAAACTCTGGGTTGATACTCATATCAGGATAAACCTGCCAAGCGATAAGTGCAGCGTCACGTCCGTGACTGCTGGCGTCAGCTAATCCAACAAATTGCCATTCTGCTTGTGTGCGCACGTCGACGAGAACCGCTTGGCCATCCTGGCCCAACAATTCCCATGCCTGCGCTGGCGTCAAATCGCCAGCATAAGCCTTAGTCATAGTAAAATCGCCCCCGAATTTACTGCCACCATTGGCATTTTGCTAACAACACATGTCATTAGAAATTGATTTTATACCGGTACTTTAGGAAACAATATTGTTACTCAAATTGGCGAAATGAGTGCTTCAAGCAAACTTCACCTTGCGGGTAACCGCCTTGTTTTCATCCCAGTCGTCCGTGCCGTTTCTTAGTTATTATTGCATCGGCATCACCCGAAGCACAGTCAGACTATCTAGGATGATGGGAGGCTGCAACGAATAGAATCACGATTTTGGTAAATTTTAAGCTTGACTCTGATTGCTGCGGCGGGACTCGGGCCAAGTCCTTTAATCTGTGGAAAAAGTCCTGAATATCGTTTGAACGCAAAAACGCCGGAGCAAGCCCCGGCGTTTTAAAAGTCGCTATTTGAAACGGCGACTAGGCCATTGCGTTAACGCGCTTTGCCAAGCGGGAAAGCTTACGATTCACCGTGTTACGGTGCATGATGCCCTTAGTGACAGCGCCGTGCATGATCGGCTGCGCTTCTTTAAGCGCTGTCTGCGCGTTGGACTTGTTGCCCGCTTCAAGCGCCGACTCGACCTTTTTCACGTAGGTCCGGTAGCGGCTGACCCGCATACGATTGACAGCCGTCTGCCTGTTGGTTTGGCGAATGCGTTTTTCAGCTTGTTTGCTGTTAGCCATTTATCGTCTCACGGTGCATGTCAGTTGAACTCGGAAGCGGCGGTGTATACGGCTCAAAGCCATAACAGTCAAGGGTTTTGGCCCATGATTCTGCCGTCTTCAGCGGGTTATGCGTCAATCTGCTGCGTCTGCTTCTGCTGCAGGCTTGCGGCGACGGCGTGGTTTTGGTTCTGCTTTCAAGAAAGCAGCGTCAATACCGTTGTCGGCTTGAGCGGATTCAGCGGGTTCTGCCGGTGCTGGTTTCGCCCGTGGCGCACGGCGACGACGTGGCGCTGGCGGTGGTGATTCTGCCGCTCCAGCCGCGGGTGCTTCCACGGTTTGCTCTTGTTCGGGCTCTGCCTGAACTTCGGCTGTAACGCTTGGCGGCTCGGCGGCGGTGGTGTCATCAGCACTTTCGGCTGCGACGGGTTCTGGGCTACGTGGCGCCCGGTTCTGCTCGTCACGCCTTTGTTCATTACGGTTATTATCGCGATTTTGGTCACGGTTTTGATCTCGTGCCTTATCACGCCCCTGGTCGCGGCCTTGATCCCTCACTTGCTCACGGCCTTGGTCGCGCCCCTGGTCACGATCACCGGCCTCAGCGTTTTCGCCTTCGCCCTGGTTGCGATTGCTGCGGCGCTCTTCATATTGCGCGCGCTCACGTTGCTGTTGTTCGGCCTGGGCCGTATAGGCGCTCAATACGCGGTAATAATGCTCGGCGTGCTGAAACAGGTTTTCCGCAAGTACGCCATCGCCAGCAGTTTGTGCATCCCGCGCTTGGGCAAGATAACGCTCTAGCACCTGGGTCGCAGAACCGCGCACCCGGCCTTCTGGCCCATTGCTGTCGAACGACTGGTTGCGCTGATTAGGGCGCCCACCGCGATTGCCGCCAGAATTACTATTGCCGCTATTGTTATTGTTCCGACCACGGGAACGACGCTGATTCATGTTGAATTTCCGCATTGGTTGGCGGGGATAGTCGCAAACGCACACTGACATCAGCTTTGCTACTGCAGACAAATGCCTGAAGCGGCGAAGGCGTCAATTCTGTGCAACGGATCGACTGCGCCGGAAGCATGTAAGCTTTGACCGGCACATATGTAAGTAAGCCTAAAACCTAGGCGTTGCCAAGGCCTTTATTTCTGAGGGTGCTGATGAAAAATCACCGCGCGAGGAATGCCAGCGAGGTCAGGACGCGCTTCAACCCATTCGAGCCCCGCCTGTTCGCCGAGTGCACGGACCTGTGGCATCTGGTTAATGCCAATTTCGAGCACTGCAACGCCGCCTGGTGCCAGCAGTCTGGGTAGGTCCGGAAGAATGGCGCGATAGGCGTTCAGGCCGTCCGAACCGGCATAAAGCGCTAGGTCTGGATCATGCGCTGCAGTAGCCATATCCGGTGCTGGGCCATGCTCGGTCGCGACATATGGCGGGTTGGAGACTATGAGGTCAGCCGCGCCGGGTTTAAGTGCCGCCCCCCAATCACTGGCCATGAATGCCGCCCGGTCCTGAAGGCTGAGGGCCTCTGCGTTGGTGCGGGCTGTGTTGAGGGCACCAACACTGCGATCTACGCCAATGCCGATCGCGGCGGGCAGGTCATGCAAGACGGCCAGCAGAATACAGCCCGTGCCTGTCCCAAGATCCAGCACAGATGGTTGGGCAGAGGGCGTGTGGTCGAGTGCTGCCTGGACGATAGTTTCTGTATCCGGGCGCGGTTCTAATGTGTCGTTGGAGAGCAAGAACGGCAGGCTCCAGAACTCTTTGACGCCTAAAATACGCCCGAGCGGTGCGCCATTGATGCGTTGAATAAGGATTGCGTCTGCTTGGGTCTGCTCTGAGAGTGCCAAATCGCGTTCTGGATGGGCGAACAGAAATGACGCCGTCTCGCCAGTTGCGCTCGCCAGCAGAGTTCTTGCTTCCGCCATGGCACGTGGCACATCAGCCCTGTGCAGGTCTGCAGCGGCTTTGCGGAGCCAGTCGCCGGCCAGCGTCCGTTCCAGCATCAGTCCATATCTGCGAGGCGGGCGGCCTGATCTTCGGCAACCAGTGCATCGATCACCTCGGAAAGGCCGGGGCCGGTGATGATCTGGTCGATCTTATAGAGTGTCAGATTGATCCGATGGTCCGTAACGCGGCCTTGCGGGAAATTATACGTGCGCACCCGCTCGGACCGATCCCCGGACCCGACCTGGCTACGGCGATCTTCTGCCCGTTCGTTGGCTTGGCGCTCACGCTCGGCTTCATAAAGGCGCGAGCGGAGAATGGTCATCGCTTTGGCACGATTCTTATGTTGAGACTTCTCATCCTGCTGGCTAACGACAGTGCCGGTTGGAATATGCGTGATGCGCACTGCCGAGTCGGTCGTATTCACGTGCTGCCCGCCCGCACCCTGGGCACGGAAAGTATCGACACGAAGATCCTGTGTCTCAATTTGAATATCGACCTCTTGAGCCTCCGGCAGGACGGCCACAGTCGCGGCAGACGTGTGGATTCGCCCACCGGTTTCCGTCACTGGCACGCGCTGTACGCGATGGCCGCCCGATTCGAATTTCAGTTTCGCGAACACGCCGCGCCCACCGATCTCTGCGATGCCTTCCTTAAGCCCACCAAGCTCCGTTTCGCCAAATGAAAGCGTTTCGAACTTCCAGCCGACACTCTCAGAATAGCGTTGATACATACGGAATAGTTCGCTGGCGAAAAGTGCGGCCTCATCCCCGCCAGTGCCAGGGCGGACTTCAAGAATAGCATTCCGTTCGTCGTCAACATCCTTGGGCAGGAGCGCGATCCGTACGTCGTGCTCTGCTGCCGTTATCTGCGTTGCAAGCTCCGATTGCTCCATCGCTGCCAGGTCGCGCATTTCTTTGTCGGATTCGGGGTCATCCAGAATCTCGCTAAGGCCGGCTAATTCCTCCTTATGGGCCATCAGCGCACGAACGGCCTCCGCGACCGGTTCAAGCTCACTATATTCACGGCTGAGATTGGCGAAATCGTCTGCATCGAATGTTTCGCTTGCCATACGGGACGAAAGTTCATCGACCCGCTCGAGGACTTGCTGAAGCTTTTCGTCGAAACTCATGACCGGGCCGCCAGCGCTGCGGCGATCCCATCTAGCGGGACTTCCTGCTGCTCACCAGATTCCATATCGCGGATTGTGGCCACGCCCTTCTCCAGCTCATCATCACCAAGGATGATGGCGGTATGGGCGTTCACTTTGGCAGCGCGCGCCATGCGGCGCTTCAGATTGCCGGAATAGCCTAAGTCGGTCGCAATCCCGGCACCGCGCAGCTCATAAGCCAATTGCCGGAGCCGTCGATCCGCCGCGTCGCCGATGGGTGCCAGCGCAACTGGGCGCGGTGCCTCCAGTTCTTCCATGGTCTGGTCGGCCAGCATTGCCAGGCGCTCGATACCGCCAGCCCAGCCAACGCCTGCAGTCGCAGGCCCGCCCATAATCTCAGCCAGCCCGTCATATCGACCACCGCCAATGACGGTGCCTTGAGCGCCTAGTGCATCTGTCACGAACTCGAACGCAGTGTGGCAGTAATAGTCCAAGCCGCGCACCAAGCGTGGGTCGCGGATATAAGCGACGCCCAGATCGTCCAGGCCTTGGCGCACCTCAGCGAAGAAGTCTGCGGCTTCGCTGGTTAGGTAATCGTCGAACACAGGGGCTGCGTCCACGATGGCACGGTCGTTCTTGTCCTTGGAATCGAGGATGCGCAGAGGGTTTTTCTCCAGCCGACCCAGACTGTCTTCGGAAAGCTGGTCTTTATGGCCGGAGAAATAGTCGATGAGTGCTGCACGGTAGGCGTCGCGACTCGGCGTGTCGCCAAGGGTGTTCAGGTGCAGAACCGTTTGGTCAAGCATATTGAGGGCGGCCAACACTTGCGCACCAAGTGCGATCACTTCGACATCGGCAGCCGGGCCAGGAGCCCCAAACAGCTCGACACCAATTTGGTGGAACTGGCGCTGGCGGCCCTTTTGCGGGCGCTCGTAGCGGAACATCGGGCCGGAATAGAAATATTTGAGCGGCAGCGCGTTTTGCAGTTTGGCCGCGATAAAGGCCCGCATGACGCCGGCCGTGTTTTCTGGCCGTAGCGTTAGGCGTTCGCCGCCGCGATCCTCGAACGTGTACATCTCCTTGGTCACCACGTCGGACACGTCGCCAAGGGTCCGTGCGAATACGTCTGTGAACTCAAAGATTGGCGTGTTGATTTCGCCGAAGCCGTACCGCTCCGCCAACTCACGCGCAGTCTCAGAGACGCGACGATGGCGGCGCGAATCGTCAGGAAACAGATCAACGGTTCCGCGGACTGGGCGAACGGACATGATGGACATACCTTTCAGTATGATATACTAATTCAAATGGTTACTCAGCTGCGACGGCTGCACGCTCGGCGTCGATCTCACGGGCTTTCTGCTCAATCTGCTCTACCAGATGGTCAACCAGATCAACATCTGTAATACGATGGTCTGGCAGGCCGCCGACATAGACCATATGCGTGCCCTTGCCGCCGCCCGTAACGCCTAGGTCCGTCTCCCGCGCTTCACCGGGGCCGTTAACGACGCACCCGATCACGGAGACAGTCATTGGCGTCGCGATATGGGCAAGGCGTTCTTCCAGCACCGTCACGGTATTGATCACGTCGAACTGTTGGCGGGCACAGGATGGGCAGGAAATAACGTTGACGCCGCGATGGCGCAGTCCCAGCGCTTTCAGCATCTCAAATCCGGCTTTGACTTCCTCAACCGGATCGGCGGACAGCGACACGCGGATCGTATCGCCGATCCCAGCCCACAACATGGAGCCTATGCCGATGGCGCTTTTCACTGTGCCGGTGCGCAAGCCGCCAGCTTCCGTGATGCCAAGATGCAGCGGATAATCACAGGCATCCGCTAGGCCTTGATAGGCTGCGACGGCCAGGAAGATATCAGAGGCCTTCACGCTGATTTTGAATTCGTGGAAGTCGTGATCTTCCAGGATTTTTGCGTGCGTCAGCGCGCTCTCAATCAGCGCTTCCGGGCAGGGTTCGCCATATCGGTCCAGCAGTTCTTTCTCGAGGCTGCCAGCGTTGACGCCAATCCGCATGGAGCAACCATGATCTTTCGCGGCCTGCACGACTTCGCGCACACGTTCTGAAGAGCCGATATTGCCAGGGTTGATGCGCAGGCAGGCAGCGCCTGCTTCCGCCGCTTCAATGGCGCGGCGGTAGTGGAAATGGATATCCGCCACAATTGGCACATTGGAGCCGTCAACGATTTCCCTAAGCGCCGCAGTTGATTCTTGGTCTGGGCAGGACACGCGCACGATATCAACGCCTGCGTCTTCCGCTGCCCGGATCTGGGCGATGGTCGCTTTGGCGTCCGATGTCAGGGTATTGGTCATGGTCTGCACGGTGATCGGTGCATCGCCGCCGACGGGCACATTCCCAACCATGATCTGACGGGATTTACGGCGGTGAATGTCGCGGTAAGGCCGAACGCTCATAATGAAGCTGGCTCCCTTGGAGGATCGTGGAGGCGCTGAGTTAGCGCGATGCTATAGGGATATATAACGTTGCTTTGATAAAGGCCAAACCGGGGTGAAAATAGGTTCGGTCTGCATCAGGCGCCGCTTACGCGGGGCGCGCGCGAAACACGCTGTCGCTAATGTCGGTCGGTCAGCAGGGCGTGGCCTTCAAGGCGAACGTCACGAACCACTTTGCCGTGCCCGCCAAGTGATGGCGCAGCGCGCCCATCCACCAGAATTTCAAGGCCACCGGCATTGCCGGTCGTCATGATTAGGCCGCGCCGATCCGGGGCGGAATAGCGTTCACCCTGGCGCAATACGCGGGAGAACATCACCCGTCCGGTCTTCACAGACTTAATCTCGATCCAGGTATCGTCCACTGCATGCAGCACAACGAGACCTGAAGCATGCGGCGGTGTCGCGGCATAGGCAGCGCCCGGATTAGCGTTGTAGCGCGGCGCGCCTCTAACATCCGTGGATGCCATGGCAGGCCCGGGGGCTGGAATGGACCAACGCGGTGAGGCTTGCGGCACCGCTAGCCTCGGCTCAGGCAATCCGGCTGCAAGATTTCCGGAGTCCGGCAAAGGCGCTGCGCCCACATTTCCTGTAGGCCTTGAACGTGGTTGATCCGGTGCGGCATAGCGGACTGCACCAGGATTGCTGCGACTCGGCGGCAAAGGGGCGCCGCTTGTCTGGCGGGTGGCCACGGGGGCCTGGGCACGCGCGACTGTCGTGCGTTCAGACGGTGGCACTGCATCGGGGAATGGGCGGTATGGCCCGGTCGCAATTGTGCTGCGCGGCTCGGAACCTTCCACGAAGTCTGGCGCGTCGACCCGTGCAAGAGTCTGGGCGGCGTCCTCGAAGCGGGATTTGGTATTCTCGAAGTACCAATAGACATACCCTGCCAGCGCTAAGCAGATAGCGGCTGCAGCCAGTGGGGCAGCGCGGGACGCACGTTCCGTTTCAGGCTTGCGGGCGCGATGGGCGGGTGCTGGGAGTTTGCCGATATCTTCGATGGCGGCGCGGGCTGTGGATTCGACGTCAGCGCCGAGGAATTCCGCATAGGCGCGCACAAAGCCCTGCGCGTAAGCCCGGCCCGGCAGCGACTCGAAGCGATCATCTTCAATGGCTTGGATGTACGCTTCGCGAATACGGACCTGTGCAGCGGCTTCTTGGATTGTCAGGCCAGCACGTTCACGCAGCAACCGTAAGAAGAGGCCAACAGATTCACCAGGCAGCACTGAAGGCTTCGGCCCCGCGAAACTCGCGTCCCCTGCGACAACCCATAGTTTAAGGTTGCTTTTACCCGCCACGTGAAAACCTACAAATTGCTATGCTGACAGCTCACGGCCCCCGGGTTACTGCGATCCAAAATAGGGGATCACAGCAAACGTATCTGTCTTGTGTTAGCGCCATTTTTACAATGCCCTGGGGCTCGCGGCAACGGGTTAATACTGTTCGTCTATGGGGATATCCGCAGATTCAGCAAATTCCCGTACCTGATCACGCACGCTATGCTCTTCTGAGCCAATCAGCTCCTCAATCAGCACCGCTGCTTCAGCAGCATCAATATGTGCCGCAACCGCCCGGATTGGCTTGACTGCAGCGGGTGCCACAGACAATCGACGCACGCCAAGGCCAATCAACGCAATTGCCGCAAGCGGGTCACTCGCCATCTCACCGCAAACTGATAGCGGCGTATTGGCGCGCTTGGCTGACTGCACGACATGGCGCAGCATCGCTAACGCTGGCGGTGAGAGCGCGTCATAACGTTCAGACATGCGCACGCCGTCGCGATCAGCAGCAAAGGCGAACTGCAGCAGGTCATTGGTGCCAATGGTCGCGAAATCGACCCGGCGCAGTGCAGTCTCCCCTTGCCAAACCAGGGAGGGTGTTTCAATCGCGACGCCGACCCGGACCTTTGCGGGGGCGGCGCCATCTGCCTCTGCCTGTTCCAGGGCACCACGCAATACTGCGCGTGCAGCAGAAATCTCTGCCGCCTCTGCAGCCATTGGAAACATGACATCTAGCTGCCCGTCTGATGCCGCGACGGCGAGCGCATAAAGCTGGCTGCGCAAGGTCTCCGGCATATCAAGCGCGATCCTAAGCGCCCGCCAGCCAAGGGCGGGATTGTTCTCCCGCGTTCCTGCCAGGGACGCTGGCGTTTTATCGCCGCCATGGTCAAATGTGCGAAATGCGATGGCCCTGTTGCCAGCGATGTCACGCACTTCCCGATATAGCGCGATTTGTTCCTCAGCCGTCGGTAGCCCAGCGCGGCCAAGGAAGGATAGCTCGGTGCGAAACAGCCCGATTTCTTCCGCCCCCTCAGCCACAGCCGATTCAACATCGAGCAGCAGGCCCGCATTGGCGAGAACGGCGATGCCTTCGCCATCCAGCGTCCGGCTCGGCGCATCACCAAGGAACGCGTAGCTGGCCTTTCGGGCGGCTTTAGCGGCGACAGCGGATTCAAAACTGGCCATCACCTGATTGGCTGGTCGTAATAGAACCTGCCCACGATCTGCATCTAGCACGATTGGATCGCCTGGCTGCACGCCCGCCAAGGCATTGCCCGTGCCGCCAATGGCCGGAATGCCAAGCGCCCGGGCGACGACGGCGACATGGGAGGAGGCCGACCCTTCTTCCAGCACCAGTCCGGCGAGCGCTTCCCGGTCAAGCTCCAGCACTTCGGCAGGGCCAAGCGCATGGGCGAATAGGATCGCGTTTGGCGGCAGTGCATGCATGCCGTCATCGCCTGACTGGGCAGCGATAGCACGGACGAGCCGTCCTGCCAGATCATCCATATCCGCCAGCCGATCACGCAGATAGGCTGACTGCGCCCTGCGCATGCGGATGCGCGCTTCGGTCTGCACCCGGCGCGCTGCGACCTCTGCCGTCATGCCATTGGCGATGCCCGCGCGGATACGGCGGATCCATCCATCATCACTGGCGGCAAGGCGAAATGCGTCGAGGATATCCCGATGCTCGCCTGCATGATCCAGGCTTGGATCATCCAGCAGCGTGTCGAGCTCATTCCGCATGCGGTCAACGCCTTGAGCGAGGCGGCGCAGTTCTTCTGATTCGTCCTCTGCCACCATGCGTTGGATCGGCAATGGCGGGTCACGAAGTGCAGCGACGCCAATGGCGAGACCAGGGGAAAGGCGTGCGCCCGTTAAGCGGGCGGCAGGGGCGGCGGCACCGGCGGCAACAAAGGCTGCAAAATCTGGGTCTGCCGCGACTTCGGCCATAAGTGCGGCGACGATGGCAACGGCTTCAATATCATCACCCGAGTAAGATCGGTCTTGGGCATGCTGGATAACAAGTACACCAACGGCAGCGCCGCCGCGCAGCAGCGGTGCGCCAAGGAATGTGCTGTATGGATCTTCGCCTGTCTCAGGCCGATAAGCGAAGGCCTCGTGGGTCTGCACATCCCGGATCGCGACGGGGCGGTGGGATGCGGCTGCGACGCCAACAAGACCCTCACCGCCGCTTAGTCTCGTGCGGAATACTGCATCTGGGCGAAGGCCGTGTGTCGCAGCCAGGATCATCGCGCCATCGCGCTGCTGTAGGTAGAGTGAACACACATCTGCCGCGAGGGCGTCGGCGATAACTGCGACGGCCTGGGTCAGGCTTTCCGCCGCCGTCGCATCCATGGCAACGGCATCGCGAACGGCGCGGAGCATATGACGCCAGCCGGTCTGTTCCCCCTCCGCCACCGCGCGCCTATGCGGCCCCGGCAGCGCGCTGGATCAGCGCATCCGCCGCTTGGTCGACGAGAGCTTGAATGATTTCTGCGGTCGGTTGCTCAGCCGTGACCATGCCAACGCTCTGGCCTGCCATCAGCGAACCGTTCTCCACGTCGCCATCGATCACCGCACGGCGAAGCGCGCCCGCCCAAAAGTGTTCGATTTCTAGCTGCGCAGCCTTTTGGTCTAACTCACCAGAGCGCCAGCGGGCGATGACTTCATGCTGGGTTTCAGCGAATTTGCGGGTGGCGTTATTTGCTAGCGCGCGCACAGGAATAACGGGGAAGCGTGGGTCAACCTGGACACTTGCCGTCGCATCACGGGCCGAGCCCTTGAAGAATGCTTTCTTGAAATCTGGGTGTGCAACGCTTTCTGTAGCGCAGACGAAGCGGGTACCGAGCTGGCAACCGGCAGCACCCATTTCCAGATATGAGAGCATTGCTTCACCACGACCAATGCCGCCTGCTACGAACACAGGAACATCCTGCACATTTGGCAGGATTTCCTGCGCCAAGACGGATGTGGATACGGGGCCGATATGGCCACCCGCTTCTGTGCCCTCAATCACGAGCGCATCGGCACCGTCACGGATGAGTTTCTTGGCGATCCCAAGCGCTGGTGTCAGTGCTATCAACGTAGCGCCCAATTCTTTCACGCGGCGCATGGCTTTGCGAGGCGGGATTCCGCCCGCTAGCACAACACAGCCCACGCCTTCTTCGCCACAAACCTCGATCAGCGCATCCAAATCCGGGTGCATCACGATGAGGTTCACGCCGAACGGTTTTTGGGTGAGCGCCTGGGTCGCCTGGATTTCCGCACGCAGCAGGTCTGTTGTCATTGAACCGCATGCGATCACACCGAACCCGCCAGCGTTTGAGATCGCGGCGACGAGCTTGCGTTCGGATACCCACGTCATGGCACCGCCAAGAATGGCATGCTCCACACCCAGCAAGGCGCGACCGCGTTCAGAAAGCGTTTGGATCTGTTTCAGGGCGTCAGCGCGGTTCATGGCGGTCATCAGGCTTCCAGTGATTCGGTTGCGTCCAGGCCGTAGGCGGTGTGCAGCGCGCGCAGGGCAAGTTCAAGATAGTCTTCGGAGATCAGCACGCTGACTTTAATTTCAGACGTAGAGATCACCTGGATATTGACGCTGCGTTCTGCAAGGGCGCTGAACATCCGCTGAGCGACGCCCGCGTGGCTGCGCATGCCGACGCCGACGACAGAAATCTTTACCACGTTCCGGTCTGCCAGGATCTGTTGGTATCTCAGTTCATCCCTGCGGCTTTCCAGCATGGCCAAGGCGCGGTCAAAGTCCGCCTCCGTCACAGTGAAGGTCATGTTTGTCGTCTCACCATCCGGCGAAACATTCTGGACAATCATGTCCACATTGATTTCAGCTTCAGACAGCGGGCCGAAGATGGACGCGGCGATGCCCGGCTGGTCTGCAACATTGACCAGGGTGATCTTCGCCTCATTTTTGTCATAGGCGATGCCGGTGACGACCTCATTCTCCATATCCGCATTCTCCCCCACTTCTTCGTGGGCTACCAGGGTGCCGGGTTTATCTTCAAAACTGGACAGGACCATAACCGGCACATTGTGGTTCATGGCCATTTCGACAGAGCGCGTTTGCAGCACTTTCGCACCCTGGGACGCCAGCTCCAGCATCTCCTCGTAGGTGATGCGGTTGATCTTGCGGGCCTTGGGCACAATGCGAGGGTCGGTCGTGTAGACGCCGTCAACATCCGTATAAATTTCGCAACGATCAGCTTTGATTGCGGCGGCAAGCGCAACTGCCGTTGTGTCTGATCCGCCCCGGCCAAGGGTTGTGATGCGGTTCTCTGGGC
Source organism: Alphaproteobacteria bacterium (assembly GCA_040263875.1). Classification (GTDB taxonomy): domain Bacteria; phylum Pseudomonadota; class Alphaproteobacteria; order Bin95; family Bin95; genus VMCJ01. The sequence goes on from JBDQJI010000045.1 coordinate 25,090, forward strand.
TGACGCCTTGGAATCCTGCGATCACGGCGACCTGGCCTTGCCCTAATCGCTCCATCAATAGCCCGCCTTCCACATCCATGATGCGGGCGCGGCCATGTAGGCCATCTGTGTGCAGTGGAATTTGCCAACCAAGGAAGGAACGTGCCGGTACGCCCAGCTCCTGCAGGACCAACGCCATCAGACCAGCTGTCACCTGCTCCCCAGATGCGACGACTGCATCATACTCACGGGCGTCATGGAGGGGGGAGGCTGCGCGGACCAAGTCTACCAGCCGGTTCGTTTCACCGGACATGGCGGAGACCACCACAGCGACTTGGTCGCCTGCGTCAACGGCGCGTTTGACCCGCCCGGCTGCATTGCGGATACGATCAAGGTCAGCCACCGAAGTGCCGCCGAATTTCTGCACAATGCGCGCCACGAGAGAATACCTTTGGCCCCGGCCCGCAAACTGCGCGGACCGATTGGGCTGTCAGAAGTTGCCGTCGGGATTGCTCGCAACATATTTTGGAGTTCCGGCGCCCGCAAGCGCTGAAACCAGAAGAAAGGCCGGAAATCGTTATGCCCGCCGATATACAAGCCCAAGTTCAAGGCGCGGTAGACCCGCGTGAGGCCGCGCAGTTCGCGGCAATCGCCGAATCATGGTGGGACCCCGATGGGCCGTTTCGACCGCTCCACCGGCTGAACCCAGCGCGAATGCGGTTCGTTATGAACGCTGTGCAATACAATTTCGGCGTCGCGGAAGGACCGCGCGCGCTTTCTGGCATGACAGCAGTGGATATTGGATGTGGTGGCGGGTTGATATCAGAACCGTTGGCGCGACTTGGCGCAGATGTCACGGGATTGGACGTGACAGAGGAGAATTTGGGCGTGGCCCGCGCACACGCTGCTGATTCGGGATTGACGATAGATTATCGGCTGGAGACGGCAGAGGCCGTGGCGGCTAGTGGTGCCAAGTTCGATATCGTGACAGCGCTTGAGGTGGTTGAGCATGTGCCGGACCCGGATGTGTTTATGCGTGCTGCCGCAGAAATGGTTGCCCCTGGCGGCCTTTTGATCGCTGCCACCATCAATCGGACCGTCAAATCATTGGCGCTTGCAAAGTTCGGCGCTGAATACGTGCTGCGGTGGCTGCCACGCGGGACCCATGACTGGCGGAAGTTCATGAAGCCGTCAGAACTGGCCCGACCGCTCCGCACCGAAGGGCTAAGGGTTCTGCGAACAGAGGGGGCGGTTTATGAGCCGCTGACGGGTGACTGGCGTCTCAGCCCGGACGTATCCATGAATTATATGATTGCGGCTGTCCGAGATTAATTCAGATAAGTGAAGTGCCATCGCTTTATGGCTGTAGAGCGCGGTGTTGCAGGAATCTTAAAAAATATTACTTTTGTTCTCATTTTTGCATCGAAACAAAGATAGAACATACCTATATATCGATCGTCGCCATTAATCCGTGGAGAGATCGATGTCTAAACGCCGATACGCCCTGAAATCAGGGAATACCGCCCCCTATGAATTGTTTAATGATGCAGAAGATGCCTGGTTCTGGGCCTCTGCAAACACCGCGCTAATGCTGGCTGGTGCGCGTGGCCAGCCAAGCCTGAAACCAACGCAGCGCCCGTGTGAAGCAGCGGATGTGCTGAACGCGTTCGAGCGCCTGATGCGGGCCGGAACACTGGCAGCACGCCATGCCCAGGTCGCTGCGCGGTTCGGGTTGAGGCAGCGCCGGCCAAACGGCCTTATCCCATCAGAAGAAGCGGCCGCACAGCTATGGGAAGAAGCGATGGACCGTTTAACGACTCCGCTTCGGGCTAAAGGCGTTATTTTATAGGAGAACAAAATGCAAACAAGTATCCATCGCTTCCAATACGGCTACCTTGTGTTTACCGATCATGGTTCTGGCCCATTGGCCTGGCTGCTGCGTCGTGGTTTCCGCCATTGCTTTGTCATCTTGGCGACGGATGACTTCGCCGTAACGCTTGATCCACTGCTGCATCGCGCGGAACTTCGGGTAATTGATGGCCCTTTAAAGCCAGTGCTGGCGCAGCTTGAAGCCAATGGTGCCACGATCACGCCTATCGCTGTGCAGCCCGGTCGCCGCTCGTGGCGCGGTGCGGATTGCATGCGCATGGCGAAGCGGCTGTTAGGGTTGAGCCCTTGGGCAGCGGCGACGCCCTATGGCCTCTATAAAACCCTGCAGTCGAATAAATGTTCGCGTAAAGTTCTTGACATGCGGAATGACCATCCCCATATATGATCCGTGACGCCAGAAGTACGTCCGCTGTGAGGCTCCTTGCAGCGGGCGTTTTCTATTTAGGCTTCTATTACACAACATATGGCGCCCGTTTACTGAACCGCAGACGGGCGCTTTTTTGTGTTGCGGAGGCCAGGACCCTTGACCCTTAGGAGATATAACCATGGGAGCGCTATTCGGCTCTATCCCCGATGACCCATTACCGCCCGCTCCGCCCGAAGCGGACCCGGCGGCAGAAGAAGCTAAGGCCCGCAAAGAAAGCCTGGAGCGGCGCCGTCGTGGTCGCCTGGGCTTCATTGAAACCAGCGCGCGGGGTGTGTTGCAGGCCAATGCGTCCGCACCGCAACGGCGCACGCTTCTGGGAGAATAAGCATGCCGCCCAACCAGAAATCACCCAAGCCTATGGCTGGTTCAGATATCGAGGCCACAAGCGAAGGGGCGCTGACAGTCGAAGCCGTCCGTCGCCGGTATCGCATTGCTGAAGAAAAACGCAGCCGCTGGACCCGGCTTTGGAACGATTGTTACGCCTACACACTGCCCGGCCAAAACGGCGATGGCGATGGCCAGTCCGCCACAAGTGTGTCCAATGACGCATTGTTCGACGGCACGGCCCCAGATGCGGTTGATCAACTCGCCGCCAGCCTGCTTGCGGGCTTAACGCCATCCGGCGGCAAGTGGTTTTCACTCTCCGGTGGGGAGCAGGTTCCGGAAGCAGAACGAGCGCCGGTCGACGCCATGCTGAAGCAAACGGAAGCCGGTATTCAGGCGCATCTCGAGCGCTCAAACCTGATGGTGGAAGTGCATCAGGCCTTTCTTGATCTGGTGATCGGGGGGTCTGCCTGCTTGATGCTTGAGGAGGAGGCGATTGGTGCGGCCAGCGCTTTTCGCTTTCGTGCTCTGCCGCTTGGTCAATGCACGCTCGGCGAAGGCCCGAATGGCCGGATCGAACGGGTTATGCGGAAGGCGCGGCTCAAGCCTTCAGATATTCGACGCAGGTTCCCAGGCGCACCTGGCCTGAAATCGTTGCCAGAGGATAGCGCTGGTGATGTTGGTGCGGATATTTGGGTGATCGAAGCCGTTGAACCGGAGCAGAACCGCTTTCGCTACCGTGCCATCCTAGCCGAGGGCGCTGAGGCAGACGCTATGTTAGCGGACCGGGCGCTGGATGCTTCTCCATTCTTGGCATTTCGCTGGATGAAGGCACCGGGGGAGGTTTATGGCCGGTCCCCGGTGATGAAAGCGCTGCCGGATATCAAAACTGCGAACAAGGTGGTGGAGCTGGTGCTGAAAAACGCCTCCATCGCCGTCACAGGCATGTGGCAGGCGGATGATGATGGGGTGCTGAACCCGGCAAACATCCGCTTGAAACCAGGTGCGATTATCCCGAAGGCGGTTGGCTCCGCTGGCCTTTCGCCACTTGAAGCGCCGGGCAAGTTCGATATATCGCAGTTGGTGTTGGATGACCTCCGCGCCCGTATTCGCCATGCCCTGCTGTCAGATAAGCTTGGTGCCATTGATGGCCCGCGCATGACAGCAACTGAAGTTGTCGAGCGTTCCACAGAAATGGCCCGGCTGCTGGGCGCCGTATATGGACGTTTGCAGGCTGAACTGCTGACCCCGCTCATCGACCGGGCGATTGCGATCCTTCGGCGTCGGGGTGAAATCCCGGACATCCGCGTGGATGGCCGGTCGGTCCGTCTGCAATACCGCTCGCCCTTGGCTGATAGTCAACGCCGGATGGATGCATTGGCGACGCTGGAATGGCTGCAAACTTCGCTCGGCCTTGGCCCGGCGGCGGCGCAGACCATCAACCTGCCTGAAGCCATCCGCTATCTGGCAAGGGAACTTGGCGCGCCGCCGGAACTTCTGCTGGACCCTGAGGCAGGTGATGCCGCTGCTGCGTCGCCGCTCGCCGGACTACTTGGCGGTGCAGGCGAAATGGGCGGTGCTGGCGGACTTGCAGCTTTGTTGGGTGGTGCTGCGGAAGCAAGTCCTCAGCAGCAGCAACCTCTGGCTTTGCCGGTCTCTGCGATGGAGGCACCAGTAAATGCCGACGCATGACGCTAACTGTTTAGTCCCGGAGATTGATGGGTCGGATTTAGTCTGAACCGATCAGGCTCTTCAGTCCAGACTTTGCAGACATATTCGAATGGGGTGAGACCTTTCAAGGTTTTTAGTCTGCGTGCGAAGTTGTAGGCGTTTACA